>NZ_CP017781.1:1044375-1392500 GCF_001856665.1 Rhodobacter xanthinilyticus | reverse complement strand
CCTCGAGACCCAGATCGATCTGCACGACCGGATGGGTGCCGAGCGCTACAATGAGCTCAACGCCTCCCCGATCGACGAGGCGGCCTGAGCGCCCTGCCCCTCCCCGAAAGCAAAAGGGCCGCCCAACCGGGCGGCCCTTTCGTATAGCCAAAGGCTGAAATCAGCGCTTCGAGAACTGGAACGAACGGCGGGCTTTGGCCTTGCCGTATTTCTTCCGTTCGACGACGCGCGAGTCACGGGTCAGGAAGCCCGCGGCCTTGAGCGGCGCGCGCAGCGACGGCTCGTGCAGTTGCAGCGCTTTCGAGATGCCGTGCTTGACCGCACCGGCCTGGCCCGAGAGGCCGCCGCCGGTCACGGTGGCGTAGACGTCATATTGGCCTTCGACACCAGCGATCTGGAACGGCTGGTTCACGATCAGCTGGAGCACGGGGCGCGCGAAGTAAACCGGCATTTCCTTGCCGTTCACAACGATCTTGCCCGAGCCGGGCTTGACCCAGACGCGGGCGACCGCGTCTTTACGCTTGCCGGTGGCATAGGAGCGGTTGAGCGCGTCGCGCACCGGCTCACGGGGGCCAGCGGCCACGGCGACGGCGGCTTCGGCGCCCGAAACGACCGACTTCAGATCATCGAGGGATTTGATATCGGACATGATTAGCTCCGGGTGTTTTTCTTGTTCAGGACTTTGACGTCGAGAACTTCGGGCTGTTGGGCCTCATGCGGGTGCTCGGCACCGGCATAGACGCGCAGGTTCGACATCTGCTGACGGCCAAGACGGTTGCGCGAGATCATCCGCTCGACGGCCTTGATCACGACGCGCTCCGGATGGGCGCCTTCGAGAACCTGACGCGCGGTGCGGAACTTGATCCCGCCCGGGTGGTTCGTGTGCCAGTAGTAGCGCTTGTCTTCACGCTTCGTGCCGGTCATCTGCACCTTGTCGGCGTTGATGATGATCACGTTGTCGCCCATGTCCATATGGGGGGTGAAGGTCGGCTTGTGCTTGCCACGCAGACGCATGGCAACGATCGTGGCGAGGCGGCCCAGAACGACGCCCTCGGCGTCAATCAGGATCCACTTCTTCTCGATCTCCGCAGGTTTCGCGGTATAGGTTTTCATTGTCGATCGCCCTTTGAAGGGTTGTGGAATTCGGATGCCGGCTTTTGGGCGATTTCCGCACGCATTTCAAGCGCGAATATCGGAAAGTTTCAAAGCAAAAACAATGCCTTGCAAAATCGGTATCATAATACCCCAATCAATTCGTGAGATTCGCGCCAACTCCCCGCCACCGCCGCCGCGTCAGAGCGCCCCGCGCCGCGCGTAAGTTCCTCACCAGACCGCCCGCTCGAGAAGGAAGACCCGATGAAAGCCCAAGCCCTCGCCGCCGCCGCCCTGATCGCGCTTGGCGCCTGCACGCTCCCCGGCGCACAGGACAGCGCGCCGACCCAACCTGCCTTCAAGACCGAGAGCTTCGCCGCGCGGGTGAGCGGCTACCGCAATGTGACGGTGGCCACGAAAGGCCCCGCGGGCGCGGTCGCCGGGGCGCGCTGCACGCTCTCGAGCGACGATCTGACCTACCCCGAGATCGTGACACCGGCAAAGATCGCGCTGCCGAAGGTGAAGGGCAAACCCGCGCCGCTTTTCGTACGCTGCACGGCCCCCGGGTTCACCGCGGCCGAGCGCTATGATGCCGCGGTCGATGGCCGCGCGCCGCTTTTGCCGACGCCGGTCGGGCTCGTGGTGGCCGGGGTGGGCTATGCCGCCGCCGAAGCCTCGGACCGCTGGATCCATTACGCCCGGCGCGGCAAGCTCACCGTCGATCTCAAACCCGCGCCCTGAGCCGGCTCATTTCGGCGGGATCGAATAGGTCATCGAGGCGCGCGCCACCGGCGCCGCCCCGCCCTCGGAGAAGATCAGACACTCGCCCACCGCGAGCACCCGCCCGAGCTTGAGGATCCGCACCCGCGCGATCAGATCGCGCCCGGCCTCGGGCTTGCGCAGGAAATCGACGCTCGCCGAGGTGGTCACCGCGAGCGCCACCGGCCCGATCTTCGCGAGAATCGCGAGATAGATGCCGACATCGGCCAGCGCGAACATCGAGGGCCCCGAGACCGTGCCGCCCGGGCGCAGATGCCCCTCGCCCACCCGCAGCCGCACCACAAGCTCGCCCTCGTCGAGGCTCTCGATCGCGAATTGCCCGCCCACTTGCGGAAATTCGCGCGCCAAAAACGCCTCGAGGGACGCCGCGTCCATCAGATTTTTCATCCTTGCTCTCCTTTCTCCCGCCCCTAGACTTCCGTCAACAGGGAGGAAATGCAATGTCACAACTCGTCGAATACGAGCGCCGCGGCGCGGTCGCGCATCTGACGCTGAATGCGCCGGGCTCGCTCAATGCGCTCTCGGATGCGATGCTCGCGGCGCTGAAAGGGCGGCTCGAGGCGCTGGCCGAAGAGAGCGCGGTGAAGGCCGTGGTGCTGAAAGGCGCGGGCAAGGCCTTCTGCGCGGGCCATGATCTCAAGGAGATGCAGGCCGCGCGCACGGCGGAGGATGGCGGCGCGGGCTATTTCGCCGATCTCTTCGCGCGCTGCTCGGAGGTGATGCAGCTGATCCCCGCGCTGCCGCAGCCGGTGATCGCCGAAGTCCATGGCATCGCCACCGCGGCGGGGTGCCAACTGGTGGCGAGCTGCGACATGGCGGTGGCGGCGGAGGGCACGCGCTTTGGCGTGAACGGGGTGAATATCGGGCTCTTCTGCTCGACGCCGATGGTGGCGCTCACCCGCAATGTGCCGCGCAAGGTGGCTTTCGAGATGCTCACCACCGGCGAATTCATCGAGGCGGCCCGCGCGCGCGAAGTGGGGCTGGTGAACCGCGTGGTGCCGGCAGCCGAGCTCTCCGCCGAAGCCGCCCGGCTCGCCGAGACGGTCGCGGCGAAACTCTCGGTCGCGGTCAAGATCGGCAAGCGCGCCTTTTACGAGCAACTGCCCCTGACCCTCGCCGAGGCCTATGACCATACCGCCGCGGTGATGGTCGAGAACATGCTCCACCGCGACACGAACGAGGGGATCTGCGCCTTCATCGAAAAGCGCAAACCCGACTGGGCCTAAGGACGGAGAGCCCCGGGGCGCTGCCCCGGACCCCGGGATATTTGGACATCATTGAAGGCAGGACGCCTCTCCCTTCAACGATGCGGAAATATCCCCGGGGTGAGGCCCGCCAGGGCCGAGGGGGCGGCGCCCCCTGCCCGCTCAGCCAAGCTGGGCGAGGCCGGGGAAGGTCTCGAGCAGCCAGAAGCTGATCGCCGAGAACGCGTTGGTGACGAGGAGCAGCCCCACAAGCAGCAAGAGCGCGCCCATTGCCTTCTCGATCAGCCCCATATGACGCTTGAGCCGGTTCATCACGCCGATCGCGCGCTGGATGAAAAGCGCGGCGAGCAGGAACGGGATCCCGAGGCCGAGCGCATAGACCGCGAGCAGCCCGGTGCCGCGCGCCATATCGCCCCCCGAGGCCGCGATCGAGAGAATCGCGCCGAGCTGCGGGCCGATGCAGGGCGTCCAGCCAAAGGCAAAGGCGAGGCCCAGCACATAGGCGCCCAGCGAGGAGCCGCCCTGATCCCCCGCATCGAGCCGCGCCTCGCGGTCGAGCAGCGGGATCCGGAAGAGACCGAGGAAATGCAGGCCGAGCACGATGATCACCGCGCCCGAGATCCGCCCGAAGAGCTCCTGATTGCTCAGGAAGAACCGTCCGAAGGCCGAGGCGGCAAAGCCCATGAACAGAAAGACCGTCGAGAGCCCGAGCACGAAGAAAAGCGCCGGCACCACCGCCGAGCGCCGCCCCTCGCGCAGCTCGCCCATGCTCACCCCGCCCATATAGGCCAGATAGGGCGGCACGATCGGCAGCACGCAGGGGCTGAGGAAGGACAAAAGCCCCGCCACCAGCGCGACCAGCGCGGCAGGCAGGAAGGCGGCATCGATGAGATCAATTCCAAACATGCCCCCTCCTAGCATCCCGCGCGCGCGCCGTCACCGGGGCGCCGGTCACATCCGCGTGGACAAATCCGCGCGCCACCGCTAGGCCGGGGGCATGGAGATCGCCGCTCATATCGATGCGCAGGGGCTTTTGTGCCCGCTACCGGTCCTGCGCCTGCGCAAGGTGCTCGAGGGGCTGCCCCCCGGCGCGGTGGTCGAACTCGTGGCGACCGACGGCGCAAGCTGGATCGACGTGCCGCATTTTTGCGCACAAGCCGGGCACCGGCTGCTCTCGGCCGAAGATGAGGGGCGCCTCAAGCGCTACCGCGTCGCCCGGGGCTGAACGCCCCCCCTTCAACGATGCCCGAAATATCCCGGGGTCCGGGGCGGCGCCCCGGGGTGCCCAAATGAAAACCGCCGGGCACAAGGCCCGGCGGGTTCAACTCTCAGCGCGACCACCAACCGGTGCGCTTGGGCTTCGGCGGGCCATCCTCGCCCACCGGCTCCGGCGCGGGTTGCGGCGCGGGCTCGGCAACCGGCTCGGCGACAGGCTCGGCCACAGGCTCGGGGGCCACCTCGCTCACCGGCGCGGGCGCGACCTCAGGCTCGGGCGCAGGCGCCGCTTCCACAACCGGCTCCGCCGCAGGCAGATCCGCAGGCGCGGCCGCATCCGCCTCGGCCTTCTTGCGCGAGCGGCTCGGCTTCTTCACCGGCGCCTCGCCCTCGACCGCCTCGGCGGGCGCGGCTTTCTTGCGCGAACGGCTCGGCTTCTTCACCGGCTCCTCGCCCTCGGCCGCCGCAACCGGCGCCTCGGCGCCCTCCGCGGGTTCGGCCTTCTTGCGCGAGCGCGAGCGCGTGGGTTTCTTCGGCGCAGGCGCCTCTTCCGGGGCCGCCTCGGCCGCGGGTTCCGCCGCCGCCGCGCCCTCATCCGGGCTCATCGCCGCAAGCTCGGCCGCCGCCGCCGCGCGCGCCGCATCCTCGGCCGCCTCGTCGTCATCGCCCTCACCCTCGGCGCCCTCGTCCGCACCGTCCTCGTCGTCCGACGCCTCCTCGGCGCCCTCGGCATCGAGCGCCCCCGGGCCTTTCTTCTTGCGACGCCGCCGACGACGCTTCTTCTTCGGCTGCTCATCGCCCGAAGCCGCCGCCTCAGCCACCGCCTCGACCGCCTCGGCGACCTCTTCGGCCTCCGCCTCCTCGACGATCTCCTCCTCCTCGAGCAGATCCGCCTCGTCGATCTCCGCCATCAGCTCGGCCGTGGCATGCACCGCCGCCGACATCGGATCGGGCACGATCCGGGTCGCGGTCTTGAACTTCTCGATCGAGAAATCCGGGCTCACGAGGCTCGGATCGGCCTCGAGCCGCACCGACATGCCATAGCGCGCCTCGATCGAGGCGATATGCTCGCGCTTGGCGTTCATCAGATAGTTCGCAACCGCCACGGGGCAGCGCACCAGAACCTCGCGGCTGCGCTTGCGCGTGCCCTCTTCCTCGATCGCGCGCAGCACCTGCAGCGCGAGGCTGTCGTCGGAGCGGATCAGCCCGGTGCCATGGCAATGCGGGCAGGGCTGGGTGGTGCTCTCGAGCATCCCCGGACGCAGCCGCTGACGGCTCATTTCCAACAGACCGAAGCCCGAGATCCGCCCGACCTGGATCCGCGCACGGTCGGTCTTGAGCTTCTCTTTCAGGCGTTTCTCGACGGCGGAGTTGTTCTTGCGCTCCTCCATGTCGATGAAGTCGATCACGATCAGCCCGGCGAGGTCGCGCAGCCGCAGCTGACGCGCCACCTCATCGGCGGCCTCGAGGTTGGTCTTGAGCGCGGTTTCCTCGATCGAGCCCTCTTTCGTGGCCCGGCCCGAGTTCACGTCGATCGCGACCAGCGCCTCGGTCACCCCGATGACGATATAGCCGCCCGATTTGAGCTGCACGACCGGGTTGAACATCGAGGAGAGATAGCTCTCGACCTGATAGCGCGCGAAGAGCGGCAGTTGTTCCTGATAATGCACGACCTGCTTGGCATGGGTCGGCATGATCATCTTCATGAAATCCTTGGCGACGCGGTAGCCGCGATCGCCCTCGACCAGAACCTCGTCGATCTCCTTGGAGTAGAGGTCGCGGATCGAGCGCTTGATCAGATCGCCCTCTTCATAGATCGGCGCGGGAGCGATCGATTTGAGCGTGAGCTCGCGGATCTGCTCCCACAGCCGCATCAGATATTCATAATCGCGGCGGATCTCGGTCTTGGTGCGCTGCGCGCCCGCGGTGCGGATGATCAGCCCGGCGCCCTGCGGCACCTCCATCTCGCCCGCGATCTCCTTGAGCTTCTTGCGGTCGGCGGCGTTGGTGATCTTGCGCGAGATGCCGCCGCCCCGGGCGGTGTTCGGCATCAAGACGCAGTACCGGCCGGCGAGCGAGAGATAGGTGGTCAGCGCCGCGCCCTTGTTGCCACGCTCTTCCTTGACGACCTGCACCAGCATGATCTGGCGCACCTTGATCACTTCCTGGATCTTGTAGCGGCGCGCGCGCGGCTTGCGGGGCGCGCGGATCTCTTCCTGCACGTCCTCGTCGGCGACCGATTCGATCTCGTCATCGACCGGGTGGTCGTGGTGGTCGTGATCGTGCTCGGCCTCCTCGGCCTCGCCCTCGGCTTCCGCCGCGAGCTCCTCGGCGCCGGCCTGCGCGGCCTCGGCCATCTCTTCGGCCACGGCCTCGGTGGCGACCGCCTCGGCGATCACCTCGGCCACCGCCTCGATATCGTCGCCCGGCTCATCGGCCTCGAGATCGACCACGGCCATGCCGGGGATCTCCTCGGAGCGGATCACCGCATCCTCTTGCTGCGCCTTCTCGGCGCGCGCGTCCCCGCCCTTGCCACCGCGCGAACGCGAGCGCGACCGGCGCGAGCGCGACCGGCTCTCCTCGGCCTCCTCGGCCTCCGCCGCGAGCCGCTCTTCCTCGAGCAGCGCCTGACGGTCGGCCACCGGGATCTGGTAATAATCCGGGTGGATCTCGGCGAAAGCCAGGAACCCGTGGCGGTTGCCACCGTAATCGACAAAAGCGGCCTGGAGCGAAGGCTCCACCCGCGTCACTTTTGCCAGATAGATGTTCCCGGCGAGCTGCCGTTTGTTGATGGTCTCAAAGTCGAACTCTTCGACCTTGTTGCCGTCCACCACCACAACGCGGGTTTCCTCCGCGTGGGTGGCATCGATAAGCATTTTCTTTGCCATTAATCCATGTTCCCCATGCCGATCGGCGCCTTCCCCTCTCGGGCAAGACGCGCGCGACATGGTTTTTCGTTGAGGCGGGCGCCTCGGGAGACATGCCGGGGGAGCCGGCGAAACCGCCGCTCCTCCTCACCTGACTTGCCTCTCCACGCGCCATCGCGGTTCGTCCCAAGCGCCGGAATATCCGGCGCCCATCTGAAAACCTGAGACTTTTCAAAGCCTTCAGGCATAACTACGGCCTTCCGGCCAATCGGATGACCCAGACCTGCCCCGCCATCGCGAGGCAACAAAGTCCGGAAATCAGCGAATTCCGTGGGCGCGCTGCGGGGATTTGACCGCAGGCCGCCGACATCAGAGCAACAATAGCAACGCCGCCCCGGCAAAGACAATCGCTTTTTCGTCAGGATTTGGTTAACGCGCCCGATCCCCTGGCCCGGCCGCGCAGGGGGCGCCGCCCCCTCTGCCTTCGGCATTCACCCCCGGGATATTTGGACATCGTTGAAAAGCAGCCCCCGCCCTCCCCTTCAACGATGCGGAAATATCCTGGGGGGAGGCGAAGCCGGGGGGCAGCGCCCCCCTCGCCGGCCGATCAGATATAATCCGACCGGCTCAGGCCGTATTTCGCCATCTTCTCGTTGAGGGTGCGGCGCGGCAGGCAAAGCTCTTCCATCACCGCCGAGATCGAGCCCTTGTGGCGCTTCATCGTATTGTCGATCAGCATCTTCTCGAAGCTCTCGACATATTCCTTCAGCGGCTTGCCCTCGGTGGTCATCGCCGGGCCCGCGTCTTCGCTTTCGGCCATCAAGAGCGAGGTGATCGAGCCCGAGCCGCGGCGGTTTTGCAAGACCGCGCGTTCGGCGACGTTGATCAGCTGGCGCACATTGCCGGGCCAGGGCGCCTGCAGCAGCTGGGCGGCCTCCTGCGCGGCGATCTCGGGCGCCTCGCAGCCATATTCCTCGGCGAATTGCTCCGACATCCGGGTGAAGAGCGTCAGGATATCCTCGCCGCGCGCGCGCAAGGGCGGCAGGGTGATCTTCAGCGCCGCGAGCCGGAAGAAGAGATCGGGGCGCAGCGCGTCTTCGAGGGTGCGGCCCTCGCCATGGGCGTTGCAGATCGCGATGATCCGGGTTTCGGCCGGAGTGCCCTGATCGTTGATGAACTGCAAGAGCCGCGCCTGCAGCGCCGAGGACAGCGCCTCGACATCCTCGAGCACCAGCGTGCCGCCGCGCGCCTCCTCGACGAGCGGCAGCGAGCCGCCCTCCTCGACCGGCCCGAAGAGCCGCGCCGCGAGCGCCTCGTCGGTGAAGGCCGCGCAGCTCACCACCACGAATTTCTTGCCCGCCCGCGGCCCGGTGGCATGGAGCGCATGCGCCACCAGCGTCTTGCCGGTGCCGGTTTCGCCGTCGATCAGCACATGGCCGTCGGCCTGGCCGAGATCGAGAATATCCTCGCGCAGCCGCTCCATCGGCGCCGAGGTGCCGATCAGCTTGCCCATCACCTGCTCGCCCTCGGCAAGGTCGCGGCGCAGCGCGCGGCTGTCGAGCGTCATCCGCCGCGCTTGCGTCGCGCGTTTGGCCAGCTCGGTCATCCGGTCCGGGTCGAACGGCTTTTCCATGAAATCCATCGCGCCGAGGCGCATCGCCTCGACCGCCATCGGCACATCGCCATGGCCGGTGATCATGATCACCGGCAGCCCGCTGTCGATCCCCATCAGCCGCTTGAGAAAGGCCATCCCGTCCATCCCCGGCATCCGGATATCGGAGATCACCACGCCCGGCCAATCCGCGCCGATCACCTTCAGCGCCTCCTCGGCGCTCGGATAGGTCTCGGTGTCAAAGCCCGAGAGCGCAAGCCATTGGCTCACCGACTGGCGCATATCCTCTTCGTCATCGACGATCGCCACTTTCATCATCCGGCTCATCGCTTACTCCGCTGCTCTGCCGCTTGGCGCGGCCTTGTTGCCTTGCTCCGACATCAGCGGCAGCTGCATCTCGAAGACCGCCCCGCCTGCTTCGGCATTATGCGCGGTCAGCCGACCGCCCAGATCGCTCACGATCGAGGAGGAGATCGCGAGGCCCAGGCCCGTCCCCTCCCCCGGTTTCTTGGTGGTCCAGAACGGCTCGAAGAGCTTCTCGAGATCGGTGATCCCGGGGCCGTTGTCGCGCACCGCGAGCACCGCCGTCTCGCCCTGCGCCAGAATCAGCTCGATCTGCGGATCGGCCACGCCCTTGGTCGCGTCGAGCGCGTTGCGCAACAGGTTGATGATCACCTGCTCGAGGCGGATCCGGTCGGCCATCACCATCACCGGCTCGCGCGTCATCGCGCGGGTGATGCGCACCGTGCGCGCCTTGAGCTGCGGCTCCATCATGGCGAGCGCCGAGCTCACCGCGGCGCGCAGATCGACCGGCTCGAACGCCTCGCCGCCCTTGCGCGCATAGCTCTTGAGCTGGCGGGTGATCGCGCCCATCCGCTCGATCAGATCGTCGATGCGCTGGAAGGAGGACAGCGCCTCCTCGGGCCGGGCGCGCTGCAACAAGAGCCGCGCGCCGGCGAGATAGGTCTTCATCGCCGCGAGCGGCTGGTTCAGCTCATGGCTGACCGCCGCCGACATCTCGCCCAGCGCGGCGAGCTTCGAGCTCTGCGCGAGCGTCTGCTCGGCCACCGCGAGATCCTTCTGCACCCGTTCGCGCTCGGCGATCTCGCGGGTGAGCCGCGCGTTGAGCGCGCGCAGCTCGGCCGATTCGCGCCGGTAGAGCGCCGATTGCACCCGCGCGCGCCGCGAGAGCACATAAAACGCCGCCGCCAGCAGGATCGCAAAACCCATGATCTCGAGCGCGAGCACGGCGTTCACCTTCTCGCGCACCGAATCATAGCTCGTGAAGGCGATCATCCGCCAGCCGCGGAACGGGATCCGCGTCTCGGTGCGCATCACCGCCTGCCCCTTGAGATAGGCGTCGGGCGGGTCATTGGCCCAATCGGCCGTGGCCTGCAGCGCGCGCTGGATCGCGGTCGGCGCGTCGCGCGCGGCCAAAGCCTCCGCCATCGTCAGCCCGCGCCATTTCGGCTCGGTGGTCAGAATGATCCGCCCCTCGCTGTCGGTCACCGCCACCGCATCCGAGATCCCCGCCCAGGCGCGCTCGAATTTCGACAGCTCCGCCTCGACGACGATCACCCCCATCACCCGTCCGTCAACCACCACCGCGCGGGAATAGTTGAACTCCGTCCCGGCGCTCTCGCGCGGGGTGGCGGTGAAGATCGTCTCGCGCGAGCGCTGCGCCTCGACGAAATAGGGCGCGGTGGCGTAGGAGGTGCCGATCAGATTGCGGTTGGTGGCCGCCACCGTCCGCCCGGTCATGTCGAGAAGCCGGATCGAAGCCGCGGCGATATCTTCCTTGGCGGTGATCAGCGTCGCCGAGGTCTTCGAGAAATCCCCGCTGTCGAGCGCATTGGCAAGCTGCGGGTCGCGCACCAGCAACAGAGGCACCACCGAGGTGCGCTGCAACTCGGACATGATATTGCCCGAGTAGAGCGCCAGCCGCAGCTCGGTGCGCACCCGGGTGGTTTCGGAAAACCGGTCGGAGAGCCAGGCGTTCGTGCCCCAGAACGCCGCGAGCCCGAGCCCGAAGATCAGCGCCACCGCGATCCGCGTGATCAGCCGCCCGCGACGGCGGGCGGGCTCGCTTCGGGAGCCGGAATCGGGGGGGCGCACAGGCTGTCGCATGGCGGGAATTTAGGCGCCCGCCCCCGCCCCGGCAAGCGCCGAGGGTCAGGCCGTGGCCAGAACCCCGTTCAACGCGCGGAAAAGCGCCGCCCCGTCGGCGCCGCCCTGCACGCCCTCGACCACCCGCTCGGGGTGCGGCATCATGCCGAGCACCCGCCGATTGGCCGACAACACGCCCGCGATATCATCGACCGAGCCATTCGGGTTCTCGGCATAGCGGAACGCCACCCGGTCCTCCGCCAAAAGCGCCTTCAGCCCCTCGGCGTCGATCGTGTAATTGCCGTCATGATGCGCCACCGGCACCACGATCTCCGCCTCGCGGCCATAGCCCGCGGTGAAGGCGCTGTCCTCGGTCGCCACCTTCAGCGTGACCGGCCGGCACACGAACTTGAGCGAGGCATTGCGCATCAGCGCCCCCGGCAGAAGCCCCATCTCGGTCAGCACCTGAAAGCCGTTGCAAATGCCGAGCACATAGCCGCCCTTGGCCGCAAATTCCGCCACCGCCTGCCCGATCGGCGAACGCGAGGCGATCGCACCGCAACGCAGGTAATCGCCATAGGAAAACCCGCCCGGCACACCGATCACATCGACCCCGGCCGGCAGCGCGGTATCCTTGTGCCAGACCCGCACCACCTCGGCGCCCGCCTTGGCAAAGGCATCGGCAAGGTCACGGTCGCAATTCGACCCGGGGAAAGTGATGATCGCGGCTTTCATCGCATGCGCTCCTGCTTCATCTTGCCAAAAATATCCCGGGGGTCCGGGGGCGGCGCCCCCGGGCTCTGCCCCGGGCGACCCCCTCAGGCGATCTCGATCGTGTATTTCTCGATCACGGTATTGGCGAGCAGCTTCTCGCACATCTGCTTGACCTCGGCCTCGGCCGCGGCAGCATCGGTCGCGGCCAGATCGAGCTCGATCACCTTGCCCATCCGCACGCCGCCCACCCCGGCAAAGCCGAGATGCCCGAGCGCGTGACGCACCGCCTCGCCCTGCGGGTCGAGAACCCCATCCTTCAGCATCACATGAACGCGCGCTTTCATCGCAAAGGTCCTTTCGTCGATCGTGTCAGTTGATCAGCGTGGGCTTGATCGGTTCAGGGTTGGTGGGCATGACACCCAGACGCTTGGCCACCTCGGTATAGGCATCGGTCAGCGAGCCCAGATCGCGGCGGAACACGTCCTTGTCGAGATGCGCCCCGGTCTTCACATCCCACAGCCGGCAGCTGTCGGGCGAGATCTCGTCGGCGACGATCAGGCGCATGTAATCGCCGTCCCAGACCCGGCCGATCTCGATCTTGAAATCGACGAGCTTGATGCCGACGCCATAGAAGATCCCCGAGAGGAAATCGTTCACCCGCAGCGCGAGGCTGACGATATCGTCGAGATCTTGCTGATTGGCCCAGCCGAAGGCGATGATATATTCCTCGGGCACGAGCGGGTCGCCGAGCGCATCGTTCTTGTAGCTGTATTCCACGATCGGGCGCGGCAGCGCGGTGCCTTCCTCGAGCCCGAGACGCTTCGAGATCGAGCCGGCGGCGAAATTGCGCACGATCACCTCGAGCGGCACGATCTCGACCTGACGGATCAGCTGCTCACGCATGTTCAGCCGGCGGATGAAATGGTTCGGGATGCCGACATTGGTCAGCCCCTGCATGAAGAACTCGCTCAGGCGGTTGTTGAGAACCCCCTTGCCCTCGATCGTCGCCTTCTTCTGGGCGTTGAACGCGGTCGCGTCATCCTTGAAATACTGCACAAGCGTCCCCGGCTCCGGGCCTTCATAGAGGATCTTCGCCTTGCCTTCGTAAATCTTCTTGCGACGCGGTGCCATGGGCTCTCCGTTCCGATCTGGCCTGCGGGCTTGCCGCGCGGGCTCGTGGGCGGGCCGAAGGCCCTTTGGGCCCCTATAGGACAAGGCCGCGCGCCCCGCAAGACAAAGGGCCGCGGGCGCGCAAGTTAAACTTCCGTGAATGGGCCCTTGAAGCCGCGCCGTTCCGGCTGCATATGTTAAATACGGAATACCTTGTAACGAGGGGGGAAAAATGACCACGTTCGACGATCGCGAACATGCCTATGAGAACAAGTTCGCCCACGACGCGAACACCCAATTCAAGGCCGAGGCCCGCTGCAACAAGCTGCTGGCCAAATGGGCCGGCGCCCTTCTCGAAAAGGATGTCGAAGCCTATGCCGCGGAGCTGATCGCGGCCGATTTCGAGGAGGCGGGGCGCGAAGACGTCCTGCGCAAGCTCGTCGCAGATCTCGCCGGCAAAGCCGATGAAGCGACGATCCGGGCCAAAATGGCCGAATGCATGGCGGAAGCCAAGCGCCAGCTCGAACTCGGCTGAGCGCACCGCCCGGCCCGAAAAGACCCCCGCAACCCCGGTTGTGGGGGTTTTCATTTACCCAGATCACAGTCTTCCCCGCCCCGCGGGCGGCTGTAAACCGGATGTGAACGCATCTCCTCTAAACCGGGCCGCGGTGGTTATGGGGAGGATGAGATGTCTCGAGGCGCAGCTTCTGCCGGGGGGGCGCGCGCAGCGGTGCGGCGGCTCTACCATCCGCAACCGCGCAGCGCGCAGGCCCGGATCGCCGCCGAGCTCAGCCTCGCGCAAGCCGCGCTGGCCGAGGCGGGCCCGCAGCTCGACCCCGATCCCACGCCCGCCGAGATCCGCGCCGCGCAAGTGAGCGCGCGCGCCGCCGCGCAGGGCGATGCGCGGCCGAGCTGGCTGCGCGTGGCCAAACGTCAGGCGATCGCGCTCGGGCTCGTGGTGCTCTTCGCGGGGCTCCTGCACAAGAAACTCGCCGCCCTCGACACCGAGGCGATTCTCACCGCCCTCGGCGCGGTCAGCCTCGGGCAATGGGCGCTGGCGGGGCTGGCCACGCTCGGCTCCTTCCTCGCGCTCGCGCAATATGATGCGCTGATCCATCGCGCGCTGGCCACCCGCGTTGCGCCCGAGCGCGCGCGCCGCGCCGGCTGGACCGCGATTGCGATCTCGCAGACGGTGGGCTTCGGGCTCGTCTCCGGGGCGCTGGTGCGCTGGCGGATGCTGCCGGGGCTGAGCCTCGTCGAGGCCTCGAAACTCGCCGCGACGGTGGCCGCGACCTTCCTCGCCGGCTGGGCGGTGCTCAGCGCCGGCGCGCTGATCGTGCTGCCCCAAGCGGTGCCCGCGCTCGCGCCCGCGCAGGTGCAGGGGCTCGCGCTCGCCGCGCTTGGCGGGCTCGGCGCGCTTGCGCTCGCGGGGCTCTGGGCGCCGGGGCTGCGGCTCGGGCGCGTCGTGCTGCGCCTACCCTCGCTGCCGGTGATGGCGAGGATCCTGTGGCTGACCGTGCTCGACACCGCTTTTGCCGCCGCCGCGCTCTGGGTGCTCTTGCCGGCGGGCGATGCGATGCCCTTCACCACCCTCTTCCCGGCCTTCCTGCTCGCGCTCGGGGCGGGGTTCGTCTCCGGCACGCCGGGCGGCGTCGGGCCGTTCGAGGTGGCGCTGCTCACGCTGCTGCCCGGCACCGAGGGGCCGTCGGTGCTCGCCGCGATCCTGGCCTGGCGGGCGGTCTATTACGGCGCCCCCGCGGCGCTCGCGATCGCGGTCGTGGCCTTCGCCCGCCCGGGCACCGACGCGCCGGCCGAGCGCCGCCTCGTCGCCCCCGCGCCGCGCCTCACACCGCGCCTGACGGCGCTGATCGTGGCCGACCGGCAGGCGGAACTCGGCCTGATGTGGCAAGGCGAACATGGCGCGCTGCTCTCGAGCGACCTGCACGGCGGCTGGATGATCGGGCGCACGCCGCAAGCGCTCGTCGGGCTGCTCGACCCGTTCGGCACGGCCGAGGCCGCCACGCTCCTGCCCGATCTGCGCCGCGCGGCGCGGGCCGAGGGGCGGATCGGCTGCCTTTACAAGATCGACGCGCGCACGGCGGTGGCGGCGCGGCGCGCGGGCTGGGTGGTGGCGCCCGTCGCGCTGGAATGTCAGATCGACCCGCGCGCCTTCTCGCTCGAGACCCCGGCGCGGGCGGGGCTGCGGCGGAAATTGCGCAAGGCCGCCAAGACCGGGCTCGTGACCGAGCTCGCCTGCGGCCCGCTGCCGCTGGCCGAGCTCGGCGCGGTGGCGGCGGCCTGGGCGCAGGCGCGCGGCGGCGAGCGCGGCTTCTCGATGGGCCGGTTCACCCCCGATTACATCGCGCATCAGGAGGTGGTGATCGCGCGCCTCGGCGGCCGGATCGTCGGCTTCGCCTCCTTCCACGCGACGCGCGCGAGCTGGGTGCTCGATCTGATGCGCCCCGCCCCCGACGCGCCCGATGGCACCATGCAGGCGCTGATCCATACCGCGATCGAGGCCGCGCGCAGCGCCGGCGTGGCGAAGTTCTCGCTCGCCGCGCTGCCGCCCGAGGCCACGCGGGTCGAGGGCCCGGGCGCGCTGATCTGGCGGCGCGCCGAGGCGCAGGCCGGGGCGACGGGGCTGCGCCAGTTCAAGATGAGCTTCGCCCCGAGCCTCGCGCCGCGCTACATCGCCGCGCCCTCGCGCGCCGCGCTCGCCCTCGCCGCGGCCGATATCGCCCGTGCGATCCACCGCCCCGCCCCGCTCGCACAGAGCCCCGCCCCGCGCGAGAGCCGCCCCACCCCGCCGCTGCGCGCGCGCTGGCGCGAACTTGCAGCGCGCTCACGATCTTGATGAAGAATACGGGTTTGCCAAAGCCGCCCGCGCGTGGCAGGAGAGGCAAAACGCGCCCCCGGCCGCGCCCGCCCGGCGCGGCCACGCCAACCGGAAAGGCCCGAGAATGACCAATACCCTGAGCCGCCTGCTTGAAACCCGCGACTGGCTGCTGGCCGATGGCGCGACGGGCACCAACCTGTTCAACATGGGGCTGAGCTCGGGCGAACCGCCGGAGCTGTGGAACGTCGATCACCCCGACCGGATCGCCACGCTCTACCGCAACGCGGTCGAGGCGGGCTCGGATCTCTTCCTGACCAATACCTTCGGCGGCAATGCCTCGCGGCTGAAACTCCACAACGCCCAGAGCCGGGTGCGCGAGCTGAACCGCCTCGGCGCCGAGATCGGCCGAGAAATCGCCGATAAGGCCGACCGCCCGGTCGCGGTCTGCGGCTCGATCGGGCCGACGGGCGATATCTTCGCGCCGATGGGCACGCTCACCCATGAGCTCGCCGTCGAGATGTTCCACGAACAGGCCGAGGGGCTGAAAGAGGGCGGCGCCGATGTGCTCTGGGTCGAGACGATCTCGGCGCCCGAGGAATTCAAGGCCGCAGCCGAGGCCGCGCGGCTCGCGGGCATGGAGTGGTGCGGCACGATGAGCTTCGACACCGCCGGGCGCACGATGATGGGCGTGACCTCGGCGCAGCTCGCGGCGCTGGTCGAGAAACTGCCGAACCCGCCGCTCGCCTTCGGCGCCAATTGCGGCGTCGGCGCGGCCGATCTGATGCGCACGATCCTCGGCTTCGTCGCCGCCGGCACCGAGCGCCCGGTGATCGCCAAGGGCAATGCCGGGATCCCGAAATATCACGACGGCCATATCCATTACGACGGCACGCCGGAGCTGATGGGCGATTATGCCTGCCTCGCGCGCGATGCGGGCGCGACGATCATCGGCGGCTGCTGCGGCACGATGCCCGCCCACCTCAAAGCGATGCGCGCCGCGTTGGAGACGCGCCCGCGCGGCCCGCGCCCCTCGCTCGAAGAAATCTCGGCCAAGCTCGGCGCCTTCTCCTCGGCCTCGGACGGCACCGATGACGAAGGCCCCGGCCGCGAGCGCCGGTCGCGCCGCCGCGGCTGACCCGACCGCCGAATTTGCGTATTTGGACCAAGAAGAAACAGTGGGCTTCTTCTTGGATCAAATACGCATATCCTGCCCCGACCAAAGGCGCGCCATGTCCCTCTGTTCAGAACAGCTCCAACTGATCGCCCGCCCGCGGCGGCGGGGCGAAGCGGGCGGTGTCGAGCGCACCAAGCTCGCGCGCGAAGCCGAGCCGGCGGCAGGAGACCGCGAAACGTTGCGCGAGCAGGTCGGCCTCGACGCCCTCGCCCGTCATCCGGGTCTTGAAGCGCGGGTCGTTGAGCTCACCACCGCGCAGCGCGGCGATGGCGTTCAAGACCCGCTCGGCGCGGGCGGGCATCTCGCGTTCGAGCCAATCCTGAAAGAGCGGCGCGACCTCGTTGGGCAGGCGCAGCAGCAACATCGCCGCCGCGCGGGCGCCGGCGCGGCGCGCCTCGGTGAGGATCCGCTCGAGCTCATGATCGGTCAGCCCCGGGATCACCGGCGCCGCCATCACCCGCACCGGCACCCCCGCGCGGGCGAGCTCGCGGATCATCTTGATCCGCGTCGCGGGGCTCGGCGCGCGCGGGTCCATCTTGCGCGAGAGCGCCTCGTCGAGGGTCGGCACGCTGATGCCGACATGGACGAGTTTGCGCGCCGCCAGATCGGCCAGAATGTCGAGATCGCGCAGGATCAGCGCGCCGCGGGTGGTGATGGTGACCGGGTGGTTGAAGGCGCTCAGCACCTCGAGAATGCCACGCATCACCGCGTATTTCGCCTCGATCGGCTGATAGGGGTCGGTGTTCGTGCCGATCGCGAGCGGCGCCGGCGCATAGCCCGCGCGGCCGAGCTCGCGCGCGAGCACCTCGGGCGCCTCGGGGCGCGCCACCAGGCGCGTTTCGAAATCGAGCCCCGCCGAGAGGCCGAGATAGCCATGCGAGGGGCGCGCGAAACAATAGATGCAGCCATGTTCGCAGCCGCGATAGGGGTTGATCGAGCGGTCGAAGGGGATATCGGGCGAGCTGTTGCGGGTGATCACCGAGCGCGGGCGCTCGATCGTCACCTCGGTGCGCAGCAGCGCCTCTTCCTCGGCGATCTCCCAGCCGTCATCCTCGACGAGCCGGGCATAGGGTTCGAACCGCCCGACGGGGTTGCGGGCGGCGCCGCGCGCCTTCAGGCGCTGGCGGGGGTCGATCGGGGGCAGGTCGAGCGGCAGCATGGACATGATGCGGCAAAATTAGAACGAAATGAGAACTCACGCCAGAGGATTCGCGCGCCTTTTCGCCCCCTCGCCCCCCCGCGTGTCGGAGCCGACGTTGCGCATGTCGGATTTTGCCTAGCCTTTCGGGCCCTTTGCCCGCATTACCAACGTAAGACAGCGATCAGGAGACCGCAGCATGGCCGGTGACGACGATATCATCCTCTCGGAACTCGACGACGAGGAACTCACGCTCCAGATGATGGACGACCTCTATGACGGTCTCAAGGAAGAGATCGAAGAGGCGGTCAGAATCTTGCTCGAGCGCGGCTGGACGCCCTATGACATCCTGACCAAGGCGCTCGTCGCCGGGATGACCATCGTCGGCGCCGACTTCCGCGACGGGATCCTGTTCGTGCCGGAAGTGCTGCTCGCCGCGAATGCGATGAAGGGCGGCATGGCGATCCTCAAGCCGCTTCTGGCGGAAACCGGCGCGCCGCGGATGGGCAAGATGGTGATCGGCACCGTCAAGGGCGACATCCACGATATCGGCAAGAACCTCGTCGCGATGATGATGGAGGGCGCGGGCTTCGAGATCGTCGATCTGGGGATCAACAACCCGGTCGAGAATTACATCGAGACCGCCGAGAAAGAGGGCGCGGATATCATCGGGATGTCGGCGCTTCTGACCACGACGATGCCCTATATGAAGGTCGTCATCGACACGCTGAAGGAACAGGGCCTGCGCGACAAATATCTCGTGCTGGTCGGCGGCGCGCCGCTGAACGAGGAGTTCGGCCGGGCGATCGGCGCCGATGCCTATTGCCGCGATGCGGCGGTGGCGGTCGAGACCGCGAAACAGATGATCGCGCGGCGCCACAACCAGATGGGCTGAGCGGCGCAAGCCCGCGAATGTGATCGCTAATTTGGCCCCGATCGCGCATCGGGGCCTTTTTATTCCGCGCCAGCCGTCCCATATTGAGGCGAGAGGGAGGACGACCGATGCCGCTGCCGCATTTTCTCGCGCTGATCTGTATCACCATTCTCGCCGCCGGGCTGACGCTGTGGTTTGCGGCCTCGGTGGGGGTGTCGCTTGCGATGCTGGGGATGGTGGCGCTGATCGCGGCCGGGGTGGCGCGGCTCGCCGCGCGGGTCGAATGATTTCCGACGCCGATCTGAGCGAGAGCGGGCTGGCGCCCGCGGGCGCGGGGCGGGTTCTGCTTCTGGCCTGCGGGGCGCTCGCCCATGAGATCCTCGCGCTCAAACGCGCCAATGGCTGGGATCATCTCGATCTGACCTGCCTGCCGGCAAATCTGCATCTCTATCCCGAGAAGATCCCCGCGGCGGTGGCCGAGGCGGTGGCGCGCTACCGTGCCGAATACGCGCGCATCTTCGTCGTCTATGCCGATTGCGGCACCGGCGGGCAATTGTTGGAAAAGTGCAAGGAACTCGGCGTCGAAATGGTCGAGGGCCCGCATTGTTATTCGTTTTTTGAAGGGAACGAGGCTTTCGCCGCCCATGCCGAAAGCGAAATCACCGCCTTTTACCTGACCGATTTCCTGACCCGGCAGTTCGACGCTTTCGTCTGGAAGGCGATGGGCTTTGACCGCTACCCCGAGCTCGTGCCGGTGATGTTCGGCAATTACGAAAAGCTCGTCTATCTCGCACAGACCGACGACCCCGCGCTCGACGCCAAGGCCGAAGAGGCCGCGCGGCGGCTTGGCCTCGGCTATGAGCGGCGCTTCACCGGCTATGGCGATCTCGCCGCCGCGCTCGCCGGGGCCTGAGGATGGCGGCGGCCGACATGCCGCGCTGGCGGTGGCGGCTCGCACAGCTCCTGCGCAAACTCTGGGTGCGGGCCGCGTTTTTCGCGGCTCTGGGCGGGGCGAGCGCGCTCGCCGCGGTGGGGGCGGAGCGATTCCTGCCCTTCGAGCCGCCCGATCTGATCTCGGCCGAGGCGATCAGCAGCCTGCTCGACATCATCGCCTCGAGCATGCTCGCGGTCACCACCTTCTCGCTCTCGACGATGACCGCGGCCTATGCGGCGGCCACGAGCAACGTCACCCCCCGCACCACCCGGCTCCTGATCGAGGACCGGATCTCGCAAAATGTGCTCTCGACCTTCCTCGGCTCGTTCCTGTTCTCGATCGTCAGCCTGATCGTGCTGAAAACCGGCGCCTATGGGCCGAGCGGGCGGCTCGTGCTCTTTGCGGTGACGGTGGGGGTCGTGGTGCTGCTGGTGGGGATGCTGGTGCGCTGGATCGATTACCTGACCAAGCTCGGCCGGGTGGGCGAGACCACGCGGCGCGTCGAGGCGGTGGCGCGCGCCGCGATCGAGGCGCGGGTGGCCGAGCCCTGGCTTGGCGGCGTGGCGCTCGGCGCGGTGCAAAAGGCGCCGCCCGCGGGCGCGCATCTGATCCGTGCGGGCGCGGTGGGATACCTGCAACATATTGATATGCCGTCTCTTTCCGCCTGCGCCGATGCCGCAGGGCAAGAGGTTTTCATCCTCCACAACCCCGGCGCCTTCCTCGCCGAGGATGACCTTCTCGCCTGGCTGCCCGCCGGCGTGGAGGAGGGGCTCGCCCGGGAGATCCGCGCGGCCTTCAGCCTCGGCGATCTGCGCAATTTCGACCAGGATCCGCGCTTTGGCCTCGCCGTGCTCAGCGAGATCGCCTCGCGCGCGCTCTCGCCGGCGGTGAATGACATGGGCACCGCGATCGACGTGATCGGGCGCGGTGCGCGGCTGATGGCGCTTTGGGGGGCGGGGCAGGCGCGCGCCGAGGCCCCTGCCCCGTGTTATCCGCGGCTGCATGTGCCCGCGCTCTGCGATGCCGACCTGCTCGAGGACGCGTTCATGCTGATCGCGCGCGACGGGGCGGGGATGATCGAGGTGCAACTGCGGCTGCAAAAGGTGCTCGCGGGGCTCGCCCGGCTCGGGCCGGCGGGCTTCCGCGCGGCGGCGCAGGCGCAGGCCGCGCTCGCCGCGGCGCGCGCTGAGGCGGCGCTGCCGATCGCGGCAGATCGGGCGCGGCTCGCGGCCGAAATCGAGAGCCTCGGCGCTCAGGCCTCGAGCTCGGCATCCCAATAGAGAAAGTCGATCCAGCTTTCATGCAGGTGCCCCGGCGGGAAGCGGCGCCCGGCCTGATGCATCTCCTCCGGGCTCGGCGCGGCGGGCGCGCGGCGCAGCCGCAGCCCCGAGGCCTTGAGCGGCTTGTTGGCCTTTTTCAGGTTGCACGGCGCGCAGGCGGCCACGACATTTTCCCAGCTCGTCACCCCGCCGCGCGAGCGCGGGACCACGTGATCAAAGGTCAGATCGCTCTTCGAGCCGCAATATTGGCAACAAAATCCGTCCCTTAGAAAAAGATTGAAGCGCGTGAAGGCCACGCGCTTCTGGGGTCGGACAAATTCCTTGAGCACCACGACGGAGGGGATCCGTATCGCCTCCTTCTGCGAGCGCACCACCTCGTCATATTCGGCGAGGATCGTGACCCGGTCGAGGCAGACCGCCTTGATCGCCTCCTGCCAGGGCCAAAGTGAGAGCGGATAGTAGCTCAGCGGCCGGTAATCAGCGTTGAGCACCAAGGCCGGAAAGCGCCTGAGCGCCAATGGCTCGCGCACGAACTGCGTTCGAAACTCGTCCCTGTCGCCGTGGTCCAGCATGGTGACTCCATCCTCGCCCTGTCGCCCGTCCGGTCGCCAAGGGCGGGGAACCGCCCCTGCCGATAGATCAACTATATATGGCGTTTCGCATCTGGCAAGCCTCGCCATCTGCGAAATTTCTGCCCTGCAGCATGGATCGCACAGGCAGGTGACAGGGGCGTGACGGATCAGCCGGGGAGCTTGTCCTTGAGGAAGGAGAGCGCGACCGAGAGCCCGTCAGGCGCGATGCCATGGCCGGTACCGGGCATCACATGGGCATAGGTCTCGAACCCCGCCGCAACGAGCGCATCGCCCGCGAGGCCCATGTCGGCGAAGGGCACGACCGGGTCGGCATCGCCATGGACGAGGAGCACCGGCGGCTTCGAGACCGCCTCGGCCGCCAGCGCCTCGGGGCGCAGCAACCGGCCCGAGAACGCCACCACCCCGGCCACCGGCGCGGCCCGGCGCGGCGCCACGTGGAGCGACATCATCGTCCCTTGCGAGAACCCGAAAAGCGCGATCTGCGAAGGGGTTAGCCCCTCATCTTCAAGCAGTTTGTCGAGGAAGGCGTCAAGATCGGCCGCCGAGGCCGCAAGCCCCGCCGCCGCCGCCTCCTCGCTCGAGCCGTCGAGCCACGGGATCGGGAACCACTGCCGCCCGAAGGGCGTGCCGACGCAGCGCTCGGGCGCATCGGGGGCCAGAAACAGCGTATCGGGCAGATGCGGCGCGAGCGGCTCGGCCAGCCCCAGCAGATCGGCCCCGTCGGCGCCATAGCCATGAAGGAACACCACCGCCGATTTCACCCGGCCCGATTTCGGCGCCGCGCGCCCGGTCTTCAATTCGCGCGTCATGGCGCCACTCCCTCGCGTTGCTTGCAATAGGCGTAATAGGCCCAAAGTCCGCGCGCCGCAACCGCCCGCCAGGGCGACCACTCGGCAGACAAGGCGTTGAATTCACGTCGTTTTGGCCGCGCCTCAAGGCCCAGAAGCAACCGCGCCCCTTCGGCGAGCGCCAGATCATCCACCGCAAAGACATCGGCCCGGCCGAGCGCGAAGATCAGATACATCTCGACCGTCCAGCGCCCGATACCCGGCAGCGGCAGAAGCTGCGCGATCACCGCCTCATCGGAGAGGCCCCGCAGCCCGTCGAAATCCACCCCCGAACGCGCAAGCGCCTGAAGATATTTGACCTTTTGCCGCGAGAGGCCGCAGGCGCGCAGCTCCTCCTCGCCCGCCTCGGCCAAGGCCGCGGCCGCACCGAAGCCCGCGCCCAGAACCCGCCCGCGGATCGCAGTCGCCGCCGCGACCGAGACCTGCTGGCCGATGATCGCATCGCGCAGCGCCTCGAACCCATCCGCGCGCCGGCGCAGCGGCCAAGGCCCCGTCGCCTCCATCGCGCGCACAAACGCCGGCTCACGCGCCGCGAGCCAGGCCGCGCCCTCGGCGATATCGTCCTCAGAGGTGATGATCCGTCCAACCATGCGCCCACCCTGCCCCAAGCCGCGCCCTCTTGCCAGCCCCCCCGCCGCCCGCTACGCCTTTGCGATGACCACGCCCCTCCTCCCCCCCGCCAATCAATGGCGCAACGTTTCGGTGCTTGTGCTGGCGCAAGCGCTTCTCGGCGCGCAGATGTCGATGATCTTCACCGTGGGGGGGCTCGCGGGGCAATCTCTCGCGCCGAACCCCTGCTGGTCGACACTGCCGCTCTCGCTGATCGTGCTGGGCTCGGTGCTCTCGGCGCAGCCAATGTCGGAATTCATGGCCGCCTACGGGCGCCGCGCGGGCTTCATCCTCGCCACCTTTGCCGGCGCGACCGGCGCCGCGATCGCGGCGCGCGCGCTCTATATCGGGTCGTTTCCGCTCTTCATGGCGGGCTCGTTCCTGACCGGTATCTATATGTCCGCGCAGGGTTTTTACCGCTTTGCCGCGACCGATGGCGTGGGCGCCGAGTTTCAGCCCAAGGCGATCTCCTATGTGATGGCGGGCGGGCTGGCCGCGGCGATCATCGGCCCGCAACTCGTCAAACTGACCGCGCAGGCGATGGTGGTGCCGTTCATGGCGACCTACCTCGCGATCGTCGGGATCAACCTTCTGGGGCCGCTCCTCTTTGCCTTCCTCAAGATCCCCGCGCCGGGGCGGCGCGCGAAAGGCGCGGCGCATCCGGGCCGCTCGCGCCGCGCGCTCCTGAAAGACCCGGTGATCGCGGTCGCGATGATCTGCGGCATGGTCTCCTACGCGCTGATGAACCTGGTGATGACCTCGACGCCGCTCGCGGTGGTGGGCTGCGGCTTCGAGGCGGGCGATGCGGCCAATATCGTCTCGGCTCACGTTCTGGCGATGTATCTGCCCTCGTTCTTCACCGGCCACCTGATCGCGCGATTCGGCCGTGAGGTGATCGTGGGCCTCGGGCTCGTGATCCTCGCCGCCTCGGGCGCGGTGGCGATGACCGGGGTCGAACTCGAGAAATTCTACCTCGCGCTGGTGCTTCTCGGCCTTGGCTGGAACTTCGGCTTCATCGGCTCGACCGCGATGCTCGCTTCGGCGCATAGCCCCGAGGAGCGCGGCCATGTGCAGGGGATGAACGATTTCGTCGTCTTCGGCGGCGTGTTTCTGGCCTCGCTCAGCTCCGGCAGCCTGATGAATTGCGCGACCGCAGGCGACCCGCAGGCCGGCTGGCAGGCGGTCAACCTCGCGATGCTACCGTTCCTGACGCTGGCGGGCGGGGCGCTCGTCTGGCTGGTGCTGCGCCCGAAAGAGACGCGCTGAGCCCCTGAGACGCGCCGGGGGTCCGGGGGCAGCGCCCCCTTCGCGCTCAGATCCCGCGCAGCATCCGGATCCGCGCGGCCAAGGCACGGGTCGAGCCATCCTTGCCTTCGCCCTGTGCCGTGCCCTCGAGCACCGGGGCGAGCGCAAGCGCGAGCTCCTTGCCGAGCTCCACCCCCCATTGGTCGAAGCTGTTGATCCCGAGGATCACGCCTTCGACAAACACGCGATGCTCGTAAAGGGCGATGATCGCGCCGAGCGTTTCAGGCGTCAGCATCGGGTAGAGGAGCGTGGTCGAGGGCCGATTTCCGGGGAACACGCGGTGGCGTGCCTGACGTTCGAGCTCAGGCCCGGTGAGGCCCTTTTTGCGCAGGATTTCCGTGGCTTCCTCGAGCGAGCGGCCGCGCAGGAGCGCCTCCGACTGCGCGAGGCAATTGGCGACGAGCAGCAGGTGTTGATGCGCGAGATCGCCCTCATGGCCGCGCGCGGCGACCAGGAATTCGCACGGGATCACCCGCGTGCCTTGGTGGATCAGCTGGTAGAAGGCGTGCTGGCCGTTGGTGCCGGGCTCGCCCCAGACGACCGGGCCGGAATTATACCCAAGCTCCGTGCCGTCCATGCTCACCCGCTTGCCGTTGCTCTCCATCTCGAGCTGTTGCAGATAGGCCGGAAGCCGCGCAAGCCGTTGATCATAGGGCAAAACCGCCCGCGTCGCATGGCCGAGGATCTGGTTGTGCCAGATGCCCACGAGGGCGAGCAGAACCGGCAGGTTCTCGGCAAACGGCGTCTCGCGGAAATGCGCGTCCATCGCGGCGGCGCCCGCGTGGAAGGCGTCGAACCGCTCGGCGCCGATCGCGAGCATCAGGCTCAGCCCGATCGGCGACCAGACCGAATAGCGTCCGCCGACCCAATCCTCGAAGCCGAAGACCCGGCTCGCGTCGATCCCGAAGGCCGCCGTCTTGTCCACCGCCGAGGAGATCGCGGCGAATTGCGCGGCCGGGTCGGCAACCTCGCGCGCCATCCAGGCCCGCGCGGTCTCGGCATTGGTCATCGTCTCGATCGTGGTGAAGGTCTTCGAGGCGACGATCACCAGCGTCGTTTGCGGGTTCAGCCCCTTCAGCGTGTCGTGGATATGCGCGCCATCGACGTTCGAGACGAAATGGCAGCGCGGCCCGTCGTGATAGGGCGCCATCGCGAGCGTGGCCATCGCCGGCCCGAGATCGGAGCCACCGATGCCGATATTGACCACATCAGTGATCGCCCCGCCCTGGCCGGTATAGCGCCCCGCGCGCACCGCTTCGGCAAAGACCCGCATCCGCGCGAGCGTGGCGCGCAGCGCGGGCATCACATCCTCGCCATCGACCACGACGGTCTCGCCCGGGTTGCGCCAGGCGGTGTGCAAGACCGCGCGCCCCTCGGTCTCGTTGATCTTCGCGCCGCCGAACATCGCCTCGCGTTTTGCCGCCACACCGGCGCTTTCGGCGAGCGCGACGAGCCGCCGCAGCGCCTCGGCGTCGATATTGGTCTTGGAGAAATCGAACAAAATCTCGCCGCAGCTCGCGCTGAACTCGGCGGGGCGCTTGTCATTTTCGAACAATCGCAAAATCGGCCGCGATTTGACGGTCTCGGCATAGGCAAGCAGGTCGGAAAAGCGGTTCATCACGGGGCCCAATGGATGGTGGCGGTCTTCAGCACGACCGAAACAGGTGCCTCTGCCTCGGACAGTTTCGCGGCGCGGTCAAGGGCGGCGCGCTTGGCCGCACCGGTGATCAGGATGTGGCAATGCATCGCGTCGCGCAAAACCGGCGCGGTGAGGGTGATGCGCGGCTCGCCGGCGGCCTCGGCGCGCAGCGCCATCAACGGCGGCGCCTCGGGGGCGAGCGCCTCGGCGAGCCGGTCGGCGCCCGGGAAAAGCGAGGCGGTGTGCATGTCCTCGCCCATGCCAAGGAGCAGGACGCGGATCGGCAGCACGGCGCGCACCCCTTCGGCAAGCGCGCCGAGCGCCGCCTCGGGCGCCTCGGTCGGCGCATGGAGCGGCACCAGATGCGCCGCCGCCGCCGGGCCTTGCAAAAGCCGCGCGCGCACGAGCGCGGTGTTCGAGCGCGGGCTCGTCTCGGGCACCCAGCGCTCGTCGTTGAGCAGCACATCGACCCGCGCCCAGTCGAGCTCGACCCCCGAGAGGATATCGAAGACCGGCCCGGGCGTCGTGCCCCCCGGCACCGAGAGCGTGACCCGCCCCTCGCCCTCCAGCGCCTGACGCAGCTCGCCCGCGATGCGGTCGGCCAGCGCCAGCATCATCATCTCACGATCTGCGTAAGCGACGAAATTCATTCGCGAATTTCCCTCCAGCGACGGCCATCGCGATGCATCAGCATGAGCGCATCCTCAGGCCCCGAGCTGCCCGCATCATAGGGCTGGGGCTTGTCGCCGCGCGCCTCGAACCCGGCGATGATCGGGTCGGTCCAGGCCCAGGCCGCCTCGACCTCGTCGCCGCGCATGAACAGCGTCTGGTTGCCCCGGATCACATCCATGATCAGCCGCTCATAGGCGTCGGGGATGTCGGTGCCCTCCTCGCCCAGCGCCTCGGCGAAGGACATGTCGAGCGGCACCTGCACGAGGCGCATCCCCCCCGGGCCCGGCTCCTTGATCATCATCTTGAGGTTCATGCCCTCGTTCGGCTGCAGCCGGATGACGAGCACATTCTCGCGCCAGCTCTCATCGGCCTCGTCGAAGATCGAATGCGGCGGCTCCTTGAAGGTGATCGCGATTTCCGAGGTCCGCGCGCGCAGCCGCTTGCCGGTGCGCAGATAAAACGGCGTGCCCTTCCAGCGCCAGTTCGCCACATAGGCCTTCAGCGCGACATAGCTCTCGGTGCGCGACTCCGCGTCGCCGACATCCTCGAGATAGCCCGGCTGATCGGTGTCGCAGGCCCCCTTGGCGCGCTGCCCGAGATATTGGCCGCGCACGATATCCGTCTGAGGAACGGGTTGCAGCGCCCTGATAACCTTGAGCTTTTCATCACGCACGGCATCGGGGTCGAAGTGATAGGGCGGCTCCATCGCGATCAGACACAAAAGCTGCATCAGGTGGTTTTGCACCATGTCGCGCATCGCGCCCGAGCGGTCATAATAGGCGCCGCGCCCGCCCACGCCCACGGTTTCGGCCACGGTGATCTGCACATGGTCGACGAATTGCGCGTTCCAGAGCGGCTCGAAGAGGATATTGGCAAAGCGCACCGCCATCAGGTTCTGGACGGTTTCCTTGCCCAGATAATGGTCGATCCGGTAGATCTGGGCCTCGTCGAAATGTGCGGCGAGCGTGGCGTTGAGCGCGCGCGCCGAGGCCAGATCGCGGCCGAAGGGTTTCTCGACGACGATTCGCGCCTCGGGCGTGGCGATGCCATGGGCATGGAGCCGCGTCGCGAGCGCGCCAAAGAGCGCGGGCCCCACCGAGAAGTAGAAGGCGCGGATCGCCTCGGGGCGCAGTTTCAGCCGCAGCTCCTCCCAGCCCGCCTCGCCCATCGCGTCGATCGGCACATAATCGAGGATATCGAGGAAGGCCGCGATCTGCGCGGGGTCGTGTTTCGTCGCGCCGACATGTTCGTCGATCTGTTTGCGGGCGAAGTCGAGAAAGGCCGGGCGGTCCATCTCGGTGCGCGCCGCGCCGATGATCCGCGCGCCCTCGGGGATCTGGCCGGCAAACCAACGCCGATAGAGGCCGGGCAGGATCTTGCGGCTGGCGAGGTCGCCAGTGGCGCCGAACACCACGAGATCGAAAGGGTCCACAGGGATGACGCGCGAGACCATTGGAACTCCATTGACTCCAGAACGGGGCCGCGCGGGGAGGCGCGGGAGGGACGCGGCCAACGGCAACCGTTAGCGCTAACGGTCGCCTTCTAGCGGGCATTCGCCGAAAAGTCTAGCGCGACGCGCGCGGGGGGGGAAGCGCCGAAGCCGCCGGGCGGGCTCAGGCGCGCAAGAAATCGTCAAGCGCCGCGATTTCGGGCGGAAGTTCCGCGCCGAGCCCCTCGGCAAAGGCCTCGAAGGCCGCGCGGGTTTCGGGCGGCACCGAGAGCAGGACCGCCCGCCCCTCGGCCAGCGCCGCGCCGATCAGCGGGCGCAGGCCGTGGCCGCCGGCCTCTTGCTTGCCGAATTTGTTGAGGATCAGCGGCGCGCCGGCGGGGGCGCGGGCGAGCGCGGTCTCGGCGGCGGCGGCGGCAAGCTCGAGCGCGCCGGCATCGAGCGCGCAGGCATTGGCGCCCGGGCCGAGGTCCTGGGAGATCGGGTAGATCTGGCCGCCGGGCCAGAGTTCGAGCGCCATCTCGCAGGGCCGCGCCGGGTCCAGCGCCTCTGGCGCCGCGCGCACCAGCGCCACGCAGGGGCGGCCCGCCGCCGCCCAGCGCCGCGCGAGCTCGGCCAGCAGCTGATCCGCCGCGCCGCGGGTGGGGAGGCTGACAAACCCGAGCCTCATGCGCCCAAAGCCTTGCCAAGGCGCGGCAGTTTCGCCCGTTTGAGGAGCGCGCGCAGGGGCTGCGCCTCGCCCGAGAGGCGCTCGGCCTCGGCGCGCACCGCCTCGACCACCTCGGCCACCGGCGCGGGGTCGCCCGACCAGAGCTCCCACAAAAGCCCATCCGGGTCGCGCCGCGCAAGCCCCTCGCCCGCCAGCACGCCGCGCGGAAAATCGGCCGCGTTGAAGGTCACGATCGCCTCGGCGTTGCCCGCGATCGCGGCGGCGAGGACGTGGATGTCGTTGGCATCGGGCAGATGCAGGCGTGCCTCGAGGCCCGGGCGCGCGGCCACCTCGGCGCGGGGAAATTCGGCGCGCAAAAGCGCGATCTGGCCGCGCGCGAGCGCCTCTTGCGCGGGGCCGAAGCGGGCCGCCGCGCGCGCCCATTCCTCCAGGATCCGCGCCGACCAGAGCGGCTCATAAAGCCCGCGCCGCGCGACCCCGATCAGGATCTCGCGCAGCACGGTCGGCACCAGCACACAGGCGTCGAGCAAGAGCCGCATCAATCGAGCCGGAAGACCAGCGATTTGAGATAGCCCGATTCGGCGAGCTGCGGCAGCATCGGGTGATCGGGGCCGGCGTAGCCGGTGTGCAGAAGCTGCCCGCGCCGCCCGGCCTTGCCGATGCCGCGCGCCGAGGCCGCGCGGAACTGCGCCAGATCGGCCGCATGCGAGCACGAGCAGAGCCCGAGATAGCCGCCGGGCGCGACGAGCGGCGCGGCGAGCCGCGCGATCCGCTCATAGGCGCGCAAGCCCGCCTGAAGCGCCGATTTCGCCGGCGCGAAGGCGGGCGGGTCGCAGATCACCAGATCGAACTGCGCGCCCTCGGCGGCCAGCGCCTCGAGCGTGGCGAAAGCATCGCCCTGACGGGTGGCAAAGCGCGCCCCCGCCCCCATCGCCTCGGCGCCCTGCGTGGCCAGCCCGAGCGCCGCGGCCGAGGCATCGACCGCGAGCGCGCTCTCGGCGCCGCCCGCCAGACAGGCGAGCGCAAAGCCGCCGACATGCGAGAAGACATCGAGCACCCGCGCGCCGCGCGCGAGCCGCGCGGCAAAGGCATGGTTCGGGCGCTGATCGTAGAAGAGGCCGGTCTTCTGCCCGCCCATCACATCGGCCATGTAGAGCGCGCCGTTCATCGGCACCTCGATCGGCCCGGCGACCGCGCCCTTCAGCACGACCATCTCCTCGGCCAGCCCCTCGAGCCCGCGCGCGCGCCCCGAGCCGTTCTTGACGATGGTGGTGACGCCGGTGACCTCGGCCAGCGCGGCGGCGAGCGCCTCGATATGGGCCTCGGCCCAGGCGGCATTGGGCTGGATCACCGCGGTGTCGCCGAAGCGGTCGATGATCACGCCGGGCAGGCCATCGGCCTCGGCATGGACGAGCCGGTAGAAGGGCGCATCAAAGAGCCGCTCGCGCAGCGCCTGGGCATGGGCGAGGCGCGCGGTGAGCCAGGCTTGCGTGATCTCGGCGCCCGGGTCGCGGTCGAGCACGCGCGCGATGATCTTCGAGGCGGTGTTGACGGTGACGGTGGCAAGCGGGCGCCGCTCGGCATCTTCGAGCGTCGCGATCGCGCCGGGGGCGAGGTTCGAGGTGCGCCGGTCGGTCACCAGCTCATCGGCATAGACCCAAGGGAACCCATGGCGGATGGCGCGGGCCTCGGCCTTGGGGCGCAGCCGCACGACCGGGCGGGAAATCTGTTCATTCATCTGGAAACCGCATGAGAAAGGGGGCGTTCCCGCCCCCTCTAACGCGTTTTGGCCGCCGAGAGAAGCCGCTCACTGGGCCGAGGCGATCGCCTCGCCCTGCGCGGAGACGGGCCGCGCAAGCTCGGCCGCGATCGCCTTGGAGAGGAAATCGGTGACCACGACCTTCTGGGTCAGCCCGCGCGCCTCTTCATCGATCGCCTTCTGCCCGCCCGAGGCCGGATGCGAGGCATCGACAAAGCGCGGCGCGCCGATCTCTTCGCCGGTCTGCGCATCATGCAGCGTGACGAGGAATTTCATGCTGTAGGTGCCGCCGAAGGTGTAGCGCACCTTCTCGGTGACCGCGTGAAAGCGCGTGACCTCGATATCGACGGTGACCGGGCGGCCCTTGTGCATCCCCTCGGTGGCGCGCGTCGCGGCATCGGTGAAGATGGCGCGCACCTGCGCGCGCCGGTCGCCGCGGGCCTCGCCGCGCCAGACGATATCGGCGATCGGGTAGTAGAGGTTCGCCTCCGAAACATGCAGGCTTTGCGGCACATCGACGCTCACGCCGACCACATTCCACAGCGGCGCAACGGCCGGCGCGCTCACCTGCGGCAGATCCGAGGCCGCGCTCAGGCTGCGCGTGGCGGGCTCGCCCCCCCCACAGGCCGCAAGCAGCGCGAGAACGCCCAGCGCGCCCACGAGACGGATCGGTTTCAGCAGCGGTTTCATGGCTTTGCCTCCGGTTCGACCATTCTGGCTCGGCTTGCATGCTGCGCGCGCATTGTGGCAAAAAATGGTTCATTCTCGCACGATTTCGCGGAATCGCCCTTGCCCTAGGGTCAAGGCGCCCGGTCAACTGGCGACTGGGGTGGAGAGTTGATTTGTTAGCGCTAACGCATTAGATAGAGCCCAACCGCCGCGGCGCCCCGCCCCGGCCCAAGACCGATCGAGAGAGCTCCATGCCCGATTTTCCGCCGCTCAACGCCACCCTCGCCCGCGTGACCGACAAGATCCGCGCGCGCTCGGAGGTCCCGCGCGCGGCCTATCTCGCCCGGATCCGCGCCGCCGCCGCCGCGGGGCCCGCGCGCGCGCATCTGAGCTGCGGCAACCAGGCCCATGCCTATGCCGCGATGGGCGCCGACAAACCCGCGCTGGCGGCCGGGCGCGCGCCCAATATCGGGATCGTGACGGCCTATAACGACATGCTCTCGGCCCATCAGCCCTATGAGAGCTACCCCGCGCAGATCCGCGCGGCGCTGCGCGAGATCGGCGCGACGGCGCAGGTGGCAGGCGGGGTGCCGGCGATGTGCGATGGCGTGACGCAGGGCCAGCCGGGGATGGAGCTGTCGCTCTTCTCGCGCGATGTGATTGCGCTGGCGGCCGGGGTGGCGCTCTCGCACAACACCTTCGACGCGGCGCTTTATCTTGGCGTGTGCGACAAGATCGTGCCGGGGCTGATCATGGCGGCGGCGACGTTTGGCCATATCCCGGCGGTCTTCGTGCCCGCGGGGCCGATGGTCTCGGGCCTGCCCAACGATGAAAAAGCCAAGGTGCGCCAACAGTTTGCCACCGGCGAAGTGGGCCGCGAGCGGCTCATGGAGGCGGAGATGGCGAGCTATCACGGCCCGGGCACCTGCACCTTCTACGGCACCGCCAACACCAACCAGATGCTGATGGAGGTGATGGGCCTGCACCTGCCGGGCGCGAGTTTCGTCAACCCCGGCACGCCGCTGCGCGACGCGCTGACCGTCGCCGCCGCGCGCCGCGCCGCCGAGATCACCGCGCTCGGCAACGAGTTCCGCCCCGCCGGCGAGATCCTCGACGAGCGCGCCTTCGTCAACGGCATCGTCGGGCTGATGGCAACGGGGGGCTCGACGAACCTCGTGCTGCACCTGCCCGCGATGGCGCGCGCGGCCGGCATCGAGATCGACCTCGAGGATTTCGACGCGCTCTCCGCGGTGGTGCCACTGATGGCCAAGGTCTACCCCAACGGGCTGGCCGATGTGAACCATTTCCACGCCGCGGGCGGGCTGCAATTCCTGATCCGCGAGCTCCTGGGCGCGGGGCTTTTGCACCCGGATGCAAAGACCGTCGCGGGCGACGGGCTCGCCGCCTATCTGACCGAGCCGCGCCTCGGGCCCGAGGGGCTCGCTTGGGTCGAGGGCCCGCGCGAGAGCCTCAACGACAAGATCCTGCGCCCCGCCGCCAGCCCCTTCCAGCCACAGGGCGGGCTCAAGGAGCTCAAGGGCAATCTCGGCCGCGGGGTGATCAAGGTCTCGGCCGTGGCGCCCGAACACCGCCTCGTCGAGGCGCCCGCGCGCGTCTTCCAGGATCAGGAGGCGGTGAAAGAGGCCTTCAAACGGGGCGAATTCACCACCGACACCGTGGTCGTGGTGCGCTTTCAGGGCCCGCGCGCGAATGGCATGCCCGAGCTCCATTCGCTCACCCCGACGCTCTCGGTCCTGCAAGGGCGCGGGCTCAAGGTCGCGCTGGTCACCGATGGGCGGATGTCGGGCGCCTCGGGCAAGGTGCCCGCCGCAATCCATGTCAGCCCCGAGGCGAGCTCGGCCGGCCCGCTCGCGCGCCTCATCGACGGCGATCTGATCCGGCTCGACGCGGAGGCAGGCGAGCTTACCTGCCTGACCCCGGGCTTCGAGACCCGCGCCCCCGCGACCCCCGATCTGAGCGCCAATGACCACGGCCTCGGGCGCGAACTCTTCGCCGCCTTCCGCCGCAATGTCGGCCCCGCCACCTCCGGCGCCAGCGTGGTGGTTTGATGAAACCCGTGGAATTTTGCGTATTTGGGCCAAGAAGAAGACCCTGCGTTTCTTCTTGGCATAAATACGCTCTTCTGCCCTCTCCGCCATCGCGACGAAAGGACCTTGCATGACCCCCGCCGAACAATCCGCCGCCGCGCGCGCGCTTTGCGGCCTCGCGCCGATCATCCCGGTTCTGGTGGTCAAGGACGCCGCACTCGCGCAGCCTCTGGCCCGGGCGCTCGTCGCGGGGGGGCTGCCGGCGCTCGAGGTGACGCTGCGCACCCCCGCCGCGCTCGATGTGATCCGGGCGATGGCCGAGGTCGAGGGCGGGGTGGTGGGCGCGGGCACACTGCTCACACCCGCCGATGTGAAGGCCGCGAAGGCCGCGGGCGCGCGGTTTGGCGTCTCGCCGGGGCTCACCGAGCGGCTGGTGCGCGCCGCCGAGGAGGAGGGGCTCGCGCTCCTGCCCGGCGCGGTCACCGCCTCGGAGGTGATGCAGGCGCTCGACTGGGGCTATGACATGCTGAAATTCTTCCCCGCCGCGACCTCGGGGGGTGCGGGCGCGCTCAAGGCGCTCGGCGGGCCGCTGCCGCAGGTCAGCTTCTGCCCGACCGGCGGGATCACGCTGGCCTCGGCGCCCGACTATCTTGCGCTGCCCAATGTGATCTGCGCGGGGGGCTCGTGGCTCGCGCCCGAGGCATTGCTGGCCCGGGGCGATTGGGCCGGGATCGAGGCGCTCGCGCGGGAGGCGGCGGGGCTCAGCCGCTGACGCGCCCTGCCCGCCCGCCGCGCCGGCCACCGCCGCCGGCGGGTTTCGTCAGCCCCTCGGTCAGCACCCCGGTCATCGGATGCGCGGGCTCCGCCCCATAAGCCGCGATCAGCGCGCGCATCGCCTCCTGCGGGTCGGTCTGCGCGGCGATGCTCAGCGCCCAATCGAGGAAGATCGAGCGACATTCCTCGACGGTGATCCCCTCGATCCGATAGCTCTCGCGGATCAACCCCTTCGGGTCAGCGTCACGCAACTCCATGATTTTCCTCGCCATTCACACCAAGGCCGCATCGACGATCGCGGCCACCTCCGTGGTCGTTTCCTCCAGCCGCGCGGCAAGCGCCGCGAGGCTCTCGGCATCGGTCTCGCGCAACAGGAACGCCCTCCCGCCCTCGCCGATCGCCTCCATATCGAGCGGCCGGTCAGTGAGCAACCGCCCCCCCGCCTGCAACCGCCACAGGAACCGATAGGCCGCCGCCAGCGCCTCGCCCTCGGCCTTGCCGATCAGCCCCGCGCGCGGCCCCAGCCGCAGCTGCGCCTCCACCCGCCGGGCCGGATCGCCCGCTCGGAGCGCAAAACTTTGTGCAAGCAGTTCAATATCTTGCAGCCGCCCGGGGCCGATCTTGGCCTCCCAGGCGCCATCGGAGGCCTTGGCGGCAAAAATCCGCGCGCGCATCTCGGCCAAGTCCGGCATCACCCGCGCCTCGCGCCCCTTCGCGCCCAGAACCGCGCGCCGCACCGTCTCGATATCGGCGCCAAGGCTCGCCTCCCCCGCGATCACCCGCGCCCGCGTCAGCGCCAGATGCTCCCAGGTCCAGGCCTCGCCCATCTGGTAGCTCTCGAAACTCTCGAGCGAGACCGCCACCGGCCCCTGCCGCCCCGAGGGCCGCAGCCGCATATCGACCTCGTAAAGCCGCCCCTCGGGCATCGGCGCGGTCAGCGCGGTGATCAGCGCCTGCGTCAGGCGCGCGAAATAAGCGCGCGTGGCCAAGGGCTTGCGGCCCTCGGATTGCTCGACGCCCTGCGCGTCATAGATCACGATCAGGTCGAGATCCGAGGAGGCATTGAGCCGCTCGGCGCCGAGCGAGCCCATCGCCACCACCGCCGCGCCGCGCCCCGGCGCAGGCCCGTGTTTGGCGGCGAACTCGGCCAGAACCTGCGGCCAGAGCCCCGCCACCGCCGCCCCGGCGATCTCGGCATATTGGCGCGCGACCTCGGCCGCGTCGCTCAGGCCGCGCAGGTGATGCACCCCCACGCGGAACTTGAACTCCTTGGCCCAACGCCTTGCCGCATCGAGCTTTTTCTCATAATCGGGCGCGGCCTCGAGCGCCGCGGCGAAACTCTCGGCGAGCCCCGCGGGCCCCGGCCAGGGCGCAAAGAACGACCCGCCGATCACCGCATCGAGCACGCCCGAATTGCGCGACAGATGGGCCGCGAGCGCGGGCGCCGTGGCGCAGATATCGACGATCAGGTCGATCAGCTGCGGGTTCGCGTCAAACAGCGAAAAGAGTTGAACTCCGGCCGGCAAGCCTTTGAGAAAGCCATCGAATTGCCGCAGCGCCTCATCGGGGTTGGCGCTCCGCGTCAGCCGCTTGAGGATCTCGGGCTCGATCCGGCCGAAGATCGCGCAGGCCCGCTCCGAACGCAGGCAGGGATAGCTGCGCCAGCCCTCCACCGTCGCCGCCGCCTCGGGCGAGAGATCGGGCCGGTCCTCGGCCTCGCCGGGGGCGAAAAACGCCCCGGTCAGCGCCTCGACCCGCGCCAGCCGCGCGCCAAGCCGCGCGGTCCAGGCCCCCGCATCGCCCTCGCCCATCATCGCCGCGATCCGCGCCACGCCCTCGGGCGAGGCCGGCAGAAGCTGGGTCTGGGCGTCGTTCACCATCTGGATGCGGTGCTCGATATCGCGGTGCTCGCGGTAATGGCGGGTCAGCTCCTCGGCGACATCGGCGGGCACCCAGCCCTGCGCGGCAAGCGCGCGCAGCCCCCCCACGGTCGTCGGGTCGCGCAGGCTCGCATCGCGCCCGCCGGCGATCAGCTGGCGGGTCTGGGTGAAGAATTCGATCTCGCGGATGCCGCCCTGGCCGAGCTTGATATTATGGCCCGGCACCGAGATCGGGCCGTTCAGGCCCTTGTGGTCGCGGATCCGCAGGCGCATGTGGTGGGCATCCTGAATCGCTGCGAAATCAAGGTGTTTGCGCCAGACGAACGGGGTGAGCGTGCGCAAAAACCGCGCCCCCGCGGCCAGATCGCCCGCACAGGGGCGCGCCTTGATATAGGCCGCGCGCTCCCAGGTGCGGCCCTCGGCCTCGTAATAGAGCTCGGCCGAGGCCATCGAAATGCAGACCGGCGTCACCGAGGCATCGGGGCGCAGCCGCAGATCGGTGCGGAAGACATAGCCGCCCGCGGTGATATCGGAGAGCATCGCCGCCATCTTGCGGGTGACGCGGATGAAGGCGGCGCGCGCGTCCATCACGTCATCCGGGTCGAAGCGGCTTTGATCGAAGAGGCAGATCAGGTCGATATCGGAGGAATAATTGAGCTCATGCGCGCCCATCTTGCCCATCGCGATCGCGACCATCCCGGCGGCGGTCCGGGCGTCTTCGGGCTGCGCGCCGGGGATCTTGCCGCGGCGGATCTCCTCGGCGGTCAGGCGGGTGAGCGCGCAGCCGGTCGCGCGGTCCGCCAGCCGGGTGAGCGCGCCGGTGACCTCCTCGAGCGACCAGACCCCGCCGAGATCGGCGAGCCCCGCAAGCAGCGCGATGCGGCGCTTGGCGCGGCGAAGCTCCTCGGCGAGATCGTCGAGCGCCACCGCGTCGAGCCGGCCAAGCTCCTCGGCCTCGGCCGCCTCCGGCCCCGCCGCGAGCGCCGCGCGCAGCCACTCGGCCTCGCGCGTCATCAGCCCCGCGAGATAGGGCGAACAGCCCGCCGTGCCGCGGATCAGCGCGACGATCTCGGGGGCGAGGTCGGAAAAATCGGCCGCCAGATCGGCGCCACGGTCGGGCTCGAACGGCAGGGGGCAGCGGGTCAGGCGCGATGCAAAGTTCATGGCGCCAGACTACCGCGCGCCCCGGCGCGGTCAATGGGGCTTCCCTCGCGGCCCGGGGCGGCCTAGCAAGGGGCAATCGGAGGACGAGAATGAGCAAATCTCTCAAACGGGTGGCCGAGGCACTGGCGGCGGCGGGGCTTTCGAGCGAGATCCGCGAAGTGGGCGCGGCGCGCACCGCCGAGGAGGCGGCGGCGGCGGTGGGCTGCGGGCTCGACCAGATCGTCAAGTCGATCATCTTCCGCGGCGAGACGAGCGGGCATGTCGTGCTGTTCCTGACGGCGGGCGGCAACCGGGTCAGCGCCGAAAAGGCCAGCGCCGTCGCCGGTCAGGCGCTCGGCAAGGCCGATGCCGGGCTGATCCGCGCCGAGACCGGCTTTGCGATCGGCGGGGTCGCGCCGCTCGGGCATCTGGCGCCGGTGCGCAGCTATCTCGACCCGCGGCTGTGCGCGTTTGATCGGGTCTTCGCCGCCGCCGGCACGCCGCGGCATCTCTTCGACATCGCGCCGGCGGATCTTTTGCGCGTGACCGGCGCCGAGATCGCCGATTTCACCGAATGAGCGCGGCCCGGGCGCGATGTAAAAAACATTCACATCCCTCTTGATCGGCGCGGCGGCCTGCCCATATGATCCAATGTGAAGACGGTTCACATTGTCTTGGAGGTTCCCATGTCCGCCTACGCCTATACCCCTGCCGACGCCCGCCCGGGCCCTCTTCGGCGCGCGCTCGACTGGCTCGACGCCCGCGGCCCGATCTCGTGGATCGTGGTCATGGTCGGCTCGTTCATCTTCGCGGGGCCGCTCGGCCTCGTGGTGCTGGGCTTCATCCTGATCACCGGCCGTTTCGGGAAGGGCTGCAAACGCGGGCGGATGGCCTGCGGCCCGCAGACGGGCTTCACCGTGCTACGCCCGACCGGCAACAGCGCCTTCGAGGCCTACAAGGCCGAGACCCTGGCCCGGCTCGAGCGCGAACAGGGCGATTTCGAAGCCTTCCTGCAGCGCCTGCGCGAGGCCCGCGACAAGGCCGAGTTCGACCAATACATGGATGAACGCGCCCGCGCCGCCGCCGCCCCGCCCGCCATGCCCGAGCAGGCGACCGACGCCGACGGCCAGGCCCCGCGCGCCTGAGCCCTCTCCGCGCCCCTCGCGCCCTTTTCGCCGTCCGCGCCCCCGCGCGGGCGGCATTTTTCTGAAAACCCGCCTCAAATAGCGCGAAAATGCCGCCTTTGGTGCCGCTTGAACGCCGCGCCCGCGCGCCTAGATTAGCCGCAGAGCAAAAGACTTGGCGCGGCGCGGGCTTCTTGATAGCCTCAACCGGCCGACCCTCACGAAGCCCGTTTCATGCGTCATTCCCTCCCGCTGGCCCCACAGTTCTACGTGACCGCGCCGCAAGCCTGCCCCTATCTCGAGGGCCGGGCGGAGCGCAAATTGTTCACGGCGCTGCAGGGCGACGGGGCGGACAAGCTCAACAACGCGCTCTCGCGCCAGGGCTTCCGGCGCTCGCAAAACGTGCTCTACCGGCCGTCCTGCGCCGATTGCATGGCCTGCCTCTCGGCGCGGATCCGGGTCGCCGATTTCACCCCCTCGCGCACCCAGCGCCGGGTCCTGCGCCGCAACGCGGACCTCGCGCGCACCGCCACCAGCCCCTGGGCCACCGAGGAACAATTCGCGCTCTTCCGCCGCTATCTCGACCACCGCCACGCTGATGGCGGCATGGCCGACATGGATATCTTCGAATTCGCCGCGATGATCGAGGAGACCCCGGTCAAGACCCGCGTCGTCGAATATCGCGAGACCGAGGCGAGCCCGGGCAACACCCGCGCGCTCACCGCTGTCTGCCTGACCGATGTGCTCGATGACGGGCTGAGCATGGTCTACAGCTTCTATGAGCCCGACCGGATCGACGACAGCCTCGGCACCTATCTCGTGCTCGACCATGTCGAGATCGCGCGGCGCGCGGGCCTGCCTTACGTCTATCTCGGCTATTGGGTGCCGGGCTCGCGCAAGATGGGCTACAAGGCGAAATTCGGCGCGCTCGAGATCTTCAAGAACGGCCGCTGGCAGGATCTGGGGCGCCCCGAGGACCATTCGGGCGAGACCCATCCGCTCTCGGTCGACCCGATCGCCGAACAGGTCGCGCGCATCGCCTTGCCCGACAGCCGCGGCTGAGCCCCCTCCCCCGCCCCGCCCCCCCTACGGCGACTGCGCACAGCCCGCCCCGCACGACCGTTTATTGCGCAGATATCGCGAGATTTGCACGGATCGGTCTGGACACCGCCCGCGCGCGGTGAGAGGGTTGCGGCGCCCGGCGGACCTCCCGTTTCCCGCCGGCATCCACTGAATAAAGAGAGGATCCCCGATGGATCGCCGTTCCTTCCTGACCAAAGCCGCGCTCGGCAGCGCCGCCGCGACCACGCTGGCCGCCCCTGCGCTCGCGCAATCGGCCCCGAAAATCACCTGGCGGATGACCTCGTCCTTCCCGAAATCGCTCGACACGCTCTGGGGCAACACCGAAGCGCTGTGCAAGCGCGTCTCGGAAGCGACCGATGGCGCGTTCCAGATCCAGCCCTTCGCGGCGGGCGAGATCGTCCCCGGCCTGCAGGCGGCCGATGCGGTCAGCAACGGCACCGTCGAGATGGCCCACACCGTCGGCTATTATTACTGGGGCAAGGATCCGGCCTGGGCGATCGCCTCCGCCGTGCCCTTCGGGCTCTCGGCGCGCGGGCAAAACGCCTGGCATTACTTCGGCGGCGGCATCGAGCTTTACAATGAATTCCTCGCCAAACAGGGGCTGATCGGCTTCCCGGGCGGCAATACCGGCGTGCAGATGGGCGGCTGGTTCCGCAAGGAAATCAACACGCTCGAAGACCTCAAGGGGCTGAAATTCCGGGTCGGCGGCTTTGCCGGCAAGGTGCTCGAGCGCCTCGGCGTGGTGCCCCAGCAGCTCGCGGGCGGCGATATCTACCCGGCGCTCGAGAAGGGCACCATCGACGCGACCGAATTCGTCGGCCCCTATGACGACGAAAAGCTCGGCTTCGTGAAGGTCGCGCCCTACTACTACTACCCCGGCTGGTGGGAAGGCGGCCCGACCGTCCACTTCATGATGAACCTCGACAAGTGGAACGAGCTGCCGGCCTCCTATCAATCGCTGCTGCGCACCGCCTCGCAGGCGATCGATGCGAACATGCTCCAGCAATATGATTACGGCAACCCGATCGCGCTGAAGAAGCTGATCGCCGAGGGCGCGCAGCTGCGCCCCTTCTCGCCCGAGATCCTGCAGGCCTGTTTCGACACCGCCAACGAGGTCTATGCCGAGATCGAGGCCACCAACCCCGATTTCGCCAAGCTCTGGGCCTCGGTGAAGAGCTTCCGCGCCGAGCACTATCTCTGGACGCAGGTCGCCGAATACAACTACGACACCTTCATGATGATGCAACAGCGCGCCGGCCGGCTCTGAGCCGCCCCGCCTTGCAGATGCCTTCCGGCCGGGCCCGAGCGCCCGGCCGGTTGCTTTTTACGCCCGCGCACGCAACTTTCTTGCGCAAACGCTCTGGACAGGCGTTTCCGGTCAGGTAAATTGACCACCGAAGCCGCCCCCGGGGGGAGGACCCATCAGGAGGGCGGCCCGATCGATCATGGGAGGAATCAATGGATCGTCGCTCGTTCATTCGTAAGGGCGCGCTTGGCGGCGCCGCCGCTGCGGCCGCTTCGCTCGCCACCCCGGCACTCGCCGAGGATCTGCCCGAGGTCACCTGGCGCCTCACCTCGTCCTTCCCGAAATCGCTCGACACGATCTTCGGCGGCGCCGAGACCTTCGCCGATTACGTCTCGAAGATGACCGGCGGCAAATTCAAGATCCAGGTCTTCTCGGCGGGCGAGATCGTCCCCGGCCTGCAGGCGATGGACGCGGTCTCGAACGGCACGGTCGAGGCCTGCCACACCTGCTCCTATTACTTCTGGGGCAAGGACGCGACCTTCGCGCTCGGCACCGCGGTGCCCTTCGGCCTCAACGCGCGCCAGCAGAACGCCTGGTTCTACTATGGCGGCGGCAATGATCTGATGAACGAATTCTACGCCGGCCACGGCATTGTCGCCTATCCTTGCGGCAATACCGGCGCGCAGATGGGCGGCTGGTTCCGCAAGGAAATCAGCTCGGTGGACGACCTCAAGGGCCTCAAGATGCGGCTCGGCGGCTTCGCGGGCAAGGTGATGGAACGCCTCGGCGTGGTGCCCCAGCAGATCGCCGGCGGCGACATCTACCCGGCGCTCGAGAAGGGCACCATCGACGCCACCGAATGGGTCGGCCCCTATGACGACGAGAAGCTCGGCTTCTACAAGGTCGCGCCCTATTACTACTACCCCGGCTGGTGGGAAGGCGGCGCGGCGCTGCACACGATGATCAACAAGGAGAAATTCGAGGCGCTGCCCGAGGCCTACAAGGAGGTGATCATGGTCGCCGCCCAGGCCGCCAACAGCGACATGCTGGCCTCCTATGACCAGAAGAACCCGACCGCGCTGAAGATGCTGCTGGCCAATGGCGCGCAGCTGCGCCCGTTCTCGGCCGAGATCCTGCAAGCCTGCTACAAGGCCTCGATGGAGGTCTATGACGAGCTGCTCGCCTCGAACGAATCGTTCAAGAAGATCTACGAGAGCCAGCTCGCCTATAAACGCGACGCCTATGTCTGGGCGCAGCTCGCCGAATACAACTACGACACCTTCATGATGATCCAGAGCCGCAACGGCGCCCTCTGAAACATCCGAATTTCAAGATGTTACCCCGGCCAGCCCCGCGCTGGCCGGTTTTTTCATTCCAGAAACCTTTGTTTCATCCCTTGGATTTAGTGTCGAAGCTGAACGAAAAGGGAATACCGATAAGGCTGTCGAAACTCTACCGGATTCCTGCCCGGATCTACGCCATCGTCCTCATCGCCGCGCTCGCGCTCGCCGGCCTGTCCGAGGGGCTTCTGAAACTCGCGGTGAGCAACGCCTATGACATGCGCGAGACCCATCTGAGCGATGTCACCGATACCGCGATCAGCGCGCTCGCGCATCTGCAAGACGAGGTCGATAGCGGGACGATAACGCTCGAACAGGCGCAGGCCGAGGCGCGGTTGCAACTCACCGCGATGACCTTCGCCGACAGCGGCTATTTCTATGCCCTCGATACCAAGGGCGTCATGCTCGTCCACCCGACGCAGCCCGATTGGGTCAACACCAACAAGCTAGATTATGTCGATGCCAAGGGCACGCCGATTTTCGTCGAGATGCTGAAGCTGGTCGAGGCCAAGGGCAGCGGCATGTTGCGCTATTACTTCACCAAACCCGGCTCGACCGAGACCGAGATGAAGCTCGGCTTCGTGCGGATCTATGAGCCCTGGGGCTGGGTCGTGGGCACCGGCTCCTATGTCTCCGATATCGAGGCCGCACTGGCCCATCTGCGCAAGATCTCGCTCGGGGCGCTGGCGGGGGCGGTGGCGGTGCTGATGCTGATCTCGACGCTGCTGGCGCGCAGCGTGACGATCCCGCTCGAGGCGATCATCCGCCGCATGGGCTCGATGACCGCGGGCGATGCGGCGAGCGCGGTGCCCTTCACCAGCGCGCGCAGCGATATCGGCGACATGGCGCGCGCGATCGACACGTTCCGCGCGGCGCTGATCGAGAAGCAGGCGCTGGAGGAAAGCCGGCGCGAGAAGGATGAAGAGATGCGCCGCGCTGAACAGGCCGCCCAGGCGCGCGAGGAAGAGCTGCGCCAGCGCGAGGCCGCCGCCCAGGAGGACCGCCGCCGGCAAGAGGCCGAGGCACTGCGCGACCGCGAAGCGGCCCGCGCCGCCGCCGAGGTCGAGCGCGAGGCGCAGATGCGCGAGCAAGAACGCGTGGTCACCACCCTTGCGGCAAATCTCAAGGCGATGTCCGAGGGCGATCTGACCGTTGCGATCGTCGAGAGCTTCCCGCCGGGCTATGAACAGCTGCGCGTCGATTTCAACGCCGCCGTGACCCGCTTTGCCGAACTCGCCGGCGCGATCATCGAGACCGGCGACGAGATCCAGTCGGAAGCCGCCAGCCTGAACAACGCCTCGACCGAGCTTGGCCGGCGCACCGAGACCCAGGCCGCCTCGCTCGAGGAAACCGCCGCCGCGATGAACGAGATCGCCGCCTCGGTCGACAGCTCGGCCGACGGCGCGCGCAATGCCGCCCGCGCGGTGGGCAAGACCCGCGACAAGACCGCGCTCGGGCGCGATGTCGTGAAACAGACCCTGACCGCGATGAACGACATCGCCCACAGCTCGGAAAAGATCTCGCGGATCACCAGCGTGATCGACGATATCGCCTTCCAGACCAACCTCCTTGCGCTCAACGCCGGGGTGGAGGCCGCGCGGGCGGGCGAATCCGGCCGCGGCTTCGCGGTCGTCGCCTCCGAGGTCCGCGCGCTGGCGCAACGCTCCTCCGAGGCCGCGCGCGAAATCGCCGAGCTGATCAGCACCTCCGAAGCGCAGGTCAAATCGGGCGTGACGCTGGCGAGCCAATCCGATGACGCGCTCGGCGCAATCGGCGATCTGGTCTCGGAACTCGACAGCGTCATCAAGACCATCGCCGCCTCCGCCGCCGAGCAATCGGTGGGCATCTCGGAGGTCACGACGGCGGTGAACCAGCTCGATCAGGTCACCCAGCAAAACGCCGCGATGTTCGAGGAAAACTCCGCCGCCGTTCAGGCCCTGCTGGCCCAGGCCCGCGCCCTCAAACAGCTCAGCGCGGTCTTCACGATCGACGCCGAGGCCCGCGCCATGCGCCTCGCGTCCTGACCGCGCCCCCCCCCGCGCACGCGCCACGGGCCCCGCATCCGGGCGCGCGTGCCAAACGGCCAGCGCCCCGCCAAACCGAAATCGGCCCCCTCCGTTGCCGAAGGGGGCCAGTCTCGTCGATCAGGCTCATTCCTTGACCGCCCGAGCCGTTTGTTGCCTGGGCCTTCTCGACGTCTGGGGCGAGCGCACCCGCCCCGGATCTCAATGCAGCGCCTGACGCCCGCCGCTGAGCAGCGTGACGGTGGTCGAGGCCCCCGCCATACGGATATCGGTCACGTCGAGCGCATGGTGATCGAGATCGCCGCCGATCACCTCGATCGAGGCGCCGCCACGAAAGGTCGCATCGAGCACCGAGGTCAGCGCCTCGCCCACCAACTGCGCCTCGATCCCGCCGGGGATCCGCCGCAGCGCCTGAACCGTGACACGTTTATTTCCGACGATCAGCTCCACCGAGCCCTCCGTTAGCCACCCGCGCGAGCCCCCCCGCGCGGAAAGTTTCATTGATTTCCGACCCTTGCGCGGATCAGCTACAGCCGCTCGTGCCGCCGCAGGTGTTGCACTTCATGCAGGTTCCGTTGCGCACGAGCGTATAGTTGCCGCATTCGCCGCAGGCCTCGCCCTCATAGCCCTGCATCTTCGCCTTGGCGCGCGCATCCATCGCCACCACGCCCGAGGCGATCGAAGTGCTCGCGGTGACCGAAACCGTCGTCGCCGTCTCCGGCACGAGCGTGTTCAGCGCCGCGATCGGATCGCCGCCCGCGAGCGCGGTCGCAGCCCCCCCTTGCAGCACCACCAGCTCCTGCGGCAGGCGCTTGCGCAGATAGCCCGTCGAGGAGATCTGGCGCAGCACTTCGAGCGATTTCGACGCCGCGGTTTCCTCCACCGGCTTGATGTTGCGCTTGCCCTCGTCCTTGCCACCGCCGAGCTCGTCAAAGCTCGCGCCTTGCGGTTTGACATGGGCCAGATCGGTGCGGTCGAGATAGCTCACCGCCAGCTCGCGGAACACATAATCGAGGATCGAGGTCGCGTTCTTGATCGAGTCATTGCCCTGCACCATGCCCGCGGGCTCGAATTTGGTGAAGGTGAAGGCGTCGACGAATTCCTCGAGCGGCACGCCATATTGCAGCCCGACCGACACCGCGATGGCGAAATTGTTCATCATCGCGCGGAAGCCCGCGCCTTCCTTGTGCATGTCGATGAAGATCTCGCCGAGCGAGCCATCGTCATATTCGCCGGTGCGCAGATAGACCTTGTGGCCGCCGACCACCGCCTTCTGGGTATAGCCCTTGCGCCGCGCGGGCAGCTTCTCGCGATGCGAGCGGACGATTTCCTTGACGATGATCTTCTCGACGATCTTCTCGGCCAAGGTCGCGGCCTTCTCGGCCTGCGAGCCCGAGGCGAGGATCTCCTCGGCCTCCTCGTCATCCTCGACCAGCGCGGAGGCGAGCGGCTGGCTGAGCTTCGAGCCGTCGCGGTAGAGCGCATTGGCCTTGATGCCGAGCGACCAGCTCAGCTCATAGGCCGCCAGCGTCTCCTCGATCGAGGCGGAGTTCGGCATGTTGATCGTCTTCGAGATCGCGCCCGAGATGAAGCTCTGCGCGGCGGCCATCATGCGGATATGGCTCTCGACCGAGAGATAGCGGCGCCCCTTCTTGCCGCAGGCATTGGCGCAGTCGAAGACGACGTAATGCTCGGGCTTGAGGAAGGGCGCGCCCTCGAGGGTCATCGTGCCGCAGACATGGTCGTTGGCGGCATCGACCTGGGCCTTGGTGAAGCCGAGGTGGCGCAAGAGATCGAAGGTCGGGTCGGCGAGCTTCTCGACCGGGATGCCGAGCGTTTTGGCGCAGAATTCCTCGCCGAGCGTCCATTGATTGAAGACGAAGCGCACGTCGAAAGCCGAGGGCAGCGCCGCTTCGATCTTCTCGATCTCGCGCGGGCCGAAGCCGTGGCCGATCAGCGCGGTGTGGTTGATCCCCGGGCAATTGCCAAGCGAGCCATGGCCCACCGCATAGGCGATGATTTCCTCGATCTGGCTCGAGGGATAGCCCAGCGCCTCGAGGGCGGCCGGCACCGAACGGTTGATGATCTTGAAATAGCCGCCGCCCGCGAGTTTCTTGAACTTCACCAGCGCGAAATCGGGCTCGATGCCGGTGGTGTCGCAATCCATCACGAGGCCGATCGTGCCGGTCGGCGCGATCACCGAGACCTGCGCGTTGCGGAAGCCGTGTTGCATGCCGAGCTCGAGCGCCTCGTCCCAGGCGTGGCGCGCGAGTTCGGTCAGCGTCGGGTCGGGGCAATTGCCCAGATCGAGCGGCACGGGTTTCACCTCGAGCCCCTCATAGCCGTTCGATTTGCCATGCGCCGCGGTGCGGTGGTTGCGGATCACCCGCAGCATATGCTCGCGGTTCTTCGCATAGCCCGGGAAGGGCCCGAGCTCGCCCGCCATCTCGGCCGAGGTGGCGTAGCTCACGCCGGTCATCACCGCGGTGAGCGCGCCGCAGAGCGCCCGGCCCTCGTCGCTGTCATAGCCAAGGCCCATGGTCATCAAAAGCCCGCCGATATTGGCGTAGCCGAGCCCCAGCGTGCGGAAATCATAGCTGCGCTGCGCGATCTCGCGGCTGGGGAATTGCGCCATCGTGACCGAGATCTCGAGCGTCACCGTCCAGAGCCGGGTGGCATGGACATAGGCATCGGCGTCGAATTTGCCACCCTTGTAGAAGGTCAGCAGGTTCATCGAGGCCAGGTTGCAGGCCGTGTCGTCGAGGAACATGTATTCCGAGCAGGGGTTCGAGCCGCGGATCGGCCCGTCCTCGGGGCAGGTATGCCACTCGTTCACCGTGTCGTGGAACTGGATCCCCGGGTCGGCGCAGGCCCAGGCGGCATGGCCGACCTGATCCCACAGATCGCGCGCCTTGACGGTCTTGGCGACCTTGCCGTCGGTGCGGCGGATCAGCTCCCAATCGGCATCGTCCTTCACCGCCTTGAGAAACGCGTTGGTGACGCGCACCGAGTTGTTCGAATTCTGGCCCGAGACCGAGATATAGGCCTCGCTGTCCCAATCGGTGTCATAGGTGGGGAATTCGATCGAGCTGTAGCCCTGACGGGCATATTGCAGCACGCGGTTGATATAGGTCTCGGGGATCATCGCGCGCTTGGCCGAGCGGATCGCGGCTTTCAGCCCCTCGTTCACCGCCGGGTCGGTCGCGCCCGCCTCCGAGCCATCGAACGCCCGGATCGCGTCGAAGATCTTGTTGAGCTCGCGCTCATGCATCTTCGAGCCCGCGACGAGGCTGGCCACCTTCTGCTCCTCGATCACCTTCCAGTTCACGAAGGCCTCGATATCGGGGTGATCCATGTCGCAGATCACCATCTTGGCCGCGCGCCGCGTGGTGCCGCCCGATTTGATCGCCCCCGCCGCGCGGTCGCCGATCTTCAGAAAGCCCATCAGCCCCGAGGATTTGCCGCCCCCCGAGAGCCGCTCGCCCTCGGCGCGCAGGCTGGAGAAGTTGGTGCCGGTGCCCGAGCCGTATTTGAAGAGCCGCGCCTCGCGCACCCAGAGGTCCATGATCCCGCCCTCGCCGACGAGATCGTCCTTCACCGATTGGATGAAGCAGGCATGGGGCTGCGGGTGTTCATAGGCCGAGGCCGATTTGGTCAGCGCGCCGGTCTTGAAATCGACGTAGTAATGGCCCTGGCTCGGGCCGTCGATGCCATAGGCCCAATGCAGGCCGGTGTTGAACCATTGCGGCGAGTTCGGCGCGGCCATCTGTTCGGCCAGCATGAAGCGCATCTCGTCATAATAGGCGCGGGCATCCGCCTCGGACGAGAAATAGCCGCCCTTCCAGCCCCAATAGGCCCAGGCGCCGGCGAGCCGGTCGAAGACCTGCTTGGCCGAGGTCTCGCCGATGAAGCGCGCCTCTTCGGGCAGGGCGGCGAGCGCCTCTTCATCGGGGATCGAGCGCCACAGGAACTCGGGCACGCCCTGTTCGGCGACGCGTTTGCGCGCGGCCGGCACGCCCGCCTTGCGGAAATATTTCTGCGCGAGAACGTCGGAGGCGACCTGGCTCCAGCCCTCGGGCACCTCGACCTGATCGTTGCGGAACACGATCTTGCCATCGGGGTTGCGGATCTCCGAGGTGGTCGTGGTGAAAGCGATCTCACCATAGGCGCCGGTGTCGGCCTGCGTGAACTTGCGTTCGATCTTCATCTGCCCTGTCCCTACGTTCTCAAAGACTGTGCGGCTGCCCGCTCGGGACAAATTTTCCCCGCCTCTTTCAGCGGCGCCGAAAGAGTGGCCCGACCCTGAGGGATCGACCTGAGAGGAAGACTGTCCCGCCGCGACCCCACTATATGTGGTAGTTTTCTGGCCCGCCCCCACAAACTGGCGAGGTTCGCGCAGAGGGTCAATAAAACTTTCTCGGCTTGGAGTGGGTTTTTTCGTTTGACGGGCAAAAGCGCAAGAGCCTGGAAATTAACCTTTTGATTCATCCACAAGGGCCCCCGGGGGCGCCGCAGCGCGGCAAGTGCCGCAAATTCCTTGATTCATTCGCCTCGGCTGGCCGCGCGCAGGGGCGGGAAAATTTCCATCCACATGGTGCGGATTTCTGTGGATGGATCGCGGCGCCCCGCCAAAGCCCTGCGGCGCAGGACCGCAGCCCGCCCGCGCAGCCGGTTTTGCCCAAATTCTGCGCAGCGAGTCCCGGGAATCGGATGGGGAGATTCGCCCCGAGCCGCCCCAAGATGCGGGCCCCGCCCCCAGATCTTGGGGCGCGCGGGCCGGGCTCTACCATTTGAGACAGTCTCGCCGCAGGGCCGCGCGAGACACCTGCGGCGGCGGCGCCGTGACGGGAGGGGAGGGGATGTCGGGGATGTCGATGGGAGGGGAGGAACTGGTCGGGGCGAGAAGATTCGAACTTCCGACCTACGGTACCCAAAACCGTCGCGCTACCAGGCTGCGCTACGCCCCGACCCCGCCTTCCTATCCGGCCTCGGCGCCGAGGGGAAGCCCCGATGCGCCGCTCAGCGGCAGGGCCAGGCCGCGCTGGCCGGCGCGATCGCGGGATGGGCGAGAACCGCGCCCGGCGCGAGGCCTTGCGCCGCCGCCTGCCCGCCCGCGATCTCGAGCACGAAGCGCACCGGCGCGCCCGAGGGGATCGGGGTTTCGTCGAAAGGCACCGCGCGCGGGTGCACGCGCACCACCTGCCCCGCGGCATTGATGAACAGCATGTCGAGCGGCGCGGGCGTGTCCTTCATCCAGAAGGCGACGGGCCGCTCGGTCTCGTAGACGAAGAGCATCCCGGCGCCGGGCGCGAGCGGGGCGCGCCCCATCAGCCCGCGCGCGCGCTCGGCCGGGTCATCGGCCAGCTCGATGTGAAACACCCGCTCCTCGCCATCGGCGCGCTTGATCCGGGCCAGATCGCTCTCGCAGGCGGGCGCCGCCGCCGCGGCCTGTGCCGCGAGGATCAGCGCCGCGGCGGCACTCAGGCGCCGCTGCGCGCTGCGGCTTCCCAAGACACCACCTGCGCCGCCATCCGGCCGCGTTTGCCCTCGATCACCCGCAGGCACACCGCCTCGCCCGGGCCGAGATCGGCAAAGCCCGACCGGCGCAGCACCTCGATATGCACGAAGACATCCTCGGAGCGGCCGAACACATTGGCAAAGCCGAAGCCCTTGACCTTGTCGAACCATTTGACCCGCGCGGGCTCGAGCGGCATCGCCGCGATCACGTCGGGGTCGGCATCGCCCAGATCCTCGATCGGCGCGATCCGGCCCTCGCCCTCGGGCGGCTCGATCTCCAACACCTCGACCGCCTGCGCGCCGCGCGGGGTCGATTGCACGAGCACGACGATCCCGGCATTGTCGGCCACCGAGCCCTGCCCGAAGTTGCGCAGCACATTCGCGTGGAGCAAGATATCGGGCCCGCCCGCCCCGTCGATGATGAAGCCGAACCCCTTGCCCGGGTCGAACCATTTGACCCGCCCGCGGACCTCCCGCATTTGCATCGGCGCCTGTTCCATCCTCAAGTTCCTGTCGCGTTCCCCGGGCCCTACACCCGTCAAAGCCCCCCCGGCTGCGAGTCAGTCTCACAGGAAGCTCGGCGGATTCAAGCAGAAAAAGTATGGTTTTCATTACCGCAGCATTTCACGAAGCGTGAAATTCAGGGGTTCAGGCGGGTCACCGCCCAATCTGACGCTGGGTCAGCGCGGCGCCAGCGGAAGCGGTCATGCAGCCGGAAGGCGCCATCGGCCCAGAATTCGATCTCGAGCGGCGTGATCCGGTAGCCGCCCCAGAACGGCGGGCGTTTCGGGCTCGGGCCATGAGCGGCGGTGACGCGCGCCACCTCGGTCATCAATGCCGTGCGGGACGCCAGCGGCTGGCTCTGATGCGAGGCCCAGGCGCCGAGCCGCGATTTCAGCGAGCGCGAGGCATAATAGGCATCCGCCTGCGGCCCCTCCTCGCGCGTCACGATCCCGCGCACCCGGATCTGCCGGCGCAGGCTCTTCCAATGCATCACGAAAGCGGCCTTGCCGGCGCCCTCGATCTCCTGCGCCTTGGCGGAATGATAGTTGGTATAGAAGACGAAGGCCCCGCCCGAGGGCGTCTCGCGGCCCTCGATTTCCTTGAGCAGCACCATCCGCACATTGGGCAGCCCCTCGGCATCGACCGTCGCGATCGCCATCGCGTTCGGGTCGTTCAGCTCGGTCTTCTCGGCCTCCTCGAGCCACCGCATCGCAATGGCAAAGGGGTCATCGCCCGCGAAAATCCCGGTTCTGTCGCTCATCGCCTGGCTCCTCTGTGCGCCGCTTCCCCGGCGTCAATTCCATACCACAGCCGCACCCGGGCGGCCTTGATGCGCCTCAAGCTTTGTCCTAATGCTGGGCCACTTACCAGAGGGAAGCGTGAGGTAATTCAGATGGCGAACACCCTTATGGCCGGCAAACGCGGGCTGATCATGGGTCTGGCGAACGACAAGTCGATCGCCTGGGGGATCGCGAAAGCGCTCGGCAATGCCGGGGCGGAGCTTGCGTTCTCCTATCAGGGCGAGGCGCTGAAAAAGCGCGTCGAACCGCTCGCGGCCCAGCTTGGCAGCGATATCCTGGTCGAATGCGATGTCGCCGATCAGGGCTCGCTCGATAGGCTCTTCGAGACGCTGAAAGAGAAATGGGGCACGCTCGATTTCGTCGTCCATGCGATCGGGTTCTCGGACAAGAACGAGCTGCGCGGCCGCTATGTCGATACCTCGCCCGCGAATTTCGCGATGACGATGGATATTTCGGTCTACAGCTTCACCGCGGTGTGCAAACGCGCCGCCGAGATGATGCCGAATGGCGGCTCGCTCCTGACGCTGACCTATTACGGCGCCGAGCAGGTGATGCCGCATTACAACGTGATGGGGGTGGCCAAGGCCGCGCTCGAGGCGTCGGTGAAATATATCGCCGAGGATCTGGGCAAGCTCGGCATCCGCTGCAACGCGATCTCGGCGGGCCCGATCAAGACGCTCGCGGCCTCGGGCATCGGCGATTTCCGCTATATCATGAAGTGGAACGAGCTGAACTCGCCCTTGCGCCGCAATGTGACGCAAGAAGAGGTCGGCAAGGCCGCGCTCTATCTGTGCTCGGATCTGGGCTCGGGCACCACCGGCGAGAACCTGCATGTCGATGCGGGCTATCATGTCGTCGGCATGAAGGCGGTGGATGCGCCCGATATCGACGTGGTCACCGGCCGGAAGGACTGATCATGACGCTCGCCGCATTTGTTGCGATCTATCTCGTGCATCTCGCGGCGGCGATCTCGCCCGGGCCGGCGGTCTTGCTGGCGGCCCGGACCGGGCTGCGCGAGGGCTTTGCGCGGGGCAGCTGGCTTGCCGTCGGCATCGGCCTTGGCGCCTGCGCTTGGGCGGTGGCGGCGCTCTTCGGGCTCGCCGTGCTCTTCCGCGTGGCGCCCGCGCTGCTCACCGTGCTGAAATTCGCGGGCGCGGCCTATCTCATCTATCTGGCCTACAAGATGTGGCGCCACGCGCCCGAGCCGCTCGACGACCGCCTGCCCGAGGAAACCTCGGCGCGCGGGCCCCTGGGCCTCGTCTGGCAGGGCATCGCGACCCAGCTTGCCAACCCCAAACCCGCGGTCTTCTTCGGCACGATCTTTCTCACCTTCGTGCCCCCCCACGCCCCCGCCTGGGCCTATGGCGTGATCCTCGCGATCATTTTCATCAACGACGCCGGCTGGAACGTGATCGTCGCGCGGATCTTCTCGCTCGAGCGCACCCGGCGCGGCTATCTTGCGCTGAAAACCACGATCGACCGCATTTTCGGCGGGCTTCTCGCCCTTCTCGGGCTGAAACTCGCGCTGACCTGACCCTGAGAGGACGCCATGACCGACCGTCTGCCCCATGAAAAAGGCTTCCATGTGAGCTGGGATCAGCTCCACCGCGATGCGCGCGCGCTGGCCTGGCGGCTCGATGGCAAGGGCCCCGATGCCGGCGCCTGGCGCGCGATCGTGGGGATCACCCGCGGCGGCCTCGTCCCCGCCGCGATCGTCGCGCGCGAGCTCAACATCCGCGTGGTCGATTCGATCTCGGTGAAGGGCTACAGCCACCAGACGCAAAGCCCGCCGAAGGTGATCAAGGCCCCGCAGGCCGAGCTGATGGGCGACGGCACCGGGATCTTGATCGTCGATGACCTCGTCGACAGCGGCAAGACGCTCGAGCTTGTCCGCTCGCTCTACCCGAAGGCGCATTTCGCCACCGTCTACGCCAAGCCCAAGGGCCGCGAACAGGTCGACAGCTTCATCACCGAGGTCAGCCAGGATACCTGGATCTTCTTCCCCTGGGATATGGCGCTGCAATATGTCCAGCCCTACCGCGGCACCGATTGAGATGCGCGCGCGGCTCGCGCGGGCGGCGCATTGGGCCTTCGAGGCGAGCCTTGCCGCCAAGGGCGCGCTCGCGGCGGCCGAGGCGGCCTCGGGGCTCGTGCTCCTCGCCCTGCCCGGCGGCGCGCTTGCGCATCTCGCGCAGCGGCTGACCGCGCATGAGCTCTCCGAAGACCCGCGCGATCATCTCGCAAATGCGCTCCTGCACGGCGCCGAGGCGCTCTCGGTCGATGCGCGCGGCTTCTACGCGGCCTATTTCCTCTCGCATGGCCTTCTGAAACTCGCCGTCGTGGCGCTTCTGGCGCGCGGGGTGCTCTGGGCCTATCCGGCGGCGGTGGCGCTGCTCTCGGCCTTCATCCTCTACCAACTCCACCGCTACGCGCTCGCCCCCGATCCCGCGATGCTCTGGCTCTCCGCCCTCGATCTCGTCGTGATCGCGCTGACCGTGCAGGAATGGCGCCGCCGCCACGCGGGCTGACCGCCCCCCTTCTTCTTGGCCAAAATACGCAAATCCCGCCCTTGCGCCCGGGCGCGGGCGGTGCTGATCTGGGCGCGACCAAAAGGATCCGCCCATGCCCCTCACGCCGCTCAACCCCGCTTTCGCCGCCACCTTCGCGCCGCCCGTGATGGAGGCCCGCCGCTGGCTCGAGGGGGTCGCCTTCCCGCCCGAACGCCCGCTGATCAACGTCTCCCAGGCCGCCCCCGTCGACCCGCCGCCCGAGGCGCTGCGCCGCGCCATCGCCGAGGCCGCGCTCGACACCCCCGCCGCCCATCTCTACGGGCCGGTGCTCGGCCTGCCCGAGCTGCGCGCCGAGCTCGCGCGGCAATGGTCGGCGGCCTATGGCGGCGAGATTTCCGCCCCCCAGGTCGCGATCACGCAAGGGTGCAACCAGGCGTTTTGCGCGGTGATGGCGACGCTTGCGGGCGCGGGCGATGAGGTGATCTTGCCGACGCCGTGGTATTTCAACCACAAGATGTGGCTCGATATGGCGGGCGTGCGCGCGGTGCCGCTCGCCACCGGCGCGGGGCTCCTGCCCGACCCGGAGGCCGCAGCCGCGCTGATCACGCCCGCGACACGCGCGATCGTTCTCGTCTCGCCCAACAACCCGGGCGGCGCCGAATACCCCGCCGAGCTCGTGCGCGCCTTTCTCGAGCTCGCCCGCGCGCGGGGCCTCGCGCTGATCCTCGATGAGACCTATCGCGATTTCGACAGCCGCACCGGCGCGCCCCATGATCTCTTCGCCGATCCGGACTGGCCCGATACTTTCATCCATCTTTACAGCTTTTCAAAGGCTTACCGCCTGACCGGCCACCGCGTCGGCGCGATTGTCGCGGCTGAGGCCCGCCTCGCCGAGGTCGAGAAATTCCTCGATACGGTGGCGATCTGCCCCAGCCAGCTCGGCCAGATCGCAGCACTTTGGGGGGTGCGCCACCTCGGCCAATGGGTCGCGGGCGAGCGCGCCGAGATCCTTGCGCGCCGCGCCGCGATGGAGGCGGGGCTTGCGCGGCTCGAGGGCTGGAAGATGCTCGGCTGCGGCGCCTATTTCGCCTATGTCGAACACCCCGACCCGCGCCCGGCGCCCGAGTTCGCCCGCGCGCTGGTGCGTGAGGCGGGGGTGCTCCTCCTCCCCGGCACGATGTTCATGCCCGAAACCGACCCGCGCGGCGCGCGGCAATTGCGCATCGCCTTTGCCAATGTCGATGCCGCGGGGATCGACGCGCTGATGGTGCGCCTTGCGGCGGCGGGGCCAAAGCCCTAAACACCCGCAAACGGCCTTGAAACGGGAGGGATCCGCATGTCGAACAAGCTGCGCAGCCATGGCAAGAGCATGGTCGTCTGGGTGCTCCTTGCAATGCTTGTGCTGGGGCTTGGCGGCTTTGGCATGTCGAACTTCTCCGGCCGGCTGAGCGCGATCGGCTCGGTGGGCGAAACCGAGGTCTCGGTGAACGACTACGCCCGCGCGCTGCGCGATGCGCTGACCAGCACCGGCCAGCAGATGGGCCGCCCGCTGACCATGGCCGAGGCGAGCCAGTTCGGGCTCGACCGCGAGGTCCAGGGCCAGCTCTTCGGTCAGGCGGCGGTCGCGGAAGCGGCGCGGGTGCTCGGCCTGTCGGTGGGCGATGTCGAGCTCAACCGCCAGATCACCGCCGCACAGGCCTTCCAGGGGCTCGACGGCAAGTTCGACCGCGAAACCTACCGCAGCATGTTGCGCCAGCAGGGCTATACCGAGAGCCAGTTCGAAGCCGATCTGCGCTCCGACATCGCGCGCGCGCTGCTCACCGAGGGGGTCTCGGGCGGCACCGTGGCGCCCGCCGGCACCGCCGCCGCGCTCGCCGCCTTCCTGACCGAAGAGCGCGCGATCTCCTTTGTCGAGATCACCGAGGCGGGCCTCGCCGCGCCGATCGCCGCGCCCGACGAGGCGACGCTCGAGGCGTGGTACAAGGACCACCCCGAGGAGTTCACCTCGCCCGAGATCCGCAAGTTCAGCTATGTCTGGCTCACCCCGGAGATGCTGATGGACAAGGTCACGCTCGATGACGACACGCTGCGCGCCGCCTATGAGGAGCGCCGCGACGAGTTCCAGCAACCCGAGAAACGCTCGGTCGACCGGCTCGTCTACCCCACCGCCGAAGAGGCCGCCGCCGCGCGCGCCAAGCTCGACGCGGGCGCGAGCTTTGGCGATCTGGCGACTGAACGCGGGCTTTCGCTCTCCGACACCGATCTGGGCGAGGTCACCGAGGCCGAGCTCGGCGCCGCCGGCGCGGCGGTTTTCGCGCTGAGCGAGCCGGGCGTCGTCGGCCCGCTCGAGACCGATCTCGGCCCCGCCCTCTTCGCGATGAACGGCATCTCGCCCGCGCAGAACACCTCCTTCGAGGAGGCCAAGGCCGATCTCGGCGCCGAGGCCAAGGCCGAGCGCGCGCGCCGGATGATCGGCGAGATGACCACCGATCTCGAGGATCGTCTGGCCGGCGGCGCGACGCTCGAACAGCTCGCCAGCGAGACCGACATGGAGCTCGGCACGATCGACATGGCGCCGGGCACCGATGACGGGATCGCGGGCTATGAGGCCTTCCGCGCCGCCGCCGGGAAGGCCACGCCCGAGGATTTCCCCGAGCTTGGCAATCTCGATGACGGCGGCGTCTTCGCGCTGCGCCTCGATGGCACGGTGGCGCCGGCGCTGATCCCCTTCGATGAGGCGCGCGAGGCGGTCGCCGAGAGCTGGCGCAAGGCCGAGCTCGCCACCCGCACCAAGGCCCGCGCCGAAGAGCTGAAGGCCGCGATCGACGCGGGCCAGACGCTTGCCGCCGCCGGGATGATCGTCGAGACGACCGCGAAACTGCGCCGCACCGGCTTCATCGAGGGCGTGCCCGCCGCGCTGATCGACGCGGCTTTCGACACCGAGCCCGGCAAGGGCGCGGTGGTGGCGGCCGAGGGGCGCAGCTTCGTCGTGCAGGTCGATGCCGTCGCCCCGGCCGACCCCGCGAGCGAGGAGGTCACCGCGCTGAAGGCCTCGATCGCCGATCAGCTCGCCAAATCGCTCACCGGCGACATGCTCGATCTCTACGCCCGCGCCGCCCAGGCCGAGGCCGGGATCACCCTCGACAGCGCCGCGATCAACGCGGTGCAGTCCCAGATGCAGTAAGGAGACCCCGATGGTCGCCCTCTCCCCCTCGTTCGAAGCCTTTGAACAGGCTTGGAAATCTGGCAAGAACCAGCTCGTCTACGCGCGCCTCGCGGCCGATCTCGACACGCCGGTCTCGCTGATGCTGAAGCTCGCCGATACGCAAGCCAACGCCTTCATGCTCGAATCGGTCACCGGCGGCGAGGTGCGCGGGCGCTATTCGATCGTGGGGATGAAGCCCGATGTGATCTGGGAATGCCGGGGCGAGACGGCGCGGATCAACCGTCAGGCGCGGTTCGAGGAGCGCTTCGACGAGCTCCCCGGCCACCCGTTCGAGAGCCTGCGCGCGCTGATCGCGGAGAGCCGGATCGAGATGCCCGAGGATCTGCCCGCCGCTGCGGCCGGCCTCTTCGGCTATCTCGGCTATGACACGATCCGCCTTGTCGAGCACCTGCCCAACATCAACCCCGACCCGATCGGCGTGCCCGATGCGGTGCTGTTGCGGCCCTCGCTCGTTGCGGTGCTCGACGGGGTGAAGGGCGATGTGATCCTCTGCGCGCCGGCGTTCCAGGGCTCGGGCCTCTCGGCGCGGGCGGCCTATGCGCAGGCGGCCGAGCGGGTGATGGATGCGCTGCGCGATCTCGACCGCACGCCCGCGCAGACCCGCGAGATGGGCGAGGTCGCGCAAGTGGGTCCGCTGCGCTCGAACTTCACCCCCGAGGGCTACAAGCAGGCCGTTGAAAAGGCGAAAGAATATATCCGCGCCGGCGATATCTTCCAGGTCGTGCCCGCGCAACGCTGGGCGGCGGATTTCCCGCTGCCGCCGTTCGCGCTCTACCGCTCGCTGCGCCGCACGAACCCCTCGCCCTTCATGTTCTACCTCAATTTCGGCGGTTTCCAGATCGTCGGCGCGAGCCCCGAGATCCTGGTGCGGCTGCGCGAGGGCGAGGTCACCATCCGCCCGATCGCCGGCACCCGCCCGCGCGGCACCACGCCCGCCGAGGATCGCGCGCTCGAGGAGGATCTGCTCGCCGACAAGAAGGAGCTCGCCGAGCACCTGATGCTGCTCGATCTGGGGCGCAATGATGTCGGCCGGGTCGCCAAGATCGGCACCGTCCACCCGACCGAGAAATTCGTGATCGAGCGCTACAGCCACGTCATGCATATCGTCTCGAATGTGGTGGGCGAATTGGCCGACGGCGAGGATGCGCTCTCAGCGCTCTTGGCGGGGCTGCCGGCGGGCACCGTCTCGGGCGCGCCGAAGGTCCGCGCGATGGAGATCATCGACGAGCTCGAGCCGGAAAAGCGCGGCATCTATGGCGGCGGCGTGGGCTATTTCGCGGCGAATGGCGAGATGGATATGTGCATCGCGCTGCGCACCGCGGTGGTGAAGGATCACACGCTTTACATCCAGGCCGGCGGCGGGGTCGTCTTCGACAGCGACCCGGAGGCCGAGTTCCAGGAAACCGTAAACAAATCCAAGGCCTTGCGAAAGGCTGCCGAGGATGCGGGGCGGTTCGTGGGCCCCTCGAACAGCTGAAGCGCGGCGGGCCCAGGGCCCGCCGTTTGCGTTATTCGCCCAGCATCTGCGCCGAGACCGGCGCGAGCGTGACCTCTTGCGCGCCCGCGGCCCAGGTCGTGAGGCCCGCGATCGATTCGGGCCAAGCCGAGAGCATCACGATCACCCGCCCGTCGCGCTGCGCCTCGAAGGCCGCGCGGGCGAGCGTGCGCTCGATCACCGCGCCGCGTTCGCGCGCGCCGTCGAGCACGCGCCAGACCTTCGCCGCCGGCAGGCCCGCCGCCACGGCGAGCTGGCCCTCGGCATCGAGGCCCTGGCTTTGGGTGACGACGCCGAGCCCGTCGGCGGCGAGCGCCTTGACGAGTTGCTGCGCGAGGGGGCGGTTGTTCTGGATCTTCGGGGTGGCGCTTTCGACCAACGCCATCGCCTCGGGGATCGTGTCGCGCCAAACCTCGAGCGCGACCTCGAGGTCGGCAGGCGTCGCGCCGGCGGGCAGATCCTGCGCGAGGATCGCCACCTCGAAGCCCGCCGCACGGTAATCCTCGGCGGCGGCGCGGGCGTCGGGGCGTTGCGGGTCGAGCGCGATCGTGATCGGAAGATCAAGTGTTTTCAACGTATTGGCATCGAGCCCGCCGGCCGCGGCACCGGGGTCGACGAGCAGGATCGAGAGCATCGGCTTGCCCGGCTCGGGCGTGTAGGGGCGCGCATAGCGGCGGGTGGCGCCCGCGGTGGCGGCCTCTGCGGTGGCCTCTGCGGCGGCCTCGGGCGTGGCGCCGATCTGCGGCAGCCGGCCGGTGCGCACCTGCGGCGCGTTGGTCAGGCTCGGCGCGGGGGTGCCGGGGGGCGCGGCCTCGCCGGCACGCTCGAGCGTGAAGACCCGCGGGCGCTCGGGGTTGGCGCCATCGGGCACCAGCACGATCTCGCTCTCGGGCGCGGGCTCGGCGGCGGGCGCTTCGGCGGGCGGTGCGGCCTCTTCGGCGGGGCGATGCACAGGCGGCAGATCCGCCGCCGGCTGATGGGCGGCCTCGGGCGAAGCGGCCTCGGGCTTTGCGGTTTCCGGCGCGGTTTCGGGCGCCGCAAGCTCGGGCGCGAGCGCCTCGCCGGGCGGCGGCACCGGCAGCGGCGTCTCCGCCTCGGGGGGCTCAGCGAGCGCGAGCGCGGGCGTTTCCGGCGCGGCCTGCGGCGCAGGGGCGGGCTCGGCGGCCTGCGGCGGCGCGCCCGGGTCGGTCGAGATCACCGGCGGCGCGGCATTTTCGGCCTCGGGCGCGAGGGCGAGCGGCGCGGCGGGCCCGGCCTGCGGCGTGCCTTGCGGGGCAGGCAGAACCGGGCTCGGCTCGCGCGCGGTGCGGGCAAATTCCGACCCCTCCGGGAGATCGGTCGCGGCGGGCGCCAGCGCCACCTGCGGCGCGGCCTCGGGCACGGGCTGCGCCGCGGGCGCCTCGGCGCGGTTCGCGCCGGGCGGCAGCGGCGCCATCAGCGAAGCCGCCCCGAGCCCCAGCCCCACCACCACGCCGCCGCTCATCAGCCCGCCAATCAGCCCACGCACCATTGCCTGCCCTCTCGCAATCTTTTGCCCTCGCGCCGGCCCCAAGGCCGGGCATTCTCGCCCCGCCACCCTTGACCCCGGCGCCCTGCTCTGAACATCTATAGCCCGACGAAACTCCCGGTTCACCCCCAGAATCCGGGCGGCTTACGGGAAATGCGCCATGCTCCTGCTTATCGATAACTACGACAGCTTCACCTATAACCTCGTGCATTATTTCGGCGAACTCGGCGCCGATGTGAAGGTGGTGCGCAACGACGCGCTCGATGTGCAGGCGGCGATGGGCATGGGGGCGGAGGCGATCGTGCTCTCGCCCGGGCCCTGCGACCCGGCCGCGGCGGGCATCTGCCTGCCGCTGACGCTGGCCGCCGCGGAAGCGGGCGTGCCGCTCTTGGGCGTCTGCCTCGGCCATCAGACGATCGGCGAGGCTTTCGGCGGGCGGGTCGTGCGCGCGGGCGAGATCGTGCATGGCAAGATGGGCACCATCCACCACGCGGGCAAAGGCGTCTTCCGCGGCCTGCCCTCGCCCTTCCAGGCCACCCGCTATCACTCGCTGATCGTCGAGCGCGAGACCCTGCCCGACTGCCTCGAGGTCACCGCCTGGCTCGAGGGCGGGATGATCATGGGCCTGCGCCACCGCGAGAAGCTGATCGAGGGGGTGCAGTTCCACCCCGAGTCGATCGCCTCCGAACACGGCCATCAGATGATCCGCAATTTCCTCGACGAAGCGAAAGTGAAGGTGCGCGCATGAGCGATGCTATGAAACCGCTGATCTTTGCGGCCTCCGAGGGGCCGCTGTCGCGCGCGCAGGCGGAGGCCGCGTTCGAGGAGCTTTTCGAGGGCACCGCGAGCCCTGCGCAGATGGCGGGGCTCCTCATGGCGATGCGCGCGCGCGGCGAGTCGGTCGCGGAATATGCGGCCGCCGCCGCGGTGATGCGCGCCAAATGCGTGCCGGTGCGCGCGCCCGAAGGCGCGATCGACATCGTCGGCACCGGCGGCGACGCGCTTGGCACGCTCAATATCTCCACCGCGACGGCCTTTGTCGTGGCCGGCGCGGGCGTGCCGGTCGCCAAACACGGCAACCGCAATCTCTCCTCGAAATCGGGCTCGGCCGATGCGCTTTCGGCGCTCGGCATCAATGTGATGCGCGAGGCCCGCGTGGTCGAGCGCGCGCTCAAGGAGGCCGGGATCGGCTTCATGATGGCGCCGATGCACCACCCGGCGATGAAACATGTGATGCCGGTGCGGCTCGATCTGGGCTGCAAGACGATCTTCAACATCCTCGGGCCGCTGACCAACCCCGCGGGCGTCAAACGCCAGCTCACCGGCGCCTTCGCCCCCGATCTGATCTGGCCGATGGCCGAGACGCTGAAGGAGCTCGGCTCGGAGAAGGCCTGGCTCGTGCATGGCGCGGACGGGATGGACGAAATCTCGATCACCGGCGCGACCTCGGTCGCGGCGCTCGAGGGCGGCAAGGTGCGCGGATTTGAGATCCACCCCGAGGACGCCGGGCTGCCCGCGCATCCGCTGCGCGATATTCTGGGCGGCACGCCGGCCGAGAACGCCGCCGCGTTGCGCGCGATTTTGGAAGGCGAAACGGGGGCTTACCGCGACGCGGTGCTGCTCAATGCGGCGGCCGCGCTGATCGTGGCGGAGAAGGCCGCGGGGCTCAAGGAGGGCGTCGAGATCGCCGCGGCCTCGATCGAGTCGGGCGCGGCGCTGCGCGCGGTCGAGACGCTGGCGCGCATCACCTCGGAGGCGGAATGAACATTCTCGACAAGATCAAGGCCTACAAGCTCGAAGAGATCGCCGCCGCGAAAGCCGCGCGCCCGCTTGGCGCGGTGGAGGCCGAGGCGCGCGCCCAAGAGCCCACCCGCGGCTTTGCCCGCGCGCTTGCCGCCAAGGCCGAGACCGTCTACGGGCTGATCGCCGAGATCAAGAAAGCCTCGCCCTCGAAGGGGCTCATTCGCCCCGATTTCGACCCGCCGGCGCTCGCGCGTGCCTATGAGGCGGGGGGCGCGGCCTGTCTCTCGGTGCTGACCGATGCGCCGAGTTTCCAGGGCGCGCCGGAGTATCTGCGCGCCGCGCGGGGGGCCTGCGGGCTGCCGGCGCTGCGCAAGGATTTCCTCTATGATACCTATCAGGTCGCCGAGGCGCGCGCCTGGGGGGCCGATTGCATCCTGATCATCATGGCCTCCGTCGAGGACAGCCTCGCGGCCGAGCTCGAGGCGGCAGCGACGGACTGGGGCATGGATGTGCTCGTCGAGGTCCATGACGCCGAGGAGCTCGCGCGCGCGCTGAAGGTCACGCGCTCGCCCTTGATGGGGGTCAACAACCGCAATCTCAAGACCTTCGAGGTCACGCTGGATGTGACGCGCGCGCTTGCGCCGGTGATCCTGGCCGAGGGCCGCGAGCTCGTGTGCGAGAGCGGCATCTTCACCCCCGCCGATATGGCCGCGATGGCCGCGGTCGGCGCGCGGCGTTTCCTGATCGGCGAGAGCCTGATGCGGCAAGAGGATGTCGCGGGGGCGACGCGCAAGCTGCTGGAGATCGCATGAGCCTGTCGCATTTCGACGCCGCCGGTCAGGCCCATATGGTCGATGTCTCCGACAAGGCCGTGACCGACCGGGTGGCAACCGCCGAGGGCGCGGTGGTGATGACGCCCGAGACGCTCGCCTATGTGCTTGAAGGCACGGCGAAAAAGGGAGATGTTCTGGGGATCGCGCGGGTCGCGGGGATCATGGGGGCGAAGAAATGCGCCGAGCTGATCCCGCTCTGCCATCCGCTGCCGATCACCAAGGTCGCGCTCGATCTGACGCCCGATCCGGGGCTGCCCGGGGTGCGGATCCGCGCGACGGTGAAGACCTCGGGGCAGACCGGCGTCGAGATGGAGGCGCTGACCGCGGTCACCACGGCGGCGCTCACGGTCTATGACATGCTGAAAGCGGTGGAGAAGTCGATGCGCATCGAAGGGGTGCGCGTTGTCCTGAAAGATGGCGGCAAATCAGGCCGTTACGAGGCGGAGTGAAGGTATGATCCCGGTCGAGGAGGCGCTGGCCAAGGTTCTGGATCTGGTGCGGGCGCTGCCCTCGGAGCGGGTCGCGCTGCGCGCGGGCGCGGGGCGCGTGCTCGCCGCGCCCGCGGTGGCGGGGCTCACGCAGCCGCCCTTCGATGCCTCGGCGATGGATGGCTACTGGCTCGCCGCCGCCGATCATCGCCCCGGCGCGGTGTTGCGCGTCGACGGCGAGGCGGCGGCCGGGCGCGGCTATACCGGCCCCCTCGCCCCCGGCCAGGCGGTGCGGATCTTCACCGGCGCGCCCACCCCGGCGCCCGCCGGCGTCGTGGTGCTGCAAGAGGATGTCACGCGCGCGGGCGAGACGATCACCCTGCCCGCCAGCCTGTCCGCCAACCCCAACATCCGCCCCCGCGGCCAGGATTTCACCGAAGGGATGGCGTTTTTCCCGCGCCGCGCGCTCACGCCGCGCGATCTGGGCCTGCTCGCCGCGATGAACGTGGCCGAGCTCGAGGTGCATCGCCGCCCCGTCGTCGCGATCATCGCGACGGGGGATGAGCTCGTGATGCCCGGCGAGGCGCCCGGCCCCGATCAGATCCTGTGCTCGAACAATTTCACCCTCGCCGCGGCGGCCGAGGCCGCGGGCGCCGAGGTGCGGATGCTGCCGATCGCGCGCGATAACGAGGCGAGCTTGCGGATGATTTTCGGCCTCGCCGAGGGCGTGGATCTGATCGTGACCTCGGGCGGGGCTTCGGTCGGCGCGCATGATCTCGTCGGCGCGGTCGCGGCCGATCTCGGGCTCGAGCGCGCCTTCTGGAAGATCGCGATGCGGCCGGGCAAGCCCTTGATGGCGGGGCGGATGGGCGGCGCGGTTTTGCTCGGGATGCCCGGCAACCCGGTGGCCGCGCTCGTCTGCGCCAAGCTCTTTCTCGAGCCGATGCTCGCCGCGATGCAGGGCCTCGCGCCGGCCCGGACGCCGCTGCGCGCGCGCCTTGGCGCGGCGACCGGCCCGACCGGCCCGCGCAGCCATTACATGCGCGCGCGCCTCGAGCCCGGGCCCGATCTGCCCATGATCACCCCGTTCGAGAGCCAGGATTCGGCGCAGATGATGCTCCTGGCGGAGGCGAATGCGCTCCTGATCCGGCCCCTGGGCGACGGCCCGCGCGGCGCGGGCGAGATCGTGGAGTATCTGCCGCTCTGACCCCGTTCACCGGTGAACACCAGATGAAGCATAGGGGCGGTCGTTTCGTTCAAATTCTTGACACGAAAGGGGAACAGCGCTAGAACCTTTAACGAACGTGGGTGCGATGTATTGGCGGAGGGGTCCGGATGCTTACGCGCAAGCAATTGGAATTGCTGGAGTTTATCCAGAAGCGAATGGCGCAGGACGGTGTTCCGCCTTCGTTCGACGAGATGAAGGACGCGCTCGACCTGCGGTCGAAATCGGGGATCCACCGGCTGATCACGGCGCTCGAGGAGCGTGGCTTCATCCGCCGTCTGGCGCATCGCGCGCGGGCGATCGAGATCGTCAAACTGCCCGAAGCGCTCGACAAGACCGAGCCGAAGGGCGGTTTTACGCCGCGCGTGATCGAGGGCGACAAGACCGATCCGCCGCGCGGCGCGATGTCGGTCGAGGCGGCGGGCGCGTTTGAATTGCCGGTGATGGGGCGGATCGCGGCGGGGGTGCCGATCGAGGCGATCGCCGAGGTCTCGCATCATGTCGCGGTGCCGGGCTCAATGCTTTCGGGGCGGGGCGAGCATTATGCGCTCGAGGTCAAGGGCGACTCGATGATCGAGGCCGGGATCAACGACGGCGATATCGTGGTGATCCGCGAGCAGGGCACGGCGGACAACGGCGATATCGTGGTGGCGCTGGTCGATGGGCTCGAGGCGACGCTGAAACGCTATTATCGGCGCGGCGGGATGATCGCGCTCGAGGCGGCGAACCCGGCTTATGAGACGCGGGTGCTGCGCGAGGAGCAGGTGAAGGTGCAGGGGCGGCTCGTCGGGCTGATCCGCAGCTACTGAGAGATGAAGGGGGCGCCGCGGGCGCCCTTTTTCAGTCGTGGCGCGGCGCCCAGAGGCGGGCGCCGGTGCGTTCGGAAACGGCCGTCATCTGGCCGTCGGCGGTAATTCCGACCGCGCCGGTCTGTGCAAGGCGCGTTTGATCCCAGAGATCGCAGGGGCCCGCGAAGCCCGCCGGCGCGCGGGCGGCGAGCACGACGAGGGCCCCGGGTGCGCAGGCTTCGGCGAGCCGGCCGGGGGCGGATTTGCCGGTCAGGTGCCAAAGTGTCCGACCACCCGGGAGCGAGGCCGAGCGGGCGGCTTTTTCGCCCGAAAATCCGGGCCTTGCGGCGGCCTCCTCAACCGTTGCGCCATCGCCATCGGCGGCGAGCCAGCTCTCGGCGATGAAGGCGGCGCCGGGTTTGGAGAGCGCGCGCCCCGCCGGCGTCATCAGCCCGACAAGCTCGCCCTCCGGCGCGATCAGAAGAAGCGGCGGCGTGGCCATCTGCCAGCCGAGCGCCGCAGCCCCGAGCGCCGCGAGCGCAAGCCCGCGCGCCGCGCCGCGCCCGAGGATCAGCCCCACCGCCCCGAGCGCGAGCACCGGCAAAACCCAGCCGGGCGGCGCGCCCACCGGCACGGTCGCGCCCTCGAGCCCCGCGATCAGATCGGCAACCCAGAGCATCCAGCGCGTGCCGAGCCCCATCGCCCAGAGCGCCGGCGCCGCGAGGCCGAGGGGCGCCAGCACCGCCGCGATTACGCCCGCAGGCATCACCACCGCGCCAACGACCGGCACCGCGAGCATATTGGCCAGGAGCCCGTATTCGGTCATCCGGTGAAACTGCGCCGCCGCGATCGGGCCGGTGGCGAAGCCCGCCACGAGCGAGGTCATCGCGAGCCCTGCGACCGGGGTGAGCCAGCGCGGCAGCGCGCGCGTCAGCTGCGGCCAATGACGATAGGTCACGATCAGCGCGACCGTCGCGGCGAAGGACATCTGGAAGCCCGCCGAGGTCAGCACCTCGGGCCGCCAGAGGAGGAGCGCGAAGGCCGCCAGCGCCACCGTGCCGAGGCTGAGCGCGCGGCGGTCGAAGAGCACCGCGCCGAGCATCACCGCGGTCATCAGATAAGCGCGCTGGGTCGCGACCTCGGCGCCGGAGATCCACAGATAGAGGCTCGCGGCGACGAGCGCGACGCCGGCGGCGATCTTCTTCGTCGGCCAGATCAGCGCCAAGGGCCCGGCGAGCGCGAGCCCGTAGCGGATCGCGGCGAAGACGAAACCCGCGATCAGCCCCATGTGCAGCCCCGAGATCGAGACGATGTGATAGAGGTTGGCGGCGCGCATCGCGGCGTTGGTTTGCTCGAGGATGCCCGAGCGGTCGCCGGTCATCAGCGCGGCGGCGACCGCCCCCGCCTGCCCCGGGATCGCGGCCTGCATCGCGGCGGAGAGGCGCAGGCGCAGCCGTTCGGCCGCGCTGCCAAGCCCGGCCTCAGGCGGCCCGAGCGCGAGCACCGGGGTTTTCGTATAGCCCACGGCGCCGAGCTGATCGAACCAGGAAAAGCGCCTGAAATCAAAGGCGCCCGGCGCGGCGGGGGCGGGCGGGGGCGAGAGGTTCGCGGTCAGCGCGACACGCAGGCCGGGGCTGAGCGCGAGGTGATCTTGCGGCTTGTGGAGGGAGATGCGCACGCGGGCGGGGGTTTGCTCGGGGCCGAGGCCGTCGAGGCGCGGCTCGGCGAGCGTCAGGCGCAACAGATCGGCGCGCGAGCGGTCGATCTCGACGATCCGGCCCTCGACCGGGCCGTAATAGCGATAGGCGAGAACCGGCGCGGCGATGCTCTGGGCGCGGTGGCTGGCAAGCACGAGGCCGAGCGCGGCGAGAAAGAGGCAGGCGGCGGGGAAGCGCAGCGCCTCCGCCCCGCGCAGCGCCCCCCAGAGCCCGAGAAGCCCGGCCGCGACCGCCGCCGCGATCACCGCCGGCCCCGGCTCGCCCGGCCAGGCGAAATAGGCGCCGATCCCGCAAGAGAGCGCGATGGGCGACCAGGGCACAAGCTCGGTGCGCGCCCGCGCCAGCGCGCCGGGCAGATCGGCGAGCCCGCCGGTCAAGAGATCGCGCAGCACCGCGCCGAGCCCGCGCGCAAGGCCGGGCGCGCGCGCACGCGCCGCCGCCGCGAGCCCCGCGGCCCCTGCCCCCGCCCGCGCCCCGGGCGTCTCGATTGCCGCTGCGAGTTCCGATCCCACGCTTGTTTCTCCGCGCCGAGGCTCTTATTCATCTGCGCAAGCGAGCCTACGGGCTTCATGGTTACCAGATCGTTAACGCGGCCCCTTTTGCCCCCGGCAGGCCGCGAGAAAGGCGCCGATGTCGCAAAAAATCGTCACCCGCTTCGCCCCCTCGCCGACCGGCTATCTGCATATCGGCGGCGCGCGCACGGCGCTGTTCAACTGGCTCTTCGCGCGCGGCCATGGCGGCACCTTCCTGCTGCGCATCGAGGATACCGACCGCGCCCGCTCGACCCCGGAAGCCACCGCCGCGATCCTCAAGGGGCTCGACTGGCTCGGGCTCGAATTCGACGGCGCCCCGATCAGCCAGTTCGAGCGCGCCCCCCGCCACGCCGAGGTCGCCCATGAGATGCTCGCCCGCGGGATGGCCTACAAATGCTTCTCCACGCAGGACGAGATTGAGGCCTTCCGCGAGGCCGCCCGCGCCGAGGGCCGCTCGACGCTGTTCCAGAGCCCCTGGCGCGACGCCGACCCGGCAAGCCACCCCGACGCGCCCTATGTGATCCGCCTCAAGGCCCCGCGCGAGGGCGCGACGGTGATCCCCGACAAGGTGCAGGGCGAGGTCACCTTCCGCAACGACCAGATCGACGACATGGTCTGCCTGCGCTCGGACGGCACGCCGACCTATATGCTCGCGGTGGTGGTCGACGACCATGACATGGGCGTCACCCATGTGATCCGGGGCGATGACCACCTGACCAACACCGCCCGTCAGGTGCAGGTCTATAAGGCGATGGGCTGGGAGATCCCGGTGTTTGCCCATATCCCGCTGATCCACGGCCCCGATGGCAAGAAGCTCTCGAAACGCCACGGCGCGGTCGGGCTCGAGGAATATCAGGCGATGGGCTATCCGGCGGCGGGGATGCGCAACTATCTCGCGCGGCTCGGCTGGAGCCATGGCGACGACGAATTCTTCACCGATGCGCAGGCGAAGGAGTGGTTCGAGCTGGAGGGAATCGGTCGCTCGCCGGCGCGGCTGGACTTCAAGAAACTGGAGAATATCTGTGGTCAGCACCTTGCGATCACGGAGGACGGCGCGTTGATGGCGGAGCTCGAGGGCTATCTGGAGGCGGCGGGGCAGCCCGCGCTTTCCGCGGCGCAGCGCGCGACCCTCGGCGCGAGCCTCGGCTTTCTGAAAACCGCGGCGAAAACCTTCCCGCAGCTGCTGGAGAAGGGCCATTTCGCGCTGGTGGCGCGGCCGATCGAGGTCGAGGAAAAGGCGGCGAAGGCGCTCGATACTGTATCCCGTGGTATACTGAAATCGTTGACGCCGCGCCTGCAAAATGCTAGCTGGACGCGCGAAGAATTGGAGGCCATTGTCTCGGATGTGGCACAGGCGCACGGCCTTGGGCTAGGTAAACTGGCCGGCCCGCTGCGCGCAGCCCTCGCCGGGCGGTCGGTGACCCCCAGCGTGTTCGACATGATGCTGGTTCTGGGCCGCGATGAAACGCTGGCCCGGCTCGAAGATCAGGCGGCCTGAGGGCGGACCGCCTCCCGGGAAACCGGACGACATAACCCGGCTTGCCCAGCCGGATGACAGGAAAGGGAAGCTCATGGCTGAAACGAAACGAACTGCCACTCTGACGCTGGACGGCAAGACTTACGATCTGCCGGTGATCTCGCCGTCGGTGGGCCCGGATGTTCTCGATATCCGCAAACTCTACGGCCAGGCGGACGTGTTCACCTTCGACCCGGGCTTCACCTCGACCGCCGCCTGTGAATCGGCGATCACCTATATCGACGGCGACAAGGGCGAGCTCCTTTATCGCGGCTATCCGATCGACCAACTGGCCGAGAAATCGCATTACCTCGAAGTGTGCTACCTGCTGCTGAACGGCGAGCTGCCGAACAAGCAACAGATGGAAGATTTCGAGAACCGGATCACCCGTCACACCATGCTGCACGAGCAGATCCAGTATTTCTTCCGCGGCTTCCGTCGCGACGCGCACCCGATGGCGACCATGGTCGGCGTGGTCGGCGCGCTCTCGTCCTTCTACCACGACAGCCTCGACATCAACGACCCGTGGCAGCGCGAAGTCGCCTCGATGCGCCTCGTCGCAAAACTGCCGACGATCGCCGCCTGGGCCTATAAATATTCGATCGGCCAGCCCTTCGTCTATCCGCGCAACGACATGGGCTATGCCGAGAACTTCCTGCACATGTGCTTCTCGGTCCCGGCCGAGCCCTACAAGGTCGAGCCCGCGCTCGCCCGCGCCATGGACCGGATCTTCACGCTCCACGCCGATCACGAGCAAAACGCCTCGACCTCGACCGTCCGCCTCGCGGGCTCCTCGGGCGCGAACCCGTTTGCCTGTATCGCGGCCGGCATCGCCTGCCTGTGGGGCCCCGCCCATGGCGGCGCCAACCAGGCCTGCCTCGAGATGCTGCGTGAAATCGGCACCGTCGACCGGATCCCGGAATTCATCGCCCGCGCGAAGGACAAGAACGACCCGTTCAAGCTGATGGGCTTCGGGCACCGGGTCTACAAGAACTTCGACCCGCGCGCGAAGGTGATGAAGGAATCGGCCGACGAGGTGCTCGACCTGCTCGGCATCCACGACAACCCGACCCTGCAGGTGGCCAAGGAGCTCGAGAAGATCGCGCTGCAAGACCCCTATTTCATCGAGAAGAAGCTCTACCCGAACGTCGACTTCTACTCGGGCATCATCCTCGAGGCGATGGGCTTCCCGACCGCGATGTTCACCCCGATCTTCGCGCTGTCGCGCACCGTCGGCTGGATCTCGCAGTGGAAAGAGATGATCGGCGACCCGGCCGGCAAGATCGGCCGCCCGCGCCAGCTCTACACCGGCGAGACCTTCCGCGACTACGTCCCGGTCGAGAACCGCTGATCAGCGCCGCAATGACTGAAGGCCGGGGAGAAATCCCCGGCCTTTTCGCTTGAACTTCCTGCCTCCGGCGGGCGTATTTTTGCCAAGAAGAAACCCTGTCGCTTCTTCTTGGACCAAATACGCAAATCCGCCGCCGCCACGAGGCCAGACGGACGATCCTGAGATGCCCCAGAGCCCCCTGCGCTACCGCCCGCATCATTTCCTTTGTTCGCTCGGCTTCGAGGGCAAGGGCTACAGCCCCGAGTTCACCGCCAATATGAGCGCGATCGTGCTGGGTCGGCTGCGCGCGGCGCGCGGGGAGGCGGTCGAGATCGAGGTGGTGGGCGCGGCCGATGATATCTGCGCGCCCTGCCCCGCGCGGCGCGGCGAGGGCTGCGAGAGCCAGGCCAAGATCGCTGCGCTCGATGCCGCGCATGGCCGCGCGCTCGGGCTGGCGCCGGGGGATCGGCTGAGCTGGGGCGAGGCGCGCGCGCGGATGCGGGCTCTGCCCGAGGGCGCGCTCTCCGAGATCTGCGCGCCGTGCCAGTGGCTTGCCTACGGGATGTGCGAGGCGGCGCTCGCGCGGTTGAAGACCGCGCCCGAACCCTCTGATCCGCAATGAAAAACGCCGCCCCGAGGGGCGGCGTTTCGCGAAGTCTTGAGGCGCGAGGCTCAGCCGCGCTTGGCCAGAGCCGCCCAGCCGCCCGAGACGACGAGCGCGGCGAGAACCGCCTTGACCGCATCGCCCGCGAGGAACGGCATCATCCAGCCCGAGAGCAGCTCGGGCATGGTCTTGCCCATCAGCACCGCCGGATAGGCGAGGCCCGGGATGTAGAGCACCACGGTCGCCGCGAGGCCTGCGAGCGAGAGCCCGATCACCGATTTCACGCCACGGTCGGCGGCAAAGCCCGCCACCGCGACCATCGCGAGGAAGCCGAGCAGGAAGCCCGCCGTCGGGCCGAAGAAGGCGGCGGTCGAACCGCCATTGGCGAGCACCGGCAGGCCCATCGCCGCTTGCGCGAGCCAGGCGGCCACGGTCGCCACGCCCATGCGGGTGCCCATGGTCAGGCCGATGGTCAGCACCGCGAGCGTTTGCAGCGTCATCGGCACCGGGAACATCGGCACCGAGATTTGCGAGGCAACCGCGAGCAGCGCCGAGCCGCCGAGCACCATCGCGGCGCGGGGGGCAATCGAGGTGGAGGGCACGAGGGCCTTCGAAAGCGTCATGGCAGAACCTTCCGCATGAGTGGATAATATTGTTGCGCACCTTGGCGAGTCAGCGCGGCCTTGTCAATCGACTGACGCGGCGAAAGGGCACAGTTGCAAAGAAGCGCGCCGAAGCACGCGCAAATTTGCAAAACTCTGCGCGACGCCCCGCCGCAGCCTCGCCCCCGACGAGCGCGCGCGAGGCTCTTGCGCGCCCGCGCGCGCTCTGGCATCAGATCGCGCATGAGCACGCCCCTTACCCCCCCGCAAGAGCCCCAGAAACTGGCCCTGATCACCGGCGCCTCGCGCGGCCTCGGCTTCTCGCTTGGCGAGGCGCTGGCGGGCGCGGGCTGGCATGTGATGGCGGTGGCGCGCACGGTGGGCGGGCTCGAGGAGCTCGACGACAAGATCCAGGGCGCGGGCCATGGCGCGGCGACGCTCGCGCCGCTCGATGTGACCGAGCCCGAGCAGATGGCCTATATGGCCGAGATGATCGCGGGGCGGTTCGGCGGCGTCCAGCTCTGGGCGCATTGCGCGATCCATGCCGCGCCGCTGTGCCCGGCGGGTCATCTCGACGCCAAGGATTTCGCGAAATCGGTGGCGACCAACATGACCGCGACGGCGGGGCTGATCCCGCTGATCGAGCCGCTCCTGCGCGCGGGCGACGGCACGGCGCTCTTTTTCGACGACCCGCGGGCGGGCGAGAAATTCTTCGGCTCCTATGGCGCGACCAAGGCCGGGCAGATGGCGCTGGTGCGCAGCTGGCAGGCCGAAGCGGTCAAGATCGGCCCGCGGATCGTGATCGACACCCCCGCGCCGATGGCCACCGCAACGCGCGCACGCTTCTTCCCGAGCGAGGACCGCGCCGCGCTCGCAAGCTGCGCCGACGAGGCCGCGCGGATCGTCGCGGCGCTCTGAAGCTGCGGCTTCGGGGCGACACTTCGGCGCCCTGCACCCCGCCCCGCTTTACCCCCGCGCGCGCGCGCGCTAATCAGGGGAAAAGCGAGGGGGAAAGATGCGCATTCTGATCACCAATGACGACGGGATCCACGCCCCGGGCCTCGAGGTTCTCGAGGCGATCGCGGCCGAGATCGCGGGCCCCGAGGGCGAGGTCTGGGTCGTGGCGCCCGCCTTCGAGCAATCCGGCGTCGGCCATTGCATCAGCTACACCCGCCCGATGATGATCGCCCAGCACGGGCCGCGCCGCTTTGCCGCCGAGGGCACGCCGGCCGATTGTGTGCTCGCGGGGCTTTATGATGTGCTCAAGGACGGCCGCCCCGATCTCGTCCTCTCCGGCGTCAACCGCGGCAACAACTCGGCCGAGAACGCGCTCTATTCGGGCACGCTCGGCGGGGCGATGGAGGCAGCACTCCAGGGCGTGCCCGCGATCGCGCTGAGCCAGTTCCTCGGGCCCGACTGCATGGGCCCCGGGCTCGACCCGTTCGAGGCCGCGCGGGTGCATGGCGCGGATCTGGTGCGCCGGCTCTGGACGAACGGCATCTGGGACAACGGCCCCTACCGGGTCTTTTACAACGTCAATTTCCCGCCGGTGCCGGCGGCGGCGGTGAAGGGCGCGCAGGTCGCCGCGCAGGGCTATCGCACCGACAGTTTCTTCACCGTCGAGCCGCAGCACTCGCCCACGGGTCGGCGCTTTCTCTGGGTCAAGGGCGGCCCGCAGCATACCGCGACCGCGCCGGGCACCGATGCGGCGGCCAACCTCGAGGGCTATATCTCGGTCACGCCGATGCGCGCCGATCTGACCGCGCATGACGTTCTGGCCGATCTCGCGGCGGCGCTGGCATGAGCGAGCCCACCGCGCCCGAGCCCGAGGAGACGGCGCCGAGCGCCGAGGAGCTGGCCGAGCGCAAGATGCGCTTCCTCTTCGCGCTGCGCTCGAAAGGCGTGACGGATCAACGGGTTCTGGGCGCGATGGAGCGGATCGACCGCGGCCTGTTCGTGCGCAATATCTTCGCCGGGCGCGCCTATGAGGATATGCCCCTGCCGATCGCCTGCGGCCAGACGATCTCGCAGCCCTCGATCGTGGCGCTGATGACCCAGGCGCTGGAGACCAGCCCGCGCGACACGGTGCTCGAGGTGGGCACGGGCTCGGGCTATCAGGCGGCGGTGCTGAGCTGCCTCGTGCGCCGCGTCTATACGGTCGACCGCCACCGTCGGCTCGTGCGCGAGGCCGAGGGGCTCTTCCGCGCGCTCGGCCTGCCCAATATCGTGGCGCTGGCGGGCGATGGCGCGCTTGGCCTGCCCGATCAGGCGCCCTTCGACCGCATTCTCGTCACCGCCGCGGCCGAAGATCCGCCCGGGCTGCTGTTGTCGCAGCTCAAGATCGGCGGTATCATGGTTGTGCCTGTCGGCCAGTCGGATACGGTGCAAAGCCTGATCCGCGTGCGCCGGCTCGAGAGCGGGTATGATTACGAAGAGCTGCGCCCCGTGCGCTTCGTGCCGCTCGTCGAAGGCCTGGCAAGCGACTGAAATTCAAAGACAAGCCCCGCCGAAGGGGCCCTGAGACCGAGGACCGAGCTGATGACCGAAGCCCCCAAGCCCACCCGTCTGGTTCCGCTTCTGATGACCGGCGCCGCGCTGCTGGCGCTCACCGCCTGCTCCGATTTCGACCCCGATCTGCGCAAATTCGGCAAATCCGGTTTCGATACCTCGGCCGCGGCGCGTCAGGCCACCGCCGACCGCCCGACGCCCGACAGCCGCGGCGTGATCTCGTACCCGAATTATCAGGTCGCGGTGGCGCGCAACGGCGATACCGTCGCCTCGGTCGCGGCGCGCGTCGGCGTCGATCCGGCCGAGCTTGCGCGCTATAATGCGGTCTCGCCGGAGGCGGCGCTGAACAAGAACGAGGTGCTCGCCCTGCCCCGCCGGGTGGCCGAGCCCGCCGCGCCCGCCGCCACGGCCCCCGCCGGGACCGGCACCGAAACCATCGACATCACCTCGCTCGCCTCCTCGGCGATCGACCGCGCCGAGGCGAGCCAGCCCGCCGCGAGCGCACCTGCCGCTGCGCCCGCCGCCGCCGCCCCCGCGCCGAGCGCCGCCAAGGCCGCCGCCGCCGCCGCCGGCCCCGAGCCCGTGCGCCACAAGGTCGCCCGCGGCGAGACCGCCTATTCGATTGCGCGTTATTACAACGTGCCGGTGCGCTCGCTGGCCGACTGGAACGGCCTGCCCGCCGATCTCAACGTCCGCGAGGGGCAATATCTGCTGATCCCGGTGGCCGCCGCCAAGACCCAGGTCGCCGCCGCCGAGCCCACCACCGAGCCGGGCGCGGGCTCGCCCACGCCGACGCCGCCCTCGGCCGCCAAACCCCTGCCCGACGAGGCGCCGCCGAAGGCCTCCGAGCCCGTCGACACCAGCGCCGCGCCCGACATGGGCGGCCAGCGCACCGCCGCCTCGGCCAAATCGCGGCTGCAAATGCCGGTCTCGGGCGCGATCATCCGCCCCTATGTGAAGAAGAAAAACGACGGGATCGACATCGCCTCCGCCGCCGGCACCCCCGTCGCCGCGGCCGAGGGCGGCACCGTGATCGTGCTCAGCCAGGATACCGAGCAGGTCTATTTCATCGGCATCAAACACCCCGACAATCTGGTGACGATCTACTACAACGTCACCGATATCGCGGTGCAGAAGGGCGCCGCCGTCAAGCGCGGCCAGACCATCGCCAAGGTCGCGGGCGGCCAGCCGGCCTATCTGCATTTCGAGGTCCGCAAGGGCATCGACAGCGTCGACCCGATGCCCTACCTCGAATAACCCGTTGCGGGCGCGGAAGTTTTCGGCAGATGCCGCGCCTGGATACGAAATTTCAATCTCCATGTGAGAGAGCTGTTGACCGCAGAGGTCACGGCCCGCACCCTGCGTCTTGAGGCGCGGGGACGTGCCGTTTGCGTCAGAAAGGGGCAAACATGAACGCGCTCGTCGCATTCTTGCAAGGGCTTCCGGCGGTCGCGCTGGCGAGTATCGCGCTCGGGGTGGCGGGCTCGCTCGGGCTCTGGCTCGGCGGGCTGAACTGGCGCGGGATCGGGCTCGGCATCGGCGGCGTGCTCTTCGCGGGGATCTTCGTCGGCCATGTCGCGGGCGCCGCGGGGCTGCATTTCGATGCCGAAATGATGGAATTCGTGCGCGAATTCGGGCTGATCCTGTTCGTTTTCACGATCGGCATCCAGGTCGGGCCGGGCTTCTTCTCGACGCTGCAAAAATCCGGGCTTCAGCTCAATATCATCGCGGCCTCGGTGGTCCTGCTTGGCGTGCTGACGGCGGCGGCGCTGCATTTTGTGGCGGGGGTGCCGGTGCCCGCGCTCGTCGGCGTGATGTCGGGGGCGGTGACCAACACGCCGGGCCTTGGCGCCGCGACTCAGGCGCTGAAAGACATCGGCGCCGACCCGGCGACGGTGGCGCTGCCGGGCCTGGGCTATGCAGTCGCCTATCCGTTCGGGATCGTGGGCATCCTGATCTCGATGCTCGTCGTGCGCGCGGTCTTCCGGGTGAAGATCGAGGCCGAGGAGGAGGCCTTCGAGCAGAGCCGACGCCGCGGCGCGGGCGCGCTGCCGGCGATGAACGTGGCGCTGCGCAACCCGAATTTCGAGGGGCTGAGCCTCGGCGAGGTGCCCGATCTCTACGACGCCGGCGTCGTCGTGTCGCGGCTGCGCAAGGGCGACCAGCTCCTCCACCCGAGCCGCTCGATGCGCCTCGCGCTTGGCGATATCCTCCATCTCGTGGGGCCGGCGGAGAAGCTCCACAACATGATGTTGATCCTCGGCGAAGAGGTCGATGTCGCCCTCACCACGACCAAGGGCACCAACCTGACCTGGCAGCGCGTGGTGGTGACCGAGAAGAAGGCGCTCGGCCGCCATCTGCGCGATTTCGGCCTCGAAGGGCATGGGGTCTCGGTCTCGCGGGTGATGCGGGCGGGCACCGAGCTCACCGCCCAAGGCAGCCTCGCGCTGCAATTTGGCGATATCCTCACCGTGGTCGGCGCGCAGGAGGATATCGCGAGCATCAAGACCCTCTTTGGCGACCGCAACGCGGCCCTCGAACAGGCGCAGTTCTCGGCCGTGTTCTTCGGCATCGTGCTCGGCGTGCTGGTCGGCTCGATCCCGATCCTGCTGCCCGGCCTGCCCGCCCCGCTCAAACTCGGCCTCGCAGGCGGCCCGCTCGTCGTCGCGATCGCGCTTTCGCGGCTGGGCTTCTTCGGGCCCTTCGTGTTCTTCATGCCGCCGGTCGCGAACCACGCGCTGCGCGAGCTCGGGATCATCCTCTTTCTCGCGGCGGTCGGGCTGAAAGCGGGGGGCAATTTCCTCGAGACGCTGACCCGCGGCGAGGGCTTTCACTGGATGGGCTATGGCGCGCTGATCACGCTCATTCCGCTCCTGACCGTCGGGATCGTGGCGCGCGCGGTCTGGAAGGTGAATTACCTCAGCCTCGCGGGCGTGATGGCCGGCTCGATGACCGACCCGCCCGCGCTCGCCTTCGCCAATGCGATGTCGGGCTCCTCGGCGCAATCGATCGGCTATGCGTCGGTCTATCCGCTGGTCATGTGCCTGCGGATCCTCGCGCCGCAACTTCTGGTCTTGCTCTTGATGTCGTAAAGGGGGGGCAGCGCCCCCCTTTTTCTGTCATTTGGTCAGCGCGAGGAGCCCGCCGCCGAGGAGCGCTTGCACGAAGAGCGCGACGGTCCAGAACGCCGGATATTCCCAGCCGCCATTGGCATTGGTGAACCAAAAGCCGTTCGGACCATGGGCAAGGATCGCGGCGCCAAGCAGAACCGGGATCAGCGCGAGGGCCACGAGGCTCGTCTGGAAGCCAAGGAGCAGGGCGAGCGCGCCGAGGATCTCCACCGCGATGGTGACATAGGCGAGCGCGCCGGGCAGGCCGAGCGATTGGAAGTAGCCTGCGGCGCCGGCCGGGGTGAAGACGAAGATCTTCAGCCAGGCATGGGCGAGGAACAGCCCCGCGAGGGCAAGGCGCAGCACGAGCGCGGCGGCGGCGATCGCGGTTTCGGAGCCGAAGCCGAAAGTGGCGAGCAGGTTGGTCATTTCATCTCTCCTTCAGGACCGCGGGGCGGTCGTTCATTGGTCATGGGGGAGAGATACGCCCAAGTGACTATGCACAAAATGGACTTATTTGAGAATGACTATCCGCCATACGTTCTCAATATGGAATGCAAAACGCGCCCCGGGGGGCGCGCGTTCCACTCGGCTCGATGGCGGTCAGAGCGCGATGCCGCGTCGCCCCGCGAGATCGGAGAAATATTGCCAGGCGACCCGGCCTGAGCGGCTGCCGCGTGTCGCCTGCCATTCGATCGCCTCGGCGCGCAGCTCGTCTGCGCCGATCTCGACCCCATAGGCCGCGCAATAGCCCGCGATCATGGCGAGGAATTCATCCTGGCTGCAGGGGTGGAAGCCGAGCCAGAGCCCGAAGCGATCCGAGAGCGAGACCTTTTCCTCGACCGCCTCGGCGGGGTTGATCGCGGTCGAGCGCTCGTTCTCGATCATGTCGCGCGGCATCAGGTGGCGCCGGTTCGAGGTCGCATAGAGCAGCACATTGGCCGGCCGCCCCTCGATCCCGCCATCGAGCACCGCCTTCAGGCTCTTGTAATGCTGGTCGTCATGGCTGAACGACAGGTCATCGCAAAAGAGCAAGAACCGGCTGCCGGAGGCGCGCAGATGGTTCATCAGCCGCCCCACCGAGGGCAGATCCTCGCGCGCAAGCTCCACCAGTTTGAGCGGCAGCCCCTGCGCCAGCACCTCGGCATGCACCGCCTTGACGAGCGAGCTCTTGCCCATCCCCCGCGCGCCCCACAGCAGCGCATTGTTCGCCGCATAGCCGCGCGCGAATTGCAGCGTATTGGCCAAGAGCGTGTCGCGCGCGCGGTCGATGCCGCGCAAGAGGTCGAGCGCCACCCGGCTGACCTTGCGCACCGGCACCAGCCGGTCAGGCTCGGTCGCCCAGAGAAACGCCTCGGCGGCGCCGAAATCGGGCGCCGGGCGCGGCGCGGGGGCCATGCGCTCGAGCGCCTCGGCGATGCGGGTCAGCGCGTCGCTCATGCCTTGCCCTCGTCTTCGTCCTCGTCCTCATCGACCCAGGTGCCCTCGGCGCGCATCTTCGCCTCGCGCTTGCGCTCGATCCGTGCGACAAGCTGGATCGCGACCTCGTAAAGCCCGTAGACCACCGAGAAGAGCGTCACCTGGCTGACCACATCGGGCGGCGTCGCGATCGCGGCGACGATCAGGATCACCACCACCGCATAGCGGCGCACGCTGGCGAGCCCCTTGGCGGAGACAAGCCCCGCCTTGCCCATCAGCGTCAGCAGCACCGGCAGCTGGAAGCAGATCCCGAAGGCGAGGATGAACTTGATCGTCAGGTTGAGATATTCCTGCACCGAGCCCTGAAAGCCGATCGAGGCGAGCTCGTTCGTCGCGCCCTCGCCGAGGCCCCCTTGCTGGAAGCCGAGGAAGAAGGTGAAGGCCATCGGCAGGATGACGTAATAGGCGAAGGCCGCCCCCGCGAAGAACATCACCGGCGAGGCCACGAGAAACGGCAAGAACGCCGCCTTTTCAGAGCGATAGAGCCCCGGCGCGACGAAGCGCCAGAGCTGGTAGGCGATCACCGGGAAGCTCAGCGCGAAGCCCCCCACGAAGGAGATGTTGATCGCGACGAAGAAGCCCTCTTGCAGCTTGATCAGGTAGAGGCCGCATTGCTGGCCGCGATCGGCGAGCGCCTGACAGATCGGGTGGGTCAGGAAGTTGAAGATGTAGTTCCAGACCGAATAGGCCGCGACCATGGCCACCACGAAGGCGCCGAGCGCATAGAGGATGCGCGTGCGCAGCTCCGCCAGATGCTCGATCAGCGGCGCTGCGGTGTCGTCGAGATTGTCGTTCGCGCTCATGCCTCACCCTTCTTGGCGGCGGGTTTCTTGCCGGGTTTGGGCGCGGGTTTGTCGGCCGCACCGGCCGCCTCGGCGGGCTTGGGCTTTGCCTCGGGCGCAGGCGCCGGGGCGGGTTCGGGGGCCAGATCGGGCTCGTCGTCGAGCTCGTCCGGATGCGCCTCGAAAGCCGCCGGAGCCGCGTCTTGCGGGTCGGCCGGGAAGGCCGGCGCGCCGGGGGCCTTGATCGCGCCGGGCAGCTTCGGATCCCAGTTCTCGAACTTCTCCGTCACGCGGTCGAGCGCATCGAGCCCGAGCGATTTCTTCGAGGTCAGGCCCTTGAGATCCTTGACGTTTTGCGCCGCCGCATCGAGGCCGCTGTCGCGCGCGGCCTCCTCCATCGCGCGCGAGAATTCGCGCCCCATCGCCCGCGCCTTGGCGGTCATCCGCCCCAGCGAATGGAACATATGGGGCAGATCCTTCGGCCCGACCACGATCAGCGCCACGACGCCGATCAGCAAGAGCTCGCTCCAACCGATATCCAACATGGCGCGCCGCCCTTCCGGATCAGACCTTGTCCTTCTCGGAGGTCACATCCTTGGCGGCCTCGGCTTTCGCATCCTCGACCTCCTTGGCGCCATCATTCACGCCCTTCTTGAAGGCGGTGATGCCCTTGCCGACCTCGCCCATCAGCGAGCTGACCTTGCCCTTGCCGAAAAGCACGAGCACGACGACCGCGATCAGGAGCAGGCCGGGGATACCGATATTGTTGAGCATGTCTTGTCCTCATCTCTCGGGAGGCCGCGCCTCCGCAGGGGTTTGAGGTATTATGCAAAAGGGGGCGGGGCGGCAAAGGGCGATTTCGGGGCTTTTCGGCGCGGGCGGCGAGATTACTGACAGTTAATTGTCAGTTGCTCCCCGCCGCGCTAGGATCGGTCCAAAGGAGAGCCCGATGCCCCGCAACGACCGTTTGCAAAGCCTGATCGTGATCTTGCGCGATGGCGAGATGCACCGCGCCCGCGATCTGGCGGCGCGACTCGGGGTCTCGGAGCGCACGATCTGGCGCGACATGGCCGAGCTGCAGGCCTTCGGCGTGCCGGTGCAGGGCAGCCGCGGCGTGGGCTACATGCTGCGCCGGGCGCTGGCGCTGCCGCCGCTCGTGCTCACCCCCGAGGAGGTCGCCGCGCTCGGCCATCTGCTGCGCCTCGCCGAGGCCCATGTCGATACGCGCATCGGCGCAGGCGCGCGCTCGCTCGCGGCGAAGATCCGCGCCGCCCTGCCCCCCGAGGCGGAGGAGGACGAAAACCCGGTCGAGATCGCCCCCTCGCCCCCTCTGGCGCCGCCCGACGCGGCGCGCTAGATTGCGCCATGGTCCTTGCCGAATATATCACCGCTTTCGTCACCCTCTTCGTCGTGGTCGACCCGATCGGCCTCGCGCCGCTCTTCATCGCGCTCACCCAGGGCCAGTCGGCGCGCGCGCGCATCAAGGTAGGGCTGCGCGCCACGCTGATCGCGGCGGGGCTTCTGACGCTCTTCGGGCTCTTCGGCGACAAGATCCTGCTTGGCATCGGCATCTCGATGCCCGCCTTCCGCATCGCGGGGGGCGTGCTTCTGTTCCTGACCGCGCTCGATATGCTCTTCGAGCGCCGCACCCAGCGCCGCGAGGGCCAGCAGGCCGAGCCCGCGCACGACCCCTCGGTCTTCCCCCTCGCCACGCCGCTGATCGCGGGCCCGGGCGCGATGGCGACGATGATCCTGCTCGCCGGCGCCCCCGATGCCACCGCCACCGATATCCTCGGCGTCCATCTCGTCATGCTGGCGGTTCTGGCCTGCGTCTTTGCGCTCTTCCTCGTCGCGACCCCGCTCGAGCGGCTTTTGGGGCGCACCGGCACGATGGTGGTGACGCGGCTTCTCGGCATGCTCCTCGCCGCGCTCGCGATCCAGTTCATCCTCGACGGGCTGAAAGGCGCCGGGCTGATGGGCGGCTGAGGCAATCCGCCCCTTCGCAAATCGCCCCGCGCGCCCTACATCTTGGCCATGGACAGCCAGACCCTCGCCCGCCTGATCTATCTTGGCCTCCTTGCCGTCGCGGTGGGGGGCTATTTCGTGATCGAGTTCCGCCGCCGCCCGCAGCGCACGCTGCAACAGGCGATGCTCTGGGGGCTGATCTTTCTCGGCACGCTGGCCGCGGTCGGGCTCTGGAACGATGTCCGCCGCGGCGTGATGCCGAGCCAATCGGTGCTCGCCGATGGCCGGATCGAGGCGCCGCTCGCCCCCGACGGGCATTACTACCTCACCGCGGCGGTGAACGGCGTGCCGGTGCGCTTTGTCGTCGACACGGGCGCCACCGATATCGTGCTGACCGCGCGCGACGCGGCGCGCGTCGGGCTCGATGTGGCGGGGCTCGCCTATGTCGGCCAGGCGCGCACCGCCAATGGCGTGATCCGCACCGCGCCGGTGCGGCTTGCCTCGATGGAGCTCGGCCCGATCCATGACGCCAATGTCCGCGCGGTGGTGAACGACGCCGAGATGGATACCTCGCTGATGGGGATGACCTATCTGACCCGCTTCGCCCGCGTCGAGATCACCCGCGACCGGCTGGTGCTCGAGCGCTGAAGCCCGGCGCGCCGCCCCTGTTTGCGTCGATTTTGCGTATTTTTGCCAAGAAGAAGGGGGGAAGCGGCGCCCTGTCCCTTCTTCTTGGTCCAAATACGCAAAACCCGCCCGCCCCACCGGCGCGGCGGCCGGGTCTCAGAGCCAATCTTTCCACTTGAAGAAGGCCCAGGTGCCCACCGCCGAGGCCGCCATCAGCCCCAGCGCCAGGGGATAGCCCCAGGGGTTGTCGAGCTCGGGCATGTGGTGGAAGTTCATCCCGTAGATCGAGGCGATCATCGTCGGCGGCATGAAGAGCGCGGCCACCACCGAGACGATCCGCACGGTGACGTTCTGCGCGAGGTTGATCATGCCGAGCGTGGCATCGACCGAGAGCGACACGCGCGAGCTGAGAAAATCGCCGTGCACGGTGAGCGAACCGATGTCGCGCATCTGGCTTTTCACGATGGAGCGCAGCTCCTTGCCCTGCGGGTTGGTGCCGAGCGTCTGGTCGAAGAAGGAGAGCGCGCGTTCGAGGGTAAGCAGCGCGAGCTTCACCCGGCCGACGAGTTCGCCCTGCCGGCCGACCTCTTCAAGCGCGAGTTGCAGCTCGGAGGGCGAGATCTTCTTGCCCGAGAGCACCTGCGCCGAGACCCGGTCGAGGGTGCGCCCTACCCCTTCGAGCAGGTCCGCCTGCCGCGCGATGATCTCCTCGATCAGGCCCAGAAAGATCCGCTCGGCGCTCGCGCAGCCCGCGGCGGAGCGATCGGCGCGGTCGGGGAAGGTCTCGAAGCTGCGCGGCGCATGGTGGCGCACGGTGACGAGGCGGCGCTCGGTCAGGATGAAGCTCACCGGGCCGGAGATCTGCGCGCCGTCCGGCGTCAGCCCGGGCAGAACGACCGTCATCACATCGGCGTTTTCCTCGCGGTAGAGGCGGTTCGAGATCTCGATCTCTTCCATGTCGGCGAGCGTCGGCACCTCGATGCCGAGCGCCGCCACCGCCGCGGCCTGGCTGTCGAGGGGGCGGTAGAGGTCGATCCAGAGCGCGCGCTCGAGCTCCGATCCGGGGCTCATCGGGCTCTCCTGGCCGAGCCGTTGCAGGCCGCGGGTGCCCGGCTGGAAGGCGTAGAGCATGGCATCCTCCGCTGGGCTGGGCTCCTCGGCCCATCGGTAGCGTTTCGCGCGGGGCGGTCAAGGGGGGCGTGGCCGGCGGCGAGGGCTGGGGCCTGAAATTACCGCGGCCCGGCCTCAGTTCAGTCACAATCGCGCCCAAGACTGCCACATCGGGGGGCTGCGGCCCCGCAGAGCCGGGCCACGCGCCCCGGGGGGAGTGACAGATGGACCAGATTTTCCCGATCAGCTTCGACACGCTGGCGCTTGCCGTTCTGGGCATTGCGGTGCTGCGCAAGCTCGCGCGGGCGCGGGCGCGGGCGCCGCACCGCGCGCCGGCCCCGCGCGAGATCGCCTGACCGCAATTGCGCGCTCGAACCGCTTTGAGCGGCGGCGCGGCGCTGCGTCATGGCGCCGCAGGGCGCGCCGCCGGGGCGCGAAAATCGGCCAGGAATCGCCGGTTTCACGCGGGCTTGAGCGCCTGCCCCCTCGCCAGCGCCGATCCGGCATGTTATGCGCCGTCAATTGTGATAGTATGATGTCAAGTGAACGGAGCGGAGCCGCACCATGTCACCGGACGGGCTGAACACCCCCGACTATGCGACCGACCCCGGCGATGGCTGGGTGAAGGAGGGTTGCGCGCGTCTCGATGCGGAGGAGATGATCCACCGCGCGCAGGATGCCTCGAACCTGCTCAAGGCGCTCGCCCATGAGGGGCGGCTGATGATCATGTGCCACCTGAGCTCCGGCGAGAAATCGGTGACCGAGCTCGAGGGGCTTTTGGCCACGCGGCAGGCGGCGGTGAGCCAGCAGCTTGCGCGGCTGCGCCTCGAGGGGCTGGTGAGCTGCCGGCGCGAGGGCAAGGCGATCTATTATTCGCTCTCGGACCCGCGCGCGGCGCGGGTGGTGGCGACGATTTACGAGCTCTTTTGCAACGACGCCTGAGGGCGGCGACGGGCGCGGATGCGGGCGGCCTTCGGGCCGCCTTTTGCGTTTTCGGGGCGGATATGAAAACACCCGGCCCTTGCGGGGCCGGGTGCGCGGGGTCAAGACCCGGACGGATCAGGTCTTGAAGATCCGGTAGATCGCCGGGATCACCAGCACCGTCAGCAGCGTCGAGCTGAGCAGCCCGAAGAGCAGCGAGATCGCGAGGCCCTGGAAGATCGGGTCGGCGAGGATCACCACCGCGCCGATCATCGCCGCGACCGCGGTGAGCAGGATCGGCTTGAAGCGGATCGCGCCGGCCGCGATCAGGATGTCGATCGGGCCCTGGCCTTCATGGCCGCTGTGGCGGATGAAATCGACGAGCAGGATCGAGTTGCGCACGATGATCCCCGCCAGCGCGATGAAGCCGATCATCGAGGTCGCCGAGAACGGCGCGCCGAAGATCAGATGCCCCGCCATGATGCCGAGGAAGGTCAGCGGGATCGGCGTCAGGATCACCAGCGGCAGCCGGAACGAGCCGAACTGCGCCACCACGAGGATATAGATCCCCAGAAGCGCCACCCCGAAGGCCGCCCCCATATCGCGGAAGGTCACCCAGGTCACCTCCCATTCGCCGTCCCACAGGAGCGTGACCTTCGCCTCGTCCTCGGGCTGGCCGTGGAGCGAGATCTCGGGCTTTTCGCCGGGCGCCCAGTCGATCGTCTCGAGCGCATCGGAGACCGCGATCATCCCGTAGAGCGGCGCCTCGAAGGTGCCGGCGAGCTCGGCGGTGACCATCTCGGCCTCGCGGCCATTGTGGCGGAAGATCGGGAAGGAGGCCTTTTCCTCGCGCAGCGTGACGACATCGCCGAGCTCGACCACGCCGCGCGCGCCGGGCAGAAGGTTCGCCGGGATCGGCGTCGAGAGCGTCGCCTCGTCCATCACCCGCTGGCCCTTGTCGCGCTCCATCACGATCGGCAGCGGCGCGCGCTCCTGATCGCGGTGCGAATAGCCGACCGTGGTCGAGCCGTTCAAAAGCGCGATCGTGTCGAAGACATCGCCCTGCGAGACCTCAAAGAACTCCAGATCATCGGCGTTGACGGTGGCGCGCAGGCGCCGCGACTGGACCCCGAAGCTGTCATCGACATCGACGATATAGGGCACGCTTTCAAAGGCTTGCCGGATCTTTGCGGCCGCGGCGCGGCGGGTTTCGGCATCCGGGCCATAGACCTCGGCAAGCAGCGTCGAGATCACCGGCGGGCCGGGCGGGGGCTCGACCGTCTTGAGCGAGGTGCCCGCCGGCATGTCGATCCCGGCGATGATCTCGCGGATCTCGAGCGCGATCTCGTGCGAGGTGCGGTCGCGCTCGGCCTTCGGCGCGAGGTTGATCTGCACATCGCCCTGCCAGGGATATTCGCGCAGGTAGTAGTGCCGCACGAGGCCGTTGAAGTTGAAGGGCGCGGCGGTGCCGGCATGGGTCTGGGCCGAGATCACCTCGGGCAGACGCGTGACCGCCGCCGCGACCTGTTGGGCCACCGCATCGGTCGCCTCGACCGAGGCGCCCTCGGGCAGGTCGATCACCACGCTGAGCTCGGATTTGTTGTCGAAGGGCAGCAGTTTCACCGTGACATGCTTGGTATAGAGCAGCCCGAGCGAGCCGAACGACAGCACCACCGTGATCAGAAGGAACATCCCCGCCGATTTCTTGGTGGCCAGAACCGGCCGCGCGACGCGCGCATAAAGCGCGCCGAGCTTGCCGCCCTGATGGGCGTCATCGGCGTGATGGAGCGGCGCCTTGCCCGCGATCTTGACCATCAGCCAGGGCGTGATGATCACCGCGACGAAGAACGAAAAGATCATCGCCGCCGAGGCATTGGCCGGGATCGGGCTCATGTAGGGCCCCATCAGCCCGCTGACAAACAGCATCGGCAAAAGCGCCGCCACCACCGTCAGCGTCGCCACGATCGTCGGGTTGCCGACCTCGGCCACCGCCACGATCGCCTTGTGGACCCGGTCGCCCGGCCCCTTCATCCCCCAATGCCGCGCGATATTCTCGATCACCACGATCGCGTCATCGACGAGGATCCCGATCGAGAAGATCAGCGCGAAGAGCGACACGCGGTTGAGCGTATAGCCCATGATATTGGCGGCAAAGAGGGTAAGCAGGATCGTCACCGGGATCACGATCGCCACCACGATCGATTCGCGCCAGCCGATCGCGAAGAGCACGAGCGCGATGATCGAGATCGTCGCGAGGCCGAGGTGGAAGAGCAGCTCATTGGCCTTCTCATTGGCCGTCTCGCCGTAATCGCGGGTGACCTGCACCTCGATCGAGGCCGGGATCAGCTCGCCCTTGAGCTCCTCGACGCGCTCGAGGATCTTCTCGGCCACCACCACCGCGTTCGAGCCCGCGCGCTTGGCGATGGCGAGCGTGACCGCGGGGGTGCGGTTGAGCGCCTCGCCCTCGCGGGTGACATTGGCGACGATATGGTCGGTCGTGTCGGCGACATATTCGACCTTGGCGACATCGGCCACATAAACCGGCCGGCCATCGCGCGCCGAGAGCAAGAGCCCCGCGATCTCGGCCGGCGCGACCAGCGTCTGCCCCGCCACCAGGTCGATCTGCTCGCCCTTGTCGCGCAGCTTGCCCGTCGAGAACGCCCGGTTGGCCTGTTTGACCTTGTCGCTCAGCCCCTGCAACGTGATCCCGTAAAGCGCGAGCTTCTCCGGGTCGGGCTCGATGCGGATCGCCTCGGTCGCCTCGCCGACGATATAGCTCAGCCCGACATTCTCGATCTTGGTGACCTCGGTCTGCAGCTCGCGGGTGATGCGGGTGAGCTCATTGGCGCCGATATCGGTGCCGGGCTTGGCCGAGAGCGTCAGCGACACGATCGCCACGTCATCGATGCCGCGCGCCACGATCATCGGCTCGGCGATGCCCACCGGGATCCGGTCGGCATTGGCGCGCACCTTCTCATGCACCCGCAAGATCGCCGCATCGGCCGAGGTGCCGACCACGAAGCGCGCCATCACCAGCGCATAATCATCCGAGGTCTGGCTGTAGACGTGCTCGACCTCGTTGATGCCCTTGATGATGGTTTCCATCGGCTCGGTGACGAGCTTCATCGCATCGGGCGCCTTCAGGCCCGGCGCCTGGATATGCACATCGACCATCGGCACCGAGATCTGCGGCTCTTCCTCGCGCGGCAGCGAGATCAGCGCGACAAAGCCCACCGCGAGCGCGGCGAGGATCATGAGCGGCGTCAGCGCCGATTTGATGAAGGCCCGCGTCAGCCGCCCGGCGATGCCGAGCTTGTCATGGGCGAATTCGTCTTCTTCCCAGACGGGGGGCACGGGTTCAGTGCTCATCGGCCGCCACCACCGTCTCGCCGCCCATCAGGCCGGTCACGATCTCGACCATATCGGTGCCCTCGACCGTCACATGATCGCCCGGCACAACGGTGCGGATCTCGCGCGCGCCGTCTTTCTCGACGGTGACGAAATCGAGCCCCGAACGGGTCGAAACCAGCGCCGCCGGGATCCGGATCGCCTCGCGCGTGGCCAGCGGCAGGCGCACCAGCACCCGCGCATCGACAAAAGCCGAATCGAGATCGGCCACCTCGACATCGGCCGTCACCCGGCCGGTCTCGATCAGCGGATAGACCTTGGCGAGGCGCCCGGTCTTCGGGCCGGCCGCGGTCTCGATCGAGATCTCGTCGCCCTCGGCCATCGCGGTCGCGTGGCGCTCGGGCACCGAGAGCCGCAAGAAGAAGCCGCCGCCGCCGATCGTGGCAACGGTTTCGCCCGCCATCACCACCGCGCCCTTGGCCACCGGCACGGTCAGCACCCGCCCGGAGATCGGCGCGAGCACCTCGCCCTCGGTCGCCTGCTGCTCGATGACCCGGCGCGAGGCCTTCTGCGCCTCGATCTGGCCCATGTAGACATCGACCTGGGTTTGCAGCGCATCGAGCTGCTGGGTGGTCAGCACGCCGCGCGCCTTCAGCTCCTGACCGCGCTTGAGCTCGGATTGGGCATTGGCAAGCTGCGCCGCGAGCGAGGTGAGCTGCGCGTCGATCGCATTGATCTGAAAGCCGATTTTCTCATCCACGACCTTGCCGAGCGGCTGGCCCGCCTGCACCAGATCGCCCTCCTTGGCGGTCAGGTCGATCAGCGTGCCGCCCAGACGCGCGCGCGCCGGGATCGAATCCTTCGCCTCGATCCGCCCGTAGACCGCCTTCCAGTCGGTGACCTCCTCGCGCGTCACGAGATAGGGCGCGGCCCCCTCGGCCAGCACGTCCTGCGGCAAGATCAGCGCGGCCAGAGCCAGCGACAAGATCATGGATTTCATCTCGAATCCCTCCCTTCGGGCGATAAGCGTCCTTGCGGAGTGACATTCCGCTTTTTGAATATAACGGCCATACACCATCCCCGCGCCTGCGCGCAAGGGGATCGCGGGCGGGCCGGGACTCAGCCGCCCCGCCGGGGCTTTCGCCTTGCATATTTCCGCGCTAAACCCGTTCGCGCAACCAAAGAGGTCCCCCATGCACGATATCCGCGCGATCCGCGAAAACCCTGCCCAGTTCGATGCCGACCTTGCGCGCCGGGGGCTGGCGCCGATGGCCGCGCAGATCCTGTCGCTCGACGAGGAGCGCCGCGGCGCGATCCATGCCGCCGAGACCGCGCAGGCCGAACAGAACGCCGCCTCGAAACTCGTGGGCGCGGCGAAAGCCAAGGGCGACGAGGCCGAGTTCGAGCGGCTGCGGGCGCTGGTGGCCGAGAAGAAGACCGAGGTCGCGGCGATGCAGGCGCGCGCGGGGCTGCTGGATGGCGAGCTCCGCGACAAGCTCCTCCTGATCCCGAACGCGCCGCTCGCCGATGTGCCGCAGGGCGCCGATGAGGCGGGCAACGTCGAGATCCACCGCTGGGGCACGCCGCGGGGCTTCGATTTCGCGCCGAAGGAGCATTATCAGCTCCCCGCCGTTGGCCGCGAGATGGATTTCGAGACCGCCGCGAAGCTCTCGGGGGCGCGGTTCGTCGTGCTCAAGGGCGGCGTTGCGCGCCTGCACCGGGCGCTGGCGCAGTTCATGCTCGATCTGCATGTCGACACCCACGGGCTGAGCGAGGCGATCACGCCGGTTCTGGTGCGCCCCGAGACCATGCTCGGCACCGGGCAGCTGCCGAAATTCGCCGAGGACAGCTATGAGACGACGAACGGCTGGTGGATGATCCCGACCGCCGAGGTGACGCTGACGAACTTCGTCGCGGGCGAGATCGTCGAGGCGGCGGCGCTGCCGATGCGGATGTGCGCGCACACCAACTGCTTCCGCTCCGAGGCGGGCTCGGCGGGCAAGGATACCGCCGGCATGCTGCGCCAGCACCAGTTCGAGAAGGTCGAGATGGTCACGATCTGCCGCCCCGAGGAGGCGATCGCGGAACATGAGGGCATGGTCAAACGCGCCGAAGCGGTGCTCGAGGCGCTCGGCCTGCCCTATCGGCGCATCGTGCTGTGCACCGGCGACATGGGCTTTGGCGCTCAGAAGACCTATGACCTCGAGGTCTGGCTGCCGGGGCAGAATACCTATCGCGAGATCTCCTCGGTCTCGACCTGCGGCCAGTTCCAGGCCCGCCGGATGAACGCGCGCTTCCGCCCGGCCGAGGGCGAAAAGCCCGATTTCGTCGCGACGCTGAATGGCTCGGGGCTGGCGGTCGGACGCTGCCTGATCGCGGTTCTGGAAAACGGCCAGGAGGCCGATGGCTCGGTCACCCTGCCCGCCGTCTTGCACCCCTATCTCGGCGGCAAGACCCGGCTCGTCGACGGCAAGCTCGTCTGAGCCCCGCCGCGCCCCGCCCCGACCCGATCTGCGCCCCCCGCCCTTGCCCGGCGGGGGTTTTGCTTTGCCGGGCGGCGGTTTTTGCGTATTTTTGCCAAGAAGAAACAGCCGGTCATGCGAAAGGGGAGAGCGCGGCGCCCTCCCCTTCTTCTTGGTCCAAATACGCAAAAGACCGCGTCACCCGCGCCTCCCGCCGGGCAGCCGCGCCTTACTTGACCGGCTTCGAGGCCAGCCCCCGTTCCTTGCGCGCGGCGTGTTTCTTCGCCTCGACGTGTTTGGTCAGCCGCGACGGAATCGACTTCTTCTTGTCCTTGTAGGGGTTCTTGTTGCCCTGATCGCGGAAGAAGATGCGGATCGGAGTGCCCGGCATGTCGAAATCGGCGCGCAGCCCGTTGACCAGATAGCGCCCGTAGCTTTCCGGGATCTTGTCGGTATGGGTCGCCATGATCACAAAGCCCGGCGGCCGGGTCTTGGCCTGGGTCATGTAGCGCAGCTTGATCCGCCGCCCGCCCGGCGCCGGCGGCGGGTGCGCCTCGGTCATCGCGGTCAGCCAGTTGTTGAGCTTGGCCGTCGAGATCCGGCGGTTCCAGACCCGGTGGGCCTTCAGGATCGCGTCGTTGAGCCGGTCGAGCCCCTTGCCGGTCTTGGCCGAGACGGTGACGAGCGGCGCGCCCTTGAGCTGCGGCAGCAGCCGCTCGAACGCCTCGCGCAGCTCCTTGAGCTTCTCGGGCTTGTCTTCCTCGAGATCCCATTTGTTCGCCGCGACGACGACCGCGCGGCCCTCGGTCTCGGCGAAATCGGCGATCCGCAGGTCTTGCGTCTCGAAGGGGATGTTCACGTCGAGGAGCACCACCACCACCTCGGCGAAGCGCACCGCGCGCAGGCCGTCGGCGACCGAGAGCTTCTCGAGCTTGTCATTGACCTTGCCCTTCTTGCGCATCCCGGCGGTGTCCCAGATCCGCATCGGCGTGCCCATGAACTCGGTCGAGACCGAGATCGCGTCGCGGGTGATGCCCGCCTCGGGGCCGGTCAGGAGCCGGTCCTCGCCGAGGATCTTGTTGATCAGCGTCGATTTTCCCGCGTTCGGGCGGCCGATCACGGCGAGCTGGAGGGGTTTGGCGGCGGTCGGCGCGCGGTAGACCTCCTCCTCCTCGGAGCCTTCCTCGATCTCGACATCGACCTCGGGGGTATTGGCGGCATGGCGCGCGGCGAATTCATCGGCGAGCGGCTTGAGCGCGGCATAAAGGTCATCGAGCCCCTCGCCATGTTCGGCCGAGATCTGCAGGGGCTCGCCGAGCCCGAGGCTCCAGGCCTCGAGCGCGCCGGCCACGCCCGCATGGCCCTCGGCCTTGTTCGCGGCCAGGATCACATGGGCGTTCTTGCGCCGCAGGATCTCGGCGAAAATCTCGTCGGCCGGGGTCACGCCCACGCGCGCATCGACGAGGAAGAGGCACACATCCGCTTCCTCGACCGCGCGTTCGGTCAGCCGCCGCATCCGGCCTTGCAGGCTGTCATCCTCGGCGAGCTCGAGGCCCGCCGAATCGATCACGATGAACTTCAGATCCCCGAGCCGCGCATCGCCCTCGCGCAAATCGCGCGTGACGCCCGGCTGATCGTCGACCAGCGCCAGCCGCTTGCCCACCAGACGGTTGAACAGCGTCGATTTGCCCACATTCGGGCGGCCCACGATGGCCAGGGTAAAGCTCATTTCTGCCTCCTGCGGCGGATCAAGCGGCCCCTTTATACGGTTTTTCGCTCAGCGAAAAGCCAGAAGCTGCCCGGTGCGCGAAACAACGTAAAGCGTGCCGCCCGCGACCACCGGCTCGGTCGCCGCGCCGCCGGGGATCTCGACCTGACCGAGTGCGGCGCCCGTCGCCGGGTCGAAGGCGCGCAAGAGCCCGTCGCTCGAGGCGGTATAAAGCCGCCCGCCGGCCAGAAGCGGCCCGTAATGGACAAAGATCGTGCGGTATTTCTTCGGCTTTTCGGCCTCGAAATAGGGCAGATCGACCGACCAGACGGTCTCGCCGGAGGCCGCATCGAGGCGGGTGAGCTTGTTTTCATCCGAGACGAGCCAGATCGCGCCGCCCGCCACCTGCACGGGCGAGACCGGGCCGACATCCGCCGTCCAGAGCTTTTCGCCGGAATTGACGTCGAAAGCCGCGAGTTTGCCCGCCGAGGAGCCGGCGTAGAGCCGGTCGCCCACGATCACCGGATCGCCGGTGAGATCGGAGATCGAGGCATAGCCGCGGCCGATCCGCGCGCCCGCGACCTTGCCCTGCCAGAGCGTCAGCCCCTTGGCTTTCAGCGAGGCGATCATCTCGCCCGAGGAGAACGGGAAGACGACGAGCCGGTCGTTGACCGCAGGCGCCGAGACGCCGGTCATCGCGCCCGCGCCGTTCACGCCGGGGAGCTGCCAGAGCACCTTGCCATTCGCGGCCTCGATCGCCCAAGCCGAGGCATCGCGCGCCACGACATAGACGATCCCGTCGGAGACCGTCGGCGCGCCGCCCACAGCCGCGTCGAATTTCTGCCGCCAGACCTCGGCGCCGGTCGCCACGTCGAGCGCGACGAGCTCGCCAAAGCCGGTGGTCGCGTAGAGGCGATTGCCCGCCACCGCGAGCCCGCCGCCCGAGGCATCGCCCGCGCGGTCGGCGGGGGGGGTGAGGTCGGTGGCCCAAAGCGGCCCGCCCGCGGTCGAGGTGGCGGCCACGCGCGCCTCGGCATCGAGGGTGAAGATGCGCCCGCCCGCGATCACGGGCTCGGCGGTGATCCGGTGCTTGCGGTCGGAGCCGGTGCCGATCGGCGCGGCCCAGGCGAGGGTCATCCCCGCGCCAAAGGCCGGGTTGGTCAGCGCATGGGTCGCATTGCCCGCGCGATGGGTCCACTCGGCATTGGCCTGCGGGCGCGGCAGGCTCAGCGCGGTCGAAAGCGGCGCGGGCGCGGGCGCCGCCCCCGCGAGAACCGCGCGCGGATCGAGCCGCTCGCCGGGCAGGATCACTTCCTTCTCGCAGCCCATCAGGCCCAGTGCCGCCACGCTCAGCATGGCCATTCCCGAGATCAGCTTCACCGCCGTCATCCCCCTGATTTCCCCGGCCCCGGTCCGCGACCGCGCCTTATTCCGCCGCCGCCGGGTCGCCGCCCAGAGCCACAATCAACTGAGAGGCGCGCTGTTGCAAGCCCGCCGTGACCCCCGCCTCGGCGAGGATCTCGCGCGCGATCTTGATCGCCTCCTCGGCCTTGCCGGCCGCCGCCGCATCATCGGCCTGCGCCTCGAGCGCGAGCAGCCGATAGGGCGCACCCGGCGTCGCGAGCGCCGCGAGCTCGGCCGCGCGCGCCTCGGGCGCGAGCGCCTCGCCCGCCGCCAGAACCGATTTGAGCCGCGCCATCTCGCTCAGGCTGCGCGGCGCCGCGGGGTCTTTCGCCACCGCATCCCAAGCCGCCCGCGCGCCCGCCAGATCGCCCGCCTCGGCCTTCGCCGCGCCGGTCAGGAACTGCGCAAGCGCCGCCCGCGCGCCGGTCTCGTCGAGCGCGGCAAGCGCCGCGGCCGGGTCGGCCGAGGCCTGCGCCGCCAAGATCGCATCGCCAAAGGCCTCGGCGCGCGCCTCGGCCTGCGCCTTTTGCCATTCGATCCAGGCCGAGGAGCCGACGATCGCGAGGATCGCCGCGATCCCGATCCAGCCGTATTTCTTCATCAGCGCGAAGAGCTTGTCGCGGCGGACTTCCTCGGTGACTTCCTCGATAAAGCTGTCGGTCTCGTCCACTGGCGGCTCCCTTCGGCGGTTTGGTTCTCTCTATACGGGCGGGCGGGGCTTGCCAAGGGCGCGCCCGTCCCGCCCGGCGCGGGGCCACTCAGGCGCCGGCCTGCGCGCCCGCCCCGTTCGCGTCCCCGTCCTCGTCCTCGTCCTCGTCCTCGGCCGATTGCCGCGCCCACATCGCCGCATAGCGCCCGCCGCGCGCCAGAAGCTCCTCATGCCGGCCCTCCTCGACCACCTCGCCCTTCTCGAGCACCACGATCCGGTCGGCATCGGCAATCGTCGAGAGCCGGTGCGCGATGGTGATCACCGTGCGCCCTCGGCCCATCGCCTTCAGGCTCTCCTGAATGTCGCGCTCGGTCTGGGTGTCGAGCGCCGAGGTCGCCTCGTCAAGGAGCAGGATCGGCGGGTTCTTCAGCAGCGTGCGCGCGATCCCCACCCGCTGTTTCTCGCCGCCCGAAAGCTTCAGCCCGCGCTCGCCCACGGTGGTCTCATAACCCTCCGGCAGGCTCATCACGAAATCATGGATCTTGGCCGCCTTCGCCGCGGCAATCACCTCCGCCTCGGTGGCCTCGGCGCGGCCATAGGCGATATTGTAGCGGATCGTGTCGTTGAAGAGCACCGTGTCCTGCGGCACCACCCCGATCGCATCATGCAGGCTTTGCTGGGTGATCTCGCGCAGGTCCTGCCCGTCGATCGAAATCGCGCCGCCGGTGACATCATAGAAGCGGAACAAAAGCCGCCCGATCGTCGATTTGCCCGAGCCCGAGGGCCCGACCAGCGCCACCGTCTGCCCCGCCGGAACCTCCACCGAAACCCCCTTCAGGATCGGCCGCGAGGGGTCGTAAGCGAAGCGCACATCGTCAAACCGCACCGTGCCGCCTTGCACTTTCAGAACCTTGGCGCCGGGTTTGTCCTCGATTTCGGCGGGCTGATGCAACAAATCGAACATTTCGCCCATATCGACGAGCGCCTGACGGATCTCGCGATAGACCGTGCCGAGAAAGCCCAGCGGCATGGTGATCTGGATCATATAGGCCTGCACCATGACGAAATCGCCGACCGTGAGCTTGCCCGATTTGACCTCGAGCGCGGCCATCACCATCACCGCGACAAGCCCCGCCGTGATGATCAGCGTCTGGCCGAAGTTGAGGAAGGCGAGGCTCTGGCCGGTCTTCACCGCGGCCTTCTCATAGCCCTCCATCGAGGCATCATAGCGCGCCGCCTCGCGCGCCTCGGCGCCGAAATACTTGACCGTCTCGAAGTTCAGCAGGCTGTCGATCGCCTTCTGATTGGCCTCGGTATCGGCCTTGTTCATCCGCTGGCGGATCGCCACGCGCCATTCGGTGACCTTGAAGGTGAAGGTCACATAGGCCCAGATCGTGACCACCACCACCGCCGCATAGCGCCAGTCGAAGAGCACCGCAAAGAGCACCGCGACGAGCGAGAGCTCGATGATCAGCGGCCCGACCGAGAACAACAGGAAGCGCAGCAGGAATTCGACGCCCTTGACGCCGCGCTCGATGATCCGGCTCAGCCCGCCGGTCTTGCGGGTGATGTGGTAGCGCAGCGAGAGGCGGTGGATATGCTCGAAGGTCTCGAGCGCGAGCTGGCGCAGCGCGCGTTGGGCGACCTTCACGAAGACCGCGTCGCGCAGCTCGCCAAAGCCCACCGAAGCCAGCCGCGCCACCCCATAGGCAACCGTCAGCGCCACCGCGCCGAGCGGCAACAGCCAGCCCTCGTCGCGCGCCGAGCCCGCGAGGCTGTCGACGGCGGCCTTGTAGAGGAAGGGCGTGAAGACCGAGATCACCTTGGCGCAGACCAGAAGCGCGAGCGCAATCACCACGCGGCGTTTCACCCAAGGGTGCTCGGCGGGCCACAGATAGGGCGCGACCGAGCGGATCGTGCGCAGCCCGCGGGCGCGTTCGTCCTGGCTGACTTTGCCCGAGGAGGTGATCTGGGAGGGCGGCATGGGGGTTCCTTCCTGTGCGGTGCGCCGCCCGGCAAGGTCCGGGCGGGCGGCCAAAACCTATAGCCGAAACCGCGGAAGTCCAGCCCGATTCCGCGCCGTTACTCGGGCAGGGTGAAGACCTGGCCCGGGTAGATCAGATCCGGGTCGCGGATCTGGTCGCGGTTGGCGCGAAAGATGCGGACATAGAGATAGGGGTCGCCATAGGTCTGCCCGGCGATCGCCCAAAGCGTATTGCCCTTCTCGATCGTGACGATCCGCGCCCGCGGCAGCGCGCCGCCATCGGCGACCGGCACGGGCGGGATGGCCTCGGGCGCGGCCTGAGCGGTCTCGGGCGCGGCGGTCTCGGGCGAGGCGGGCGCCTCGAAGCCCACCTCGGCGCGGGCCAGCACCTGGCCCTCGGCATCGAGCGCATCGAGGCGCAGCTGATGGGGCCCGGCGCTCGCAGGCGGCAGCTCGAGCCGGAAGGCGCCGCCGGCATCGGCCTGCACGAGCCCCGCCTCGGCATTGTCGACATAGGCGCGGATCAGCGCGCCGGGCGCGGCGCCCCGCCCGCTCAGCGCAATCGCCCCGGCCTCGGTGAAGGCGAGCGTGTCGATGGTCAGCTCGGCCGCCGGGCCGGCGAGAAGTTTCGCCCCCTCGGCATCGGCGACGAGCGGCGCCGCCGCCATCGCCGCGGCCTCGGCCTCGGTCGCGGCCACCGTCTCGGGGCTCGCGCCCGCGGCGGCGGCGGCCTCGGCGAGCGCGGTGGCGCTCGGCGCGACGGTCAGCGCCGCGCCGCCCTCGCGCGCGACACCATCGGCGCCGGTCACCCGCACCGTCAATTGCCGCGCCGCAGCCGAGGGCGCGGCGAGGATCACCGAGGCAAAGCTGCCATCGGCCCCGGCCGCCACCTTGTCGACCGCCACCCCGTCAAGAAGCACCTCGACCGCGGCGCCCGGCTCGGTGCGCCCGGCCAAGGTCAGCGCGCCATCGGGCGCGGCGCGAAGCTGGTCGAACTCGGCCAGCGCCCGGGCGGGCGCGGCGGGCGCCTCGGCCTCAGGCGCGGCGGGGGCGGCCTCAGGGGCGACAGCCTCCGGCGCAGCCTTCGCGGGCTCGGGTTCGGGCTCGGGGGCGGGTTCGGGCGCCGCTTCGGGCGGGGGCACCGCGCTCGCGAGCGGTTGCGGCGCGGCGGTCTCCGGCGCGGGCGGGTTCGACAGCAGGAAATAGCCCAACAGCCCCGCCAGAACCGCCAGCGCCGAGACCCCGCCCAAAAGCGCGCCCCCGACCTTGCCGACCGTTTTGCCGCCGCCCGCGATACCCTCGTCCATCTCGCCCTCTTTGGTTGTGGCGCCCCGGCGCCGCTCTCTCTTGAGCAACTCTAGCCAAGGGGCTATCACCAAACAAGAATTGGCTGCGCACCGCCCGCGCGCCCTGCCCCGGAGGTGCTCAAATGTCCCACACCCGCTCCGTCTGCGTCTATTGCGGCTCACGCGCGGGGGGGCGCCCGGCCTATGCGCAAGCCGCCCGCGAGACCGGCGCGATGCTCGCCGAGCGGGGCTGGCGGCTGGTTTACGGGGCGGGCGATGTCGGGCTGATGGGCGAGGTCGCGCGCGCCGCCCAGGCCGCGGGCGGCGAGACCTTCGGCGTGATCCCCGAGCACCTCTTCCCCCGCGAGGTCGGCAAGCGCGACCTGACCACCTTCATCGTCACCGAGACCATGCATGAACGCAAGAAGGTGATGTTCATGAATGCCGAGGCGGTGGTGGTGCTGCCGGGCGGCGCGGGCTCGCTCGACGAGCTCTTCGAGGCGCTGACCTGGCGCCAGATCGGCCTCCATGAAAAGCCGATTTATGTCATGAATATCGAGGGTTACTGGGATCCGCTGCGGGCGATCTTCGACCGGATGATCGACGAGGGCTTCGCCGCGCCGAGCCTTGCGGAGATGCTGATCTGGGTCGAGAGCCCGGCCGCGCTGGAGGCCGAGCTCGAGAGCTTCTTCGGCTGAGGCCCCGCCCTCAGGGCGCGCGCCGCAGGCTCGCCGCCGAATAGATCGCAAGCGCCCCCCAGATCATCGGCAGCGCAACCATATGCCAGCGCGTCACCGGCTCGCCAAAGGCGAAGACCGCGACCGAGAGTTGCAGCGTCGGGTTGAGATATTGCACGAGCCCGACGGTCGCGAGGCGCACCTTCTGCGCGGCGAGGCTGAAGAGCATGAGCGGCCCGCCGGTCAGCACGCCCGAGACCATCAAGAGCACCGTCGTGCGCCAATCGGAGCCGAAATGCGCCGCCCCCGCGGGCTCGGCCAGCGCACCGGCCTGCAAGGCGGCGAGGTAAAGGAGCGCGAGCGGCGTGAGCAGCACGACCTCCGCCGTCACCGAAACCGTCGGCCCGACCGCGAGGCGCTTCTTCACCAGCCCATAGATCGCGAAGGTGCCCGCCAGAAAGAGCGACATCCAGGGCGCCCGGCCCAACCCCCAGGTAAGATAGATCACCGCCACCGTCGCGATCGCGACCGCGACCGCCTGGCCGCGTTTCATCGGCTCGCCGAAGACCAGAACGCCGAGCGCCACCGTGATCAGCGGGAAGATGTAATAGCCCAGACTCGCCTCGAGCGCATGGCCGTTCTGCACCGACCAGATGAAGCCGAACCAGTTGAGCGAGATCACCAGCGCCGCGATCGCCACGAGGATCAGCGCCCGCCCCCGCAACGCCCCGCCCAGGCGCGAAAGCTTGCCCTGCGCGGCCAGAACGGTGCCGAAGAACACCATCGACCAGATCGTGCGATGCGCCAGCACCTCGATCGGCGGCACATGCGCCAAGAGCTTGTAATAGAGCCCCGAAAGCCCCCAGACCGAACAGGCCGCCACCAGGGCCCAAAGCCCCTTGACCTCGTCGCGCATCATTCCTCCGCCACGGAAAAAGGCCCGCCGCGTCGCGACGGGCCCGAAATCGGCAAACTGCCCTGGGATCAGAGGCGCGAGGCCACGTTTTCCCAGTTCACGAGCTTGTCGAGGAAGTTGGTGAGATAGGCCGGACGCTTGTTGCGGAAGTCGATGTAGTAGGAATGTTCCCACACGTCGCAGCCCAGAAGCGCGGTCTGGCCAAAGCAGAGCGGGTTCACGCCGTTCTCGGTCTTGGTGACCTTCAGCGCGCCGTCGGTGTCCTTCACCAGCCAGCACCAGCCCGAGCCGAACTGGCCCGCGCCCGCGGCGGCGAAGTCTTCCTTGAATTTCTCGACCGAGCCGAAGCTTTCGACGAGCGCCTTCTCGAGCTCACCCGGCATGACCTTGCCGCCCGGCCCCATCATTTCCCAGAACTGGGCGTGGTTCCAATGCTGCGAGGCGTTGTTGAAGATGCCGTTTTGCGCCACGGCGCCCGCGACATAGGTGCCCTTGACGATCTCTTCGAGCGACTTGGTTTCCCACTCGGTGCCCGCGATCAGCTTGTTGCCGTTGTCGACATAGGCCTTGTGGTGCAGGTCGTGGTGATATTCGAGCGTCTCCTTCGACATGCCGAGCGCGGCGAGCGCATCATGGGCATAGGGGAGATCGGGAAGTTCGAAAGCCATTGTCTTCGTCCTCAATTGGTTCGCGTTGGTGCTAATTGAAGGGCGCGCGCGGGCAAGGTCAAGGGCGGGCGCGCACAGCTCGGCGGTTTTGGCTGCACAGAGGCGCTGGCTCAGCCCTGCGGCTCGTCCGAGCCCTTGGCGGCGGCGGCGCGCGCCTCGGCGGCGGCCTTCATCCGCGCCACCAGCTCGGCCTTGGTGGCGCCCTGACCGAAGGGGTTCTTGGCGCTGCCCTTGGCGTTGTGCTCGGCATGGCGGGGCGCGTTGCGCTTGGGCGTCATGCCGCCCGATTTCGAATAATCCATCTCGCCCTCCTGAGGCTGTCCTTGCTCTGGAGTGACGCAATCCGGCCCGCGGCGCAAGGGTGAAGGGGCGCAGGGGGCGCTGCCCCCTCTGGCCTGCGGCCATTCACCCCCGGGATATTTGGAGCAAGATGAAAGGGGCTCATTCATCTTGCCATAAATATCCCGGGGGGAGGCGAAGCCGGGGGGCAGCGCCCCCAGCCCGGCCCGTTACTTCTCGGTGGCTGCGCCGCAGGTGCCGCGCACGCTTTCGGTCATGTAGCCGACCGGGTTGATGAACAAGAGCGCGCTCTGATCGGCCTTTTGCAGCGTGAGCCGCACCTTGATGTCGTCGACATATTGGTTGCCGTTGTCCTTGACCCGGCGCAGCGACCAGGCCCAGACCGTGCGGTGGGCGTTGTCGAGTTGCACCTCGGCCTTCACCGGCGCGCCCGCGTAGTAGAGCACGAGCCCGTCGGTCACCGTGATCCGGCCGCTCGTCTCGGTCATCAGCAGCGTCGCCTCGGGGCTGGTGGTATGGCTCTTGGGCACGTCCCACTCGCACAGGATCAGCGTGGCGCCCTTGGGGATTTTCAGATCGGGGGATTTGGTCTCCGCAAAGGCGGGGGGCGTCAGCGCGAGAAGCGCGGCGGAGAGCCAGACAGAAAATTTCATCTCGTTGAGTCCAAAAAGAAATACCGGGGCGAGAGTATACGCCCCGGTATCGCCGTCAATTCGAACCCTGCGGCGGGCTCAGAAAATCTCGCCGCCCTTGCGCGAGGAGACTTCGAGCAGGCCGAGGATATAGCCCGCGACCGAGCGGAAGCCGACGACCGAGATTTCCTCGGGCCCCGAGCGCCAGAAGGCCACCGCTACCTGCGCCGCGCGCGAGCGGCGGATCTCGCCTTCGGGCAGCCGCGCGATATCGGCGGGCGAGAGCTTCATGATCACCTCATCGGCGCGCGCGCCCTTGATGGTGAAGCGCGCGCGCATGTCCGAGACATTGACGACGAGCGCATGCTCGCCCGCGAGCGCCGCGGCGAGGTCGGCGGCGATGCCGCCCGCCGCCGCGTAATCGCACACCAGCATCAGCTCGTCGGGGCTCATCCAGCCAAGCGTCAGCCCGCCCGCCGAGACCACCCCGCGCGGGGCGGGCACCGAGAGGCCAAGCCCGCCCAGCGCCGCCGCGAGCGCGGCCGAGCCCAGATCCGCGCGGATCGTGACCATGCCGGTCAGGCCCGCCTCGGCGACCTCGCAAAAGCCCTTGTGGCTCTTGCCGTTCAGAGCGCTCACCGCCTCAGACATCGGCCTTCTCCCCTGCTTTGTCATAGAAGCACGGATCGACGATCCGGGCCTTGATCAGCGCGCCCTTGTCGCCCGCGAACTCGATCACCTCGCCCATCCGGTCGGGCCCGTGCAGCACGAGGCCCATCGCGATGCCGCGCTTGAGCGTCGGCGAGTAATAGGTCGAGGTCACGCGGCCCTGAGTGTTGCGCTGGCCGTTCTCGTTGAACCCTTCGGCGGGCGCATAGACGCCATCGGGCAGCACCGAGCCGTCGAGCGTCTCGAGGCCGACGAGCTTCCAGCGATCGGGGCGCGCCATGTCGACCCGCTCCTGCGCGCGTTTGCCCAGGTAATCGGCCTTCTTCTTCGAGATCGCCCAGCCGAGGCCGAGATCTTGCGGGATCACCGTGCCGTCGGTCTCGTCGCCGATCATGATGAAGCCCTTTTCGGCTCGCATCACATGGAGCGCCTCGGTGCCATAGGGCATCACGCCGAACTCCGCGCCCGCCGCGACCAGTTTCTCCCAAAACGCGAGGCCCATATTGGCGGGAACCGCGATTTCATAGGAGAGCTCGCCCGAGAAGGAGATCCGGAACACCCGCGCGGGGATGCCGCCGAGCTCGCCCTCGGCGAAGGTCATGAACGGCAGCGCCTCCTTCGAGACATCCATGCCGCCGAGCTTTTCGAGCAGCTTGCGCGCCTTCGGGCCGACCACCGCGACCTGCGCGAATTGCTCGGTCAGGTTGGCGGTATAGACCTTCCAATCCCACCATTCGCACTGGAGCCAGTCTTCCATATGCGCATGGATCCGGTCGGCGCCGCCCGAGGTGGTGTGGCACAGGAAGGTATCCTCGGCCAGACGCACGACCACGCCGTCATCCGAGAGGAACCCGTTTTCGTTGCACATCAGCCCGTAGCGGCATTTGCCCACCGGCAGGGTCGACATGAGGTTGGTGTAGAGCATGTCGAGGAACCGCCCGGCATCGGGGCCCTTCACGAGGATCTTGCCAAGCGTCGAGGCGTCCAAGAGGCCCACATTCGTGCGGGTGTTGGTGATCTCGCGGTTGACCGCGGCGCGGTGGCTCTCGCCCGTGCGCGGGTAGCAATAGGGCCGCCGCCAGAGGCCGACGGGCTCCCAATGCGCGCCATTGGCCTCGTGCCAGCCCTGCATCGGCGTGCGCCGCAGGGGTTGGAAGAGCTCGCCCCGCGCCTCGCCCGCGATCGCGCCGAACGAGATCGGCGTGTAGGGCGGGCGGAAGGTGGTCGTGCCGGTCACCGGAATCGGCTGGCCGAGCGCATCAGAGAGGATCGCGAGGCCGTTGATATTGCTCAGTTTCCCCTGATCCGAGGCCATGCCGAGCGTGGTATAGCGCTTGGTGTGCTCGACGCTCTCATAGCCCTCGCGGGCGGCGAGCTGCACGTCGGAGACCTTCACGTCGTTCTGGAAATCGAGGAAAGCCTTGTATTTGAGCTTGTCCTTGGCGCCCGCGGGCATGATCCAGACCGGCGCGAGCGGGCCTTCGGCAGGCGCGGTGGCCGCGAGCCCGGCTTCGGCCGCGATCTCGCTCAGCGTCAGCGCGCCATTCGCCGCGCCCACCGCGCGCGCCATCGGCGCGCCGTCAGGACCGATCGGGGCTTGCGCCGGATCGGGGCGGAACATCGCCTGCGCCTCATCCCAGATCAGCTTGCCGCCGACATGCGACCACAGGTGCACGACCGGCGACCAGCCGCCCGACATCGCCACGCAATCGCAAGCGATGGTCTCGATCACGCCGCCCTCGCCGGCCTGCGCGCAGACCTCGACGCCGGTGACGGCCTTGCCGCCGAGAACCTTGGCGACGGCCCGGCCGGTCATCACCTTGATGCCGCGGGCGCGCGCCTCGGCCACGAGATCGCCCGCGGCGGCCTCGCGCGCATCGAGGATCGCAGGCACCGAGAGCCCCGCATCGAGCACCGCCAGCGCGGTGCGATAGGCGTCGTCGTTGTTGGTGACCACGACCACCCGATCGCCCGGGCTGACCGCCCAGTTGACGAGATAGTCGCGCACCGCCGAGGCCAGCATCACGCCGGGCACGTCGTTGCCGGCGAAGGCCAGCGGCCGCTCGATCGCGCCCGAGGCCACGATCAGCTCGCCCGCCCGGATCCGCCACAGCCGGTGGCGCGGGCGGGTGTCGCCCGGGGTATGGTCGGCAACGCGCTGGTAGCCGATGACATAGCCGTGGTTATGGTGGCCCGCGACCATGGTGCGGGTCATCAGCGTGACGTTTTCCATCTTTTCAAGCGCTTGCAGCGCGGAGCTCACCCAGGCCTCGGGGGCCATGCCCTCGATCAGCCCGCCATCGACCGGCGCGCGGCCGCCCCAATGGGCGGTCTGCTCCATGACGATGACGCGCTTGCCCGCGCGCCCGGCCTCGAGCGCCGCCGCAAGGCCCGCCACACCGCCGCCCGCGACCAGCACGTCGCAGTGGTTATAGGCCTGTTCATAGCGGTCGGTATCGGCCTCTTTCGGCGCAAGGCCGAGGCCCGCCGCCTGTCGCACGATCGGCTCGAAGACATGTTTCCACGCCCAGCGCGGCGCCATGAAGGTCTTGTAGTAGAAGCCCGCCGGGAAGAAGCGGTAGAGCTTGTCGTTGATCGCGCCGACGTCGAATTCGAGCGAGGGCCAGTGGTTCTGGCTGGTCGCTTCGAGGCCCTCGAAGAGCTCGGTCGTGGTGGTGCGCTGATCGGGCTCGAGGCGCGCATTGCGGCCGAGGTTGACGAGCGCGTTCGGCTCCTCGACGCCGGAGCCGATCAGCCCGCGCGGACGGTGGTATTTGAACGACCGGCCCAAGAGGCTCTGACCGCCGCCCAGAAGCGCCGCGGCCAGCGTATCGCCGGCGAAACCGCGCATCGGGCGGCCATTGAAGGTGAAGCTCAGAGGCTTCGAGCGGTCGATCAGACGACCGCCTTTCGACAGACGGGTGCTCATTTCCAGCCCTCCCAACCGGGGCGTTTCTCTTTGATCTTGGCGAGGAGATCGGCGGGCGGCTCGGTGGTCTGGGCGGGGTAAGTGCCGAAGACCTCGAGCGTATTGGTGCAACGCGCGGTCAGGAACCACTTGCCGCAGCCATAGGCATGGCGCCAGCGTTCGAAATGGACGCCCTTGGGGTTCTTGCGATTGAAGAGGTAGCCTTCGAACTCTTCATCCGACGACCCCGGCCCGAAGCGCTTGAGATGCGCTTCGCCGCCGGGGGCGAGTTCGGTTTCTTCGGCCTGCACGCCGCAATAGGGGCATTGGAGGGTCAGCATGACGCGCGCTCCTTGAAGGGGCGCGTCACGCGGAGGCGCCCGGGGTCAGTTGGTGTTCTTGCCGGGGAGGTCGATCTGGATTTCGGGCTCGTCCTTTGCGGGGACATCGCCGCCCGACCAGATATACCAGCCCATGCCGGCTGCGAGGACGACGAGAGCGCCGATGAGGAAGCTCTTGAGGCCGGTTTCCGATTGTTCTGCCATGGGACATTCTCCTGTGCGTTGATGGTCACAGCACGAACGTCCGAAAGGGCGGCGCGGTTCCCGGGGGCTGCGCGCCCCCGGACCCCTGCGGGATATTTGAGCATCATTGAAGCGGCGGGACGCATCAGTGCGCGACCCCCGCGGCGACGCTCTCGTCGACGAAGCGGCCGTCGCGGAAGCGGTCGAGCCCGAAGCCCGCGGCGAGCGGCGAATAGCCCTTGGCCACGAGTTCCGCCATCGCCCAGCCCGAGCCCGGGATCGCCTTGAAGCCGCCGGTGCCCCAGCCGCAGTTGACGAACAGGTTCTCGACCGGCGTCTTCGACAGGATCGGCGAGCGGTCGCCGGTCATGTCCACGATGCCGCCCCATTGGCGCAGCATCTTGAGGCGCGAGATCACCGGGAAGGTCTCGATCAGCGCGCGGGTGGTTTCCTCGATATGGTGCCAAGAGCCGCGCTGCGAGTAGTTGTTGAAGCCATCCGTGCCGCCGCCGAGCACCAGCTCGCCCTTGTCGGATTGCGAGATATAGCCGTGCACGAGGTTGGCCATCACCACCACGTCGATCACCGGCTTGATCGGCTCGGAGACCCAGGCCTGCAGCGCCATCGATTCGATCGGCAGGCGGAAGCCGGCCATATCGGCCACCACCGAGCTGTGGCCCGCGACCACGACCGCGAGCTTGCCGCAATCGATCGCGCCCTTGGTGGTGTCGACGCCGACGACCTTGCCGCCCTCGGTGCGCACGCCGGTGACTTCGCATTGCTGGATGATGTCCATGCCCATGTTCGAGCAGCCGCGCGCATAGCCCCAGGCCACCGCATCATGGCGCGCGGTGCCGCCGCGTTCCTGATAGAGCGCGCCCATCACCGGGTAGCGCGGGCCGTCGAGGTTGATGATCGGCACGAGGTCTTTCACCTCGTCGCGCTCGATCCAGCGGGTTTCGACGCCTTGCAGGTTGTTGGCGTAGACGGTGCGCTTGTAGCCGCGCATCTCATGTTCGGATTGCGCGAGCATCAGGAGCCCGCGGGGGCTGAACATGACGTTGTAGTTCAGATCCTGGCTGAGGTTTTCGTAAAGCTTGAGCGCCTTGTCGAAGATCGCGGCCGAGGGGTCTTGCAGGTAGTTCGAGCGGATGATCGTGGTGTTGCGTCCGGTGTTGCCACCGCCGAGCCAGCCCTTCTCGATCACCGCGACATTGGTGATGCCGTGCACCTTGCCGAGGTAATAGGCGGTGGCGAGCCCGTGCCCGCCCGCCCCGATCACCACGACATCGTAGCGTTTTTTCGGCTCGGGCGAGCGCCAGGCGCGCTCCCAGCCGGCGTGGAAACGCAGCGCTTCACGCGCGACGGCAAAGATCGAATAGCGTCTTTGGGCCATGGCCTCTCCTTTGGCACGAATCCCGGCCGCGCGAATCCGTCGCGGCACCCTCTCTAATTGGCCTCGCCGACCGCGCGAAAGCCACCCCCAAGCGGCACTTGGCGTCAAAATGCGACATCACTCTTGCGACAGGGCGCAGCAGGGGCGCGCAAGGGCCTTTCCCCCCCGCGCCCGAGCGCCTAAATGGGAGGCAGACACAGGAGATGCCATGCTGTTCTGGACCCTTACCGCCGCCCTGGTGGCGCTTGTTGCGCTGCTTTTCGTTCTCGCTTTGGTGCGGCGCAGCGCCGATGCCCCCCCTGCCGAGGCCTTCGACCTGCAGGTCTACCGCGACCAGTTGCGCGATCTGGAGCGCGACATCGCGCGCGGCGTGATCGGCGCCGAGGAGGGCGAGCGCACCCGCGTCGAGATCTCGCGCCGGATGCTCGAGGCTGACCGTGCGGCGAAGACGGCCGCCGTGGCGGGGCGCGCGCCCGGCTGGGCCACGGCCGGGGCGGTGATTGCGCTCGGCGCGGTGATGGGCGGATCTTTCCTGCTTTATCAACGCCTTGGCTCGGCCGATTACCCCGATCAGCCGCTCCGCGACCGGATCGCGATGGCCAATGAGCTTTACGACAACCGCCCGAGCCAGGAGGAGGCCGAGAAACAGGCCGAGGCCAATGCCGGGCCGAAACCGGCGCCCGATGCGCAGTTTGCCGAGCTGATGGAGCGGCTGCGCAAGGCCGTCGAGGCGCGCCCGAATGAGGTGCAGGGGCTCGAGCTGCTCGCGCGCAACGAGATGGGGATGGGCAATTTCCGCGCCGGCTGGCAGGCGCAGGAGAAGCTGATCGGCGCCAAGGGCGCGGCGGCCAGCGCCGATGATTACGCGCAGCTGGGCGAATATCTCGTCGTGGCGGCGGGCGGGCTGGTGACGAAAGAGGCCGAGACCGCCTTCGCCACGGCGCTCGACCTGAATGCCCAGCACAAGCTCTCGCGCTATTACATCGGCCTGATGATGGCGCAAAACGGCCGCCCCGACCGTGCCTTCCGGATCTGGGACGCGCTCTTGCGCGACAGCGCGCCGGGCGATCCTTGGGTCGCGCCGATCTCGCAAAACATCGAACAGCTCGCCTGGATCGCGGGCGAGACGCGCTACACCCCGCCGATGGTGGGCGGGCGCGGGCCGTCGGAGGCCGATATGGCCGCCGCCGCGCAGATGTCGCCCGAGGAGCGCCAGCAGATGATCCGCTCGATGGTCGAGGGGCTCAACGACCGGCTCGCGGCCGAGGGCGGCCCGGCGCAGGATTGGGCCAAGCTGATCTCCGCGCTGCGCATGCTCGGCGAAGAGGACCGCGCCGCGGCGATCGCCGCCGAGGCCGAGACCCGCTTCAAGGATTTCCCCGAGGATCTCGCGAAGATCCGCGCGGCGGCGACGGGCGAGGTCGCGCCGATGGCGGGCCCGATGATGGGCGCGCCGGCGATGGGCGACGCCCCGGAGGGCGCGCCGATGCGCGGGCCCGCGCTCTCCGATGAGCAGATGAAATCGGCCGCCGAGATGAGCCCCGAGGAGCGCGCCCAGATGATCGAGGGCATGGTCAACGGCCTCGTCGAGCGGCTCGAGAGCCAGGGCGGCACCGGCGCCGAATGGGCGCGCGCGGTCTCCTCGCTGGCCGCGCTCGGCCGCGCCGAGGCCGCCGCCGCGGTCTATGCCAAGGCGCAAAGCGCGCTGGCGGGCCAGGAGGCCGAGCTCGCCCCGGTCACCGAGGCGGCCCAGGCTGCGGGGCTTGCGCAATGATCTGCGCGAGCATCGAGGAGTTCGCCGCCGCCCTGCCCCGCTTCGGCGCGCTGGCCGGGCTCGATCTCGGCACCAAGACGATTGGCGTGGCGGTCTCCGACCGGCTGCGCTCGGTCGCCTCGCCGCTCTCGACGATCCGGCGCGAGAAATTCACCCTCGATGTCGAGAAGCTGCTGAAGATCACCGCCGAGCGCGAGATCGCGGGGCTCGTGCTCGGGCTGCCGATGAACATGGACGGCTCGGAGGGCCCGCGCTGCCAGTCGACGCGGGCCTTCGCGCGCAACCTCGAAAAACTCTCGCCGCTGCCGATCACCTTCTGGGATGAACGCCTCTCGACCGTCGCGGCCGAACGCGCCATGCTCGAGGCCGACATGAGCCGCAAGCGCCGCGCCGAGGTGATCGACCATGTGGCGGCCGGGTTCATCTTGCAGGGCGCGCTCGACCGGCTGGGCTATATGGGCGGGGCACATGGCTGAAAACACGCGGAAAAATACCGATGCGGTCTGGACGCGCGAGGAGATCGAGAGCCCCTGCGTGAAGCTCTGCGCAATCCACCCCGAGGAGAAGATCTGCGTGGGCTGCTACCGCACGCTGGCCGAGATCGGCGGCTGGTCGCGGATGAGCCCAGAGGAGCGGCGCGCGGTGATGGCCGAGCTTCCCGCGCGCGCGCCCCGCCTCAAACAGCGCCGCGGCGGACGCACCCGCTCCGCCCCCGATCAGGGCTGATCCCGTTCAACTTGCGCCGGAGGGGGCGCTGCCCCCGCTGCCCCTTGGGCAGCCCCCCGGGATATTTGAGGCAAGATGAATGGGAACCCGCCCCTGATTTCATCTTGCTCCAAATATCCCGGGGGTGAATGGCCGCAGGCCAGAGGGGGCAGCGCCCCCTGCGCCCTCCCCCGAATACGAAACGGCGGCCCCGAGAGGCCGCCGTTTTTCTTTTTCACATGATCAGTTCGAGATCGGGGGAAGCGTGCCGAGCCCCATCGGGGCGGGGATGCCGAGGCTCGCGTCGCCGCCCTGCGGGGGCGCCGCGGGGGCGCCGGTCGGCGCGCCCGGGCCGCCCAGCGGCGGCAGGCCGAGCCCGCCCGGCGCGGGCAGCGCGCCCGGGGCCGCGCCCGGAAGCCCGCCGCCGAGGCCGCCATCGAGCCCGCCCAGGCCCGGCATGTCGGGCAGCTTGAACTCGACCGTCGAGGGATCCACGACCTTGCCCTTGTAATGCATCACCATCCCCGGGAAGGCCATCACCACGCCGATCATCGCGATCTGGATGAACACGAAGGGCACCGCGCCCCAGTAGATCTGCGAGGTCTTCACCGGATCGGTGAGCTTGCCGGTGACCTTGTCGAGATAGGGCACCTTCGGCGCGACCGAGCGCAGGAAGAACAGCGCGAAGCCGAACGGCGGGTGCATGAACGAGGTCTGCATGTTCACGCCGAGGATCACCCCGAACCAGACCAGGTCGATCCCCATCTTCTCGGCCGCCGGTGCCAGAAGCGGCACGATGATGAAGGCCAGCTCGAAGAAATCGAGGAAGAAGGCGAGGAAGAACACCAGGATCGAGACGACGATCAGGAAGCCCGTCTCGCCACCCGGCAGCGAGGTCAAGAGATGCTCGACCCAGAGGTGGCCGTTCACGCCGTAGAAGGTCAGCGAGAAGACCCGCGCGCCCAGGAGGATGAACATCACGAAGGCCGAGAGCCGGGTCGTCGCCGCCAGCGCCTCGCGCACCACCCCGCCATCGAGGCGCCGCTTCACCGCCGAGAGGATCAGCGCCCCGACCGCGCCCATCGCGCCGCCTTCGGTGGGCGTCGCGACCCCGAGGAAGATCGTGCCGAGCACGAGGAAGATCAGCGCCAAGGGCGGGATCAGCACGATCACCACCTGTTGCGCCAGCCGGCTCATCAGGTTGATCTTGAGCCCCTTGTCGATCAGCGCCAAGAGATAGGTCACGATCACCGCCACCGAGGCCGCCAGGATCTCGGCGTTCTTGGTGTTGACGCCGTTGTCGAACCATTTGAACGCCGCGTAGAAGACCCCCGTGCCGATCGCCAGCGCCACGATCAGCGACATCACCCCCGAGCCGAGCGTGCGCGCCTCCTTGGGCAGGGCCGGCATCGACTGCGGCTTGAGGAAGGACATCACCAGCACATAGCCCAGATAGATCCCGGTCAGCACGAAGGACGGGATCAGCGCGCCTTTATACATATCGCCCACCGAGCGGCCGAGCTGGTCGGCCAGCACGATCAGCACGAGCGAGGGCGGGATGATCTGCGCGAGCGTCCCCGAGGCCGCGATCACGCCCGAGGCGAGCGAGCGGTCATAGCCATAGCGCAGCATGATCGGCAAGCTGATCAGCCCCATCGCGATCACCGAGGCCGCCACGACCCCCGTCGTCGCCGCCAAGAGCGCGCCGACGATGATCACCGCATAGGCAAGCCCGCCGCGCACCGGCCCGAAAAGCTGGCCGATCGTGTCGAGCAGATCCTCCGCCATGCCGGATTTCTCCAGCACGATCCCCATGAAGGTGAAGAACGGGATCGCGAGCAATGTGTCGTTGCTCAACACCCCCCAGAACCGCTCCGGCATCGCGTTCAGAAGCGGCCAGCTCAGGTTGATCGTGCCATTCGAGAGCGGCGCGAGCTCGGTGCCGATGACGAAGAACAAAAGCCCGTTCGCGGCCAGCGCAAAGGCCACCGGATAGCCCAAGAGCAGGAAGAAGATCAGCGAGACGAACATGATCGGCGCCATGTTCTGCGCGATAAGTTCCATCATCACAGCCCCTCCTCTTTCGCGATCGGATCAAGGCCGTGATGGCCGGTCGCCGGGAACGGGTCCTCGATCAGCCCGCGCATCACCGCGATCTTCTTGATGATCTCCGACACCCCTTGGGCGAACATCTGCGAGAAGCCGATCAGCAAGAGCGCCTTGGCCGGCCACAGCATCAGCCCGCCCGCGTTGGTCGACATCTCGCCCGAATGATAGGAGCGCATCACGAAAGGCCCGAGCAGGTAGAGCATCAGCCCGACGAAGGGCAGCAGGAACACCACATGGCCGAAGAGATCGATCCAGTGCTGCACCCGGCGCGAGAAGGCGCCGTAGACGATGTCGATGCGGATATGCTCGTTTTGCTTGAGCGTATAGGCCGCCGCCAGCAGGAAGGCCGCGCCGTAGAGATACCACTGCGCCTCGAGCCATGCGTTCGACGAAATATTGAAGACCTTGCGAATGACCGCATTGGCCGCCGAGATGATCACCGCCGCCAGGATCAGCCAGGACACGCCCTTGCCGATCGTCTCGTTGATCCGGTCGATCAGGCGCGACAGCGCCAGCAAACCGCCCATCTCTCCCTCCCCTTCCCTGTTTGGCCCCCATGCGCCGGGGGCGGTCAGCGTTCCTTGGACGGGTTCTTGGCGCAGGTCAAGAAATTTGGCCAATCTGGTCGGAAATTATGACCAGTTTCGCACGTCATGCGCAGAGTCGCCCGATAAGCGCGCTCGTTAACATTTTCTTGCGCGAGAGGGAAGTTGAACGGAAGATCAGAAAATGAGCGCCCCGGTGGAGGTCATGATGAGCGAGACGGAGAAAGTCCCCGAGCAGGGGGACGCGAGGCCGCGAGAGCAAATCGCGTATCTCGATCAGAATGTTTACAGCAAACTGCTCGACGCCGATATCGCGCCATGGAAGGACGTGCTCCGCCAGGCTGGGCTGCGCTTCGCCTTCTCCGACGTGCACCTCTACGAGATGCGCAACCGTCCGGCCGATTATGCGCGCCTCCTGACCGAGCTCGACGCCGTTTTTCTCCGCAACCCCAGCGCGGAGCACAATATCCACGCGCGGATCAGCTGCATGAGCCGGGCGACGCCGCGAGGCGATTTGCCGAACATCAAGAGCCTAGCGGGATATGGGACGCCTTCGAGGCCATGCTGGGCCCCCTGCATCACCTTTGCGGCGGCCAACGTGACCGAGACATGCAAGACATCGCGCATGAAACCGAGACCACCATGGTTGAGCATCTTCTGTCGCGTCTCCCCGCCGAGGACGCCCAACTGCGCGACGCGTTTCGCCTCTCTTTCGCAGGCCGCATCGCGCAGAGCACAGATGAACTGGGCAAGATAGACCCCGCTGAGGATTGGGAAAAACTGGACGCTCTGCGAGATCACGCCCGCAGGGGTGACCCGATGCGCAACATGCCGGCCCTCGAAAAGGTCCATCACCTGTTGTCGGGCCTTCCCGAGGAGGAGCGCAAAGCCTTTGTGGAGTTATACCCCGAGAAGTTCGCTCAGACCCGTTCGATCTCGACGGGAGAATTGGTCGGGCTCTCGATGGCGCTCTTCAGCATGGGGCTTGTGCGGCTGAAGGGCTACTTTGGCGGAAATCAGCAACATTCAAAGTTCGCAAGCCAAGTTCGTGACGCGCGACATATCGAAGAGGCCGCCCGCTGCGATATGTTCGTGACGTTTGACAAAGACGCGGCCGAGCTCGCGGAGGCGACCTTCGCTTATGCCGGCCTTTCGACCAAAACATTCGTGCTGCAGAGGCCGCCTCCCGAACCCCACTCACCACAGGAGCCCCCATGCGCCCCCGTCTGACCGTTCTGACCCTGGCCGTGGCCGATCTCGAGCGCGCCTTCGGGTTTTACCACGCGGGCCTTGGCTGGCCGAGCGCGGGGATCGTCGGGCGGGAGTTCGAGCATGGGGCGGTGGCGTTTTTCGATCTCGAGGGGGGTGTGCGGCTCGCGCTCTGGGCCGCGGCGGATCTCGCCCATGAGACCGGGCTCGCGCCGGGCGGCGGCGGCGGAGAGGGCGGCGGAGAGGGCGGCGGCGCGACCCGGCTCTCGCTGGGCCATAATGTCGCCACCCGCGCCGAGGTCGATGCGGTGATGGCCGCGGCCGGGGCCGCCGGGGCGCGGGTGATCAAGCCCGCGCAGGAGACCTTCTGGGGCGGCTATGGCGGGTATTTTGCCGACCCCGACGGCCATCTGTGGGAGGTGGTCTGGAACCCGGCGCTCCTTCCGGCGGACTGAACGGCGGGCGCGACTCAGCCCCCGCCGCGCCGCGCCACCCCGCCGAATTTCCGAAAATGTCCGCCTGCAACCCGGCACACGCAACAAAATTCACGTTTTCACCCCAGACTGCGACATAATATTCACAAAACCCCCATTGACGCCCCCGCCCGGGCTTTCTAATGTCCGCCCCAACGCAATGGAAAGGATCAGCGATGCTCTCGCTTCTTGTCGTCGTAGGGATCACGCGCATGGGCCGGTGACGGTTTGACCATGAAGGTTCCCATGCGCCCTCGCCCGAAATGCGAGGGCTTTTTGTTGCGAAACGGGTTGGGGCGCGGCCCCGGTGAATGGAGAGAATGATGTCACGGCAGATGACCGGCGCGGATATGGTGGTGCAGGCGCTCAAGGATCAAGGCGTCGAAGTGATCTTCGGCTATCCGGGGGGCGCGGTCCTGCCGATCTATGATGCGATCTTCCAGCAAAACGACATCCGCCACATCCTCGTGCGCCACGAACAGGCCGCGATCCACATGGCGGAGGGCTATGCGCGCTCGACCGGCAAGCCGGGCTGCGCGCTGGTGACCTCGGGGCCCGGCGCGACCAATGCGGTCACCGGGCTGACCGATGCGCTGATGGACAGCATCCCGCTTGTCGTGTTCTCGGGCCAGGTGCCGACCTTCATGATCGGCACCGATGGTTTCCAGGAGGCCGATACGGTGGGCATCACGCGGCCCTGCACCAAGCATAACTGGCTGGTGAAGGATACCGACAAGCTGGCCGAGACGATCCATCAGGCCTTCCATGTGGCGACCTCGGGGCGCCCCGGCCCGGTGCTGATCGACCTGCCGAAGGATGTGCAATTCGCCACCGGCACCTATACCGGCCCGAAACAGGCCAATACCTCGAATTATCAGCCGAAGGTGAAGGGCGATATCGAGGCGATCACCAAGCTCGTCGAGCTGATCGAGACCGCCGAGCGGCCGATCTTCTACACCGGCGGCGGGGTGGTGAACTCGGGCCCGGCGGCGAGCCAGCTGATGTGCGAGCTGGTCGATGCGACCGGCTTCCCGATCACCTCGACGCTGATGGGCCTCGGCTCCTACCCGGCGAGCGGCAAGCATTGGCTGGGCATGCTCGGCATGCACGGGCTCTATGAAGCCAATCTCGCGATGCATGACTGCGATCTGATGATCAACCTCGGCGCGCGGTTCGACGACCGGATCACCGGGCGGGTTTCGGATTTCTCGCCGAAATCGACCAAGGTCCATGTCGATATCGACGCTTCCTCGATCAACAAGATCGTGCATGTCGATCTGCCGATCGTGGGCGATGTGGGCCATGTGCTCGAGGATGTGCTCAAGGTCTGGAAGGCGCGCGGGCGCAAGGTCAACAAGGAGGGCTTGGCCAAGTGGTGGGCCAAGATCGACGGCTGGAAGAAGGTCAAATGCCTCGCCTATACGGGCTCGGAAACGGTCATCAAGCCGCAATATGCGCTGGAGCGGCTCGAGGCGCTGACCAAGGGGCGCGATCGCTACATCACCACCGAAGTGGGCCAGCACCAGATGTGGGCGGCGCAGTTTCTGGGATTTGAGGCGCCCAACCGCTGGATGACGTCGGGCGGGCTCGGCACGATGGGCTATGGGTTCCCCGCCTCGATCGGCGTGCAGATCGCGCATCCCGATGCGCTGGTGATCAACGTGGCGGGCGAGGCGAGCTGGCTGATGAACATGCAGGAAATGGGCACCGCGACCCAGTTCCGCACCCCGGTCAAGCAGTTCATCCTCAACAACGAGCGGCTCGGGATGGTGCGTCAGTGGCAAGATCTCTTGCATGGCGGGCGCTATTCGCAAAGCTGGTCGGAGAGCCTGCCCGATTTCGTGAAGCTCGCCGAGGCCTTTGGCTGGAAGGGGATCATGGTCTCCGATCCGAAGGATCTCGACGATGCGATCCTGGAGATGATCAACCACGACGGGCCGGTGCTCTTCGATTGCCTCGTCGAGAAGCATGAGAACTGCTTCCCGATGATCCCCTCGGGCAAGCCGCATAACGAGATGCTGCTCGCGGCCGATGCGGCGGCCTTCACCTCGGGGGCGGCGCTGGTGTGAGACAAGCCGGGGGCCTTGCCCCCGGACCCCCAGGATATTTGGGGCAAGATGAACGCAATTTCGATCAGAGGAGAGAGGCAATGGCCGCTCTGAACATCAAGAAGGGCGCGACCTCGCATTCGGCCTATGACCTGCGCGATTTCCACTCGGAAGTGGAGCGCAGCCATACGCTGGCGGTGGTGGTGGACAACGAGGCCGGCGTGTTGGCGCGGGTGATCGGGCTGTTCTCCGGGCGCGGCTACAACATCGACAGCCTGACCGTGGCCGAGATCGACCACAAGGGCCACCGCTCGCGGATCACCATCGTGACGCGCGGCACGATGGCGGTGATCGACCAGATCAAGGCTCAGCTTGGCCGGATCGTGCCGGTGCATCAGGTGATCGACCTGACCACCGAGGCGCAGCCGGTCGAGCGGGAGCTTGCGCTCTTCAAGGTCGCGGGCACCGGCGAGAAGCGCGTCGAGGCGCTGCGGCTGGCCGATATCTTCCGCGCCAATGTGGTGGATTCGACGCTCGAGAGCTTCGTCTTCGAGATCACCGGCACGCCCGACAAGATCGACGCCTTTGCCGAGCTGATGCGTCCGCTCGGGCTTGTCGATGTGGCGCGCACCGGCGTTGCGGCGCTGCCGCGCGGCGCGGCCTGAGGCGACGGCCCAGCCCCCGACGACCCTCGCCGCCCCGGTCAGACCGGGGCGGTTTTTCTTCGCCCCGGCACGTTCATTGGGCGAGGGCGAGCAGCTCGGCCGCGCGAGCGCCGGCGCCCGGCGCCGCGCCCCCCGCCTCGGTGCGCGCCAGATCCTGATGGTCGAGAAAATCCTCCGCCAGATCAGCCAGATCGCCCGCATGGCGCGCCCGATCGAGCGCGCGCCGCAGCCGCACCTCCGCGAGCAGAAGCGCGCAGAGCGGCGGCCAAGCCTGACGAGGCTGCCGGCCCTTCAGATAGGCCGCGCCCCCCCTCGAAACATGCAATACTGCGGCACCTCTCGCATGGTGCCTCCAAAACACGATGGAAAACATCGGCCTTCCTCCCCTGCCGAACTTTTCGCTGTGTTCGCGCTCCGGCCACTCCCCGGCCGGGTCCTGTCAGGTCAGGATGACAGAGAATCGAACGCCTGCCAACGACAGAGTGTCGCACCCTCAGCGCAGCAGCAGCGGCGCCTCGAGCCAGTCGCGCAGCGCGAGCGTGACCTTTTGCGGCTGTTCGAGCGGGCTCAGATGGCCCGCGCTCAGGATCAGCCGGAACTCCGCATGGGGCATCAGCTCGGCGAGGAATTCATGCCGGCGCGGCGGGCAGATCGTGTCATATTCCCCGCAGATCAGCAGCGCGCGCACCTTGGTGTTGCGCAGCGCGCGCTGTTGGTCGGGCCGGCGCATCAGCGCGCGGCTTTGCCGGGTGAAGCCCTCGGGGCCGAGCGCCTGGGCCATGTCGAGCAACATCGCCTGCGCATGGAGCCGCGTCTCGCCGGGCGCGAGCGCGCCTGCGGGGATCTCCTCGAGCACCGCCTCATCGAGCCGCCCGGTGCGCGCGCGCACGATCCGCGCCTCGCGCGCCGAGGCCACCGCGGGCGTCTCGGGCAGCGGCGAGACATCGATCAGCGCGATCTGGCTCACCCGATCGGGCGCGCGGCGCAAGATCTCCATCGCGACGATGCCGCCAAGCCAATGGCCGATCAGCGCGAATTTCTCCGGCGCCGCGGCGAGCACGGCCTCGGCCATCTCCTCGACGCTCTCGCCCAGGAGCGGCGCGCAGATCACCATCCGCTCGGCGGAGAAATCGATGATCTGATGCCAGAACAGCCGGGCATCACAGAGGAACCCCGGCAGGAAAATCAGCGGCTCGGCGGACATGCTCACTCCTCGGATCGGCCCGTTCGGCGGGCTCTTCGGGCCAATCTGCCAAACCGGCGCGGCGCTGAAAACCCCGAAAACCGCCGCTCAGCGGATCCGCGCCGTGACCTCGGCCAGCGTCGCGCGGATCAGCGCGAGCTCGTCGGGCCCGGAGAAGGAGTGATCGGCCCCCTTGACAAGGGTGAGGCGCAGATCGGGCCCCTCGGCATGCTCGAGAAGCCGCAGCGCCCAATCGACCGGCACCGAGCGATCCGCCGTGCCCTGCAGGAACCGCGCCGGAAAGGGCAGCGCGAGCGGGCTCTCGAGCACCAGCCGGTTGCGCCCCTCGTTGATCAGCCGCCGCGTGATGCGGTAGGGCTCGGAGTAGTCCGAGGGCAGATCGACATGGCCGATCTCCTCGAGCTCGCGCTTTTGCTCACGCGTGAACCCCGCCCAGAAGCCGTTTTCGGTGAAATCGGGCGCAGCCGCCACGGTGACGAGCCCGGCGACGAGATCGGGGCGCGCGCGCGCGATCAAAAGCGCGATCCAGCCGCCCATCGAGGAGCCCACGAGGATCTGCGGCCCCGAGGTCAAGGCCGCGATCGTGTCGCGCGCATCCTCGAACCAATCGCCGATCGCGCCCTCCTCGAACCGCCCCCCCGAGCGGCCATGACCCGAATAGTCGAACCGCAAAAACGCCCGCCCCTCGGCCGCGGCCCAGGCCGCGAGATCGACCGCCTTCGAGCCCTCCATGTCGGATTTGAACCCGTGCAGGAAAACCACCCCCGGCCCCGCCCCGGGCTGGCGCTGATAGGCGATCTCGCGGCCCTCGGGGGTGATGAACGTCTCGGTCATGGCGGCTCCTTTCCGGCTTTTCCCGACCCTACCCGCCCCCGCGCCCGGCCTCAACCCGCGCAGGGGGCGCTGCCCCCTCTGCCTTCGGCATTCACCCCCGGGATATTTCCGCATCGTTGAAGGGCAGCCCGGCGCCTCGTTTCAACGATGGACAAATATCCCGGGGGGCGGCCGGCGGCCCCGGGGGCAGAGCCCCCTCCCCGTTGACTTGCCCCCGCGCGCGGCGCATATGGGGGCCTCATAACCCGCAACCGGGCGTTCCGTGGGCGCCAAACCGACGAGGAGGACCCTATGTCCCGTCAGATCACCCTCACCTTCCCCGATGGCGCGCAGCGCAGCTACGAGGCTGGCATCACCGCCGCCGAAGTGGCCGCCTCGATCGCGCCCTCGCTCGCCAAGGCGGCGATTTCCGCCCAGCTCGACGGCGCGCATTGGGATCTGCAATGGCCGATCACGGCCGATGCGAAGCTCTCGATCAACACGATGAAGGACACCGTCCCCGCGCTCGAGCTGATCCGCCACGACCTCGCCCATATCATGGCGCGCGCGGTCCAGGAGCTGTGGCCCGACGTCAAGGTCACCATCGGCCCGGTGCGCGACCACGGCTGGTTTTACGATTTCGACCGCGCCGAGCCCTTCACGCCCGAGGATCTGGGCGCGATCGAAGCGCGGATGAAGGCGATCATCAATGCCCGCGAGCCGGTGCGCACCGAGGTCTGGGAGCGCGATCGCGCGATCGCCTATTACACCGAAAACAACGAGCCCTATAAGGTCGAGCTGGTCAACCGGATCCCCGAGGGCGAGCCGCTGCGGATGTATTGGCACGGCAGCTGGCAGGACCTCTGCCGCGGCCCGCATCTGCAACATACCGGCCAGGTGCCGGCGGATGCCTTCAAGCTCACCCATGTCGCGGGCGCCTATTGGCTGGGCGACAGCACCCGCCCGATGCTGCAACGCATCTACGGCGTGGCCTTCCGCTCGCGCGAGGATCTCAAAGCGCATATGACCATGCTCGAGGAGGCCGCCAAGCGCGACCACCGCAAGCTCGGCCGCGAAATGGATCTCTTCCACATGCAGGAAGAGGCGCCGGGCCAGGTGTTCTGGCACCCGAACGGCTGGACGATCTACACCACGCTGCAAGATTACATGCGCCGCCGCCAGCGCGCCGACGGTTATGTCGAGGTCAACACGCCGCAGGTGGTGAACCGCAACCTGTGGGAAAAATCCGGCCACTGGGAAAACTACCGCGAGAACATGTTCATCGTCGAGGTCGACGAGGAGGGCGCGCGCGAGAAGGTGATCAACGCGCTCAAACCGATGAACTGCCCCTGCCATGTGCAGATCTTCAACGTCGGGCTGAAGAGCTACCGCGACCTGCCCTTGCGCATGGCGGAATTTGGCTCCTGCGCGCGCTATGAGCCCTCGGGGGCGCTGCACGGCATCATGCGGGTGCGCGGCTTCACCCAGGACGACGCGCATATCTTCTGCACCGAGGCGCAGATCGAGGCGGAAACCAAGAAATTCATCGACTTCCTGTCGCAGATCTACGCCGATCTGGGCTTCACCGCCTGGCGCATCAAACTCTCCACCCGGCCGGAAAAACGCATCGGCAGCGAGGAGAGCTGGGATCACGCCGAGGCCGCGCTCGCCAATGCCTGCCAGCACGCGGGCTATGACTTCGAGCTGTTCCCGGGCGAAGGCGCCTTCTACGGGCCGAAACTCGAATTCGTGCTCACCGATGCGATCGGGCGCGATTGGCAATGCGGCACGCTGCAGGTCGACCAGAACCTGCCCGAGCGGCTCGATGCGAGCTACATCGGCGCCGATGGCGAACGCCACCGCCCGGTGATGCTGCACCGCGCCTGCCTCGGCTCCTTCGAGCGCTTCATCGGCATGTTGATCGAGAACTTCGCCGGCAAGCTGCCGCTGTGGCTCGCGCCGCGGCAGGTGGTCGTCGCCTCGATCGTCTCGGATGCCGATGACTATGTCCGCGAGGTCACCGCCGCGCTCACCGCCGCCGGGATCCGCGCCGAGGCCGATACCCGCAACGAGAAGATCAACTACAAGGTCCGCGAACATTCGCTCGGCAAGGTGCCCTATATCTTCGCGATCGGCATGAAAGAGGTCGAGGAGCGCTCGGTCTCGGTGCGCCAGCTGGGCGAAACCCGCACCCGCACCGCGCAACTCGACGAGATCCTGGCCGAGCTCGCCGCCGAGGCCACGCCGCCCGATCTGCGCTGAGCCGCACGACAGGTGATTCTGCTTCAAAAACAGGCGCGCCCCCCGCGCGCCTGTTGTATTTTCTGTTCGGGATCAGCCGTTTGACGGCCTTCACGCGCTGTCACACGAATTTCGATTGCATTTTTGGCGCCGCGTGTCACCCTCTTCTCGCGTGACCGCAGACTTTCTACCGCTCCCTTCGCGGGGCAGCCGGAAGACTTGAAAGACCTGGCTGCACGGCCCGAGGGCAATGGCGCCCCGGGAAAATCGAAGGAGAAACGGAATGGCCACTGGCACCGTGAAATGGTTCAACGCCACCAAAGGCTACGGCTTCATCGCCCCCGATGAAGGCGGCAAGGACGTGTTCGTCCACATCTCGGCCGTTGAGCGCGCCGGCCTGAAAGGTCTGCAAGACAACCAGAAAATCGGCTACGAGCTGCAGTCGGGCCGCGATGGCCGCGCTTCGGCCTCGGACCTGAAACTGCTCTGAGCTGAGTCTCTGGCCGCGGCGGGCCTGCCCGCCCCTCGAGATCGAGCCCGCGCCCCGGCGCGGGCTTTGCCTTTTGCGCGGCGGGCCTGCCCGCCCCTGGCTGCCGTGCCTCGCCGGTCTCCGCCGCTGGCCCCCTGCCCCGCCGCCAGAAGACATCCCGCGCGGCGCCTCAGGGCGCCTGTGTCGAGCCCGCGCTCCAGATTTCGCCCGCATAACTCGGCCCCGGGGTCTGAGCATACGCGCTTGCCGCGGACCAGCTCTCCCCCGCATAGCGCGGCGCGGGCGCCGGCGCCTCGGGCTTGCCGCCCCCACAGCCTGCGAGCATCAGCGCTGCACCGCCCAGAACCACCGCCGCAATCGCGCAGCCTCGCACGCCCATCCTCAATCCTCCAGATCGCCCGGGCAAAGCCCCAAGGCCTTGGCCAGATTGGCAATTTCCTCCGCCGTCGGCGCCCGTTTGCGCGCCTCGAGCGCGATCAGCTCCTCCGGCGCGATCCCCGACAGCTCGCCCAGCTCCCGGTGGCTCAACCGCGCGGCATGGCGCCAGGCCGCCAGCGGCGAGGCGCCCGAGGTGATCCAGGCAAGCTGCGTCCAGTAATCCGCCTCGCGGACCGGCAGCCCGCCGACCGCCTCGGCGTCCTGCTTTCGAGCGGAAAATTGTAGAGACATCGTGAGACCTGCAGTTCTTGCACCTGTGGAACACCGCGACGATGCGCCGATCCGATCCCGAAATCATCTCACGAGAGGGTTAAGCAATTCTGATTTTAGGTCGAATTGCGCGCAGTTTCCGGCGCCCTCAGAGCCCCTGCGCGGCCTGCGCCGCCTTGTCCCAGCCAAGCGTCAACACCGCCCCGCGGATCACCGGCCGCTTCATCACCGTCGGATGCGCCGCAAGCAGATCCGCCATCGGCGCGCCCCGCGCGGCCTCCTCGAGGCCCCGCCAGGTCGTCGAGGCGCGGTTGATCAACTTCTCCCCGAAAGCCTCTGAAAACTCAGCGATTTCCGCCGCGCTCAGCGGCTCGGTGCGGAGATCTCGAAAGCGCACCGCATGGCCCGCGGCCTCGAGCGCCTTCTTCGCCTTGCGGCAGGTGTCACAGGTCGCAATCCCGTAGAGAATCATCGCTCACTCCACCAATCTGCCGCCCGCGAGCCGCAAGACCCGGTCCATTTTCCCAGCCAGATCAAGGTTATGCGTCGCAATCAGCGCCGAAAGCCCGGTCTCGCGCACCACCTCCATCAACATCCCGAACACCACCTCCGAGGTGCCCGGATCGAGGTTCCCCGTCGGCTCATCGGCCAAAAGCAGCTTCGGCCCGTTCGCCAGAGCCCGCGCCATCGCCACCCGCTGCTGCTCGCCTCCCGAAAGCGCCGAGGGCCGGTGCCGCGCCCGCGCGCCCAGCCCGAGCCGCTCGAGCAATTCCCGCGCCCGCGCCTCGGCCGCGCGCCGCCCGACCCCATTAGCGAGCTGCGGCAGAACGATATTCTCCAGCGCCGAGAACTCCGGCAGGAGATGATGGAACTGATAGACAAAGCCCAGATCGCGCCGCCGCGCCTCGGTGCGCCGCTTGTCCGAGGCCGCGCTCAGATCCTCGCCGCCGATCAGCACCCGGCCACTGTCGGGCGTATCGAGCAGCCCCGCGATATGCAAAAGCGTCGATTTCCCGGCCCCCGAGGGCGCCACCAGAGCCGCCACCTGCCCGCGCGGGATAGTCAAATTCAAACCTTGGAGAACCGAAATCTCGCCCGGCTGACCCCGGTTATAGCACTTTTCCAACATTTCGAGGTGCAACACATCATTCATAGCGCAGCGCCTCCACCGGGTTCAGACGCGCCGCCCTGCGCGCCGGGAAAATCGTCACCACAAAGCTCAGCCCGAGCGACAGGCCCACCGCCTTGATCACATCATCGGCCTGCAATTTCGCCGGAAGCTCATAGATCCCGCGGATCGACGGGTCCCAGGCATCGCCACCATTGAGCCAGTTCACGAAGCTCATCACCTGATCCATGTTGAGCGAAATCACCACCCCGAGCGCGAGCCCGAGCGCCGTGCCGATCACCCCGGTGAACGCCCCGCAGAGGAAGAACACCCGCAAGATCGAGCCCTCGGTCAGCCCCATCGTCCGCAAGATCCCGATATCGCGGCCCTTGTTCTTGACCAGCATGATCAGCCCCGAGGTGATGTTCATCGAGGCGATCAGCACCAGCACCGTCAGGATCACGAACATCACATTGTCCTCGATGTCGAGCGCGCGCAGGAAGCTGCCCGAAGCGTCGCGCCAGGTCCACAACAGCGTGCCCGCGCCGCCCGCCTGCAAGAGCGGGATCTCCCAGTCATCGACCCGTTCGGGGTCGGTCACATCGACCTCGATCTCATCGGCGCCGCCCTCGCGGTTGAAATAGCTCTGCGCCTCGGCGAAGGGCATATAGAGCCGCGTGCGGTCGATATCCCAGCGCCCGGCGGTGAAGATATAGACGACCTCATAGGAGCTCACACGAGGGCTGGTGCCAAATGCGGTCTTCGCGCCATTGGGCGAGATCAGCTTCACCCGGTCGCCGATGCCCACCCCCAACTCGCGCGCGAGCCCCGAGCCAAGCGCAATCCCCTCGCCAAAGCGCGAGATCTCGCCCAGCGCTTCCTCGGAATGCGCCACCCGCGGGATCGTCATCAGATCGGCCTCGGCAATGCCATACACCTCGGCGACATTCGAGCGATCCTCGTAGGTCACCATCACCTGACCGCGGATGAGCGGCGCCGCCCGCGTCACCCCCGGCACCGCCGCGATCCGCCCGGCGCGCGCCTCGTAATCCTGCATCAGCCGCGAAAACACGCCCGAGCCCGCAACCACCTCGGTCGGCGCCGAATAGACGGTGACATGGGCGTTCGAGCCAAGGATCGTATCAACGAATTCCGCCCGGAACCCCGCCCGCACCGCCAGCGTGATGATCAGCGCCGCAACGCCGAGCATGATGCCGATCAGGCTGATCCAGGTCATCACCGAGACCCCGCCCTCGGCACGGCGCGCGCGCAAATAGCGCCAGGCGATCAGGAATTCAAAGGCGGAAAACGGGGCAGTTCGGCGGGCCATGATGGTCTTTCCTAAGGCTCGCGCAAGCTCACCCGGCAGGCCGGAAAGGTCAAGCCTTCGCCGCTTCACGGATGCGTTGGAGGGGGCGCCGCCCCCGGCTTCGCCTCCCCCGGGATATTTGATCATCATTGAAGGCAGGGCTCTCCTTCAACGATGCCGAAATATCCCGGGGGTGAATGGCCGCAGGCCAGAGGGGGCGGCGCCCCCTGCCCGGCTCAATCCTGGCTCAAGAGCGGCTCATAGCGGGCGTCGGTGAGGGTCTTGAGGAAGGCCACCAGCGCGTCGATGCGTTTATCATCGAGCGCGGGGCCGGTCTCGAGTTCGGTCAGGGAGATGTTCTGCGCGACCTCCGGGGCTTCGAAGGGCGCGCCGGTCTCGGGGTTGATCTGGCGGTGCGGCAGCTTCGAATTGTAGGTGTTGTAGAACAGGATCACGCTGCGCAGATCCTGAAAGACGCCGTTATGCATATAGGGGCCGGTCACCGCGACATTGCGCAGCGTCGGCACCTTGAACTTGCCCGCCTGCGCGGGATCCGAGATCGCCGGATTGGCGCGCAGGCCCTCGTCCACCGCCCCCGCGCCGGCCCCGTTCACCGCGCGCGCGGCGCGGTTCGGCGGCACGCCGATGTTATGATATTCATAGTTGGAAAAGGTCTCGTTCTCGGTGAAGGGGCCCGGGTTCAACTGGTGGCAAATGTTGCAATTTGTAAACTGCGAGGAGAAGAACAGAAGCCGTCCGAGCTCCTCTTCATCGGTGAATTTCGCCGCGCCGCGCAGGTAACGGTCGTATTTCGAGTCAAACGGGCTCAGCTCGGGGCTGGCCTCATAGGCCGCGATCGCCTCGGCCATCGCGTCAAAGGCCGCGGCCGGGTCGGTTTCCGTCTCCGGCCCTTTCAGCGCACGCATCGTCGCCAGATAGCGCGGGTTTTCCCACAGCCGCGCCGCCGCCTCGGCCTCATCCTTCAGCCCCATCTCGACGGGGTTGAGCGGCGGGCCCTTGGCCTGATCCTTGAGCGTCGCGGCGCGGCCATCGTGGAACTGGCCGCCGCGCCATTTGCCCTCTTTCGTCTGCCCGAAGGCCGGGGAAAACCGCGCATAGGCCGCTGTGGGCGCGTTGCGGTCGCCAAGGCTCGTGCCATCGTCGCCCAGGCTCACCGCCCGGCCCGCCGCGCTTTCGCGCGGGTCGGCAAAGCCCGCCTCGGGGTCATGGCAGGTCGCGCAGGCCTGGCTGCGGTTTTGCGACAGGTTCACGTCGAAAAAGAGCGCCCGCCCCCAGTCTTCGAGCGAGGCATAGGGCGCCTCCTCGGCGGCGCGGGCGGGGGCGAGGGGGGTGGCGAGAGCGGCGCAAAGCGTGAGCGGCAGAAGGCGGTTCATGGCTCGGTCCTGAGAAGTCCTGGCGGGGGTTTGGCCGCATACGGGGCGCGGCGCCTTGACATCGGTCAATACCTGAGTATTTCAGTCAAGTCCAGCCTGCGCCGCGCATGAAAAAGCCGGGGGCGCGGGCCCCCGGCTCTCCGAAATTCAGCCCGATCAGAGCCCGGCGTAGATCGCCGCGACGCGTTCCACCGCGGCCGCGGGCGACATTTCCTCGCTCTCGCCGCTGCGCCGGCAGGTCAGCTCGACCATGCCCGAGGCCAGCCCCCGCGGGCCGACCGTGATCCGCCAGGGCAGACCGATCAGGTCCATGGTCGCGAATTTCGCCCCCGCCCGCTCTTCGCGGTCGTCATAGAGCGGGTCGAGCCCCTTGGCCACGAGCGCCGCGTAAAGCTCGGCGCAGGCCGCGTCGGTGGCCGCATCGCCCTGTTTGAGGTTGACGAGGCCGACATGGAACGGCGTCACGCCCTCGGGCCAGATGATGCCCTTCTCGTCGTGGTTGGCCTCGATCAGCGCGCCCAGAAGCCGGCTCACGCCGATCCCGTGCGAGCCCATCTCGACCGGCACGCGGCTGCCGTCGGGCGTGACCACGGTCGCGCCCATCGCTTCCGAATATTTCGTGCCGAAGTAGAAGATCTGGCCCACTTCGATGCCGCGGCCGACCATCCGGCGCTCTTCGGGCACCTGCGCGGCAAAGGCCGCCTCGTCATGGGTCTCGTCGGTGCGCGCATAAAGCGTGGTGAATTCCTCGCAGATCGCCGCCACTTCGGCGCGGTTGTCGTAATCCACCGCGCGCTCGCCGAGCTTCAGCTCCGGCACTTTCGCGTCATAGAAGACCTCCGACTCGCCGGTTTTCGCCAGCACGAGGAATTCATGGGTGTTGTCGCCGCCGATCGGGCCCGAGGCCGCGCGCATCGGGATCGCGGTGAGGCCCATGCGCTCATAGGTGCGCAGGTAGCTCACCATATGGCGGTTGTAGGCATGCAGCGCATCCTCGCGCGTCAGGTCGAAGTTGTAGCCATCCTTCATCAGGAATTCGCGGCCGCGCATCACGCCAAAGCGCGGGCGCACCTCGTCGCGGAATTTCCACTGGATATGGTAGAGCGTCAGCGGCAGCGATTTGTAGCTCTCGACATGGGAGCGGAAGATGTCGGTGATCATCTCCTCGTTGGTGGGGCCGTAGAGCATGTCGCGGTCGTGGCGGTCCTTGATGCGCAGCATCTCCTGACCGTAATCGTCATAGCGCCCGCTTTCGCGCCACAGATCCGCCGGTTGCAGCGTCGGCATCAGGAGCGGGATATGCCCCGCGCGGATCTGCTCCTCATGGACGATCTGCTCGAGCCGCTTGAGCACCTTGTAGCCCAAGGGCAGCCAGGAATAGATCCCCGCGGCCTGCTGTTTGATCATGCCGGCGCGCAGCATCAGCCGGTGGCTGACGATCTGCGCCTCGGCGGGGTTTTCCTTGAGGACGGGGAGGAAGTAGCGGGTAAGGCGCATGGCGGACCTGTGAACGGTTGCTTTGCGCCCGGGCTAGCCGAAAAGCGGCCTGCGGGCAAGATCGCGGTTGCGGGGGCGTGGCGCGGGGGTAAACTCGGGGGCCAGATTTTCGAGGATCGACATGGATTTCATCACCGCGCTCGGCCCCTTGGCGGGCTATCTCCCCGAACTCGGGCTCGGGCTTGCGCTCTTGCTCGTCTGGGGGCTGCTCGAGGCGGCGCGCCGGCGCGGGCGGGCGAAATCCTGGGTGGTGCTCGATGGCTCGAATGTGATGCATTGGCGCGACAACAGCCCCCGCCTCGAGACGCTGCGCGAGGTGATCGCCGCCTGCCGCAAGCTCGGCTTCGAGACCGGCGTCGTGTTCGATGCCAATGCCGGCTACAAGCTCTTCGACCGCTATGTCGATGACGCCGAATTCGCGCGGCTGCTGCGCCTGCCGGTGGCGCAGGTGCTGGTTGTCGCGCGCGGCGAGCCGGCCGACCCGATCATCCTGAGCGCCGCGCGCGACCAGGGCGCGCGGATCGTCACGAACGACCGCTATCTCGACTGGCACGCGCGCTTCCCCGAGGCGGCCGCGCCCGGCCATCTGATCCGCGGCGGCTACCGCGCGGGGGCGCTCTGGCTCGCCCCGCGAGAGTAATCAGCGCGTCGTGAACGGGAATTTCACGCCGATCTGCGCGGTGGTCGGCGCCATGCCGGCGCCCGATTTCAGATGGGTGAGCTTGCCCAGCGCGAAGCTCAGCCGCGCGCTCTCGTTCAGCGCGTAATCGAGCTCGACCCGCGCGCCGCCGATCAGCCCGCCATTCGCGTTGACCCCGCCGCCGCCCGCCGCGCCGAGCTGTGCCTCGAGCGAGCCATACCAGCGCCCGCCGAGCGGCATCTCGTAGCCGAGCCCGAGAAGCCCGATCGCATAGCCCGCCACATCGCCGCCGAGCGCGGTCTGCGCGGTGCCGCTGATATAGCTGCGCTCGGTCAGGAACATGTCGACCGAGCTTTCCTGCAAGATCGGCCGCGCGGTGGCGGTGACGCCGGGCTTGCGGAAGCCCGGGTTCGGGTCCTGCATCGCCACGCCCAAAGTATAGGCCCATTTCTGCCCGCCGCCCGGCGCGGTGGCGCCCGGGTCGCGCGCGAACACCCGCACCAGCCGCACGCTCGCCTGCGCGCCCTTGTACTCGCCCGCCGAGGCGACCCCGCCCAGCGCGAATTCCACATCGGCCCAGGGCGCGACCGGCACCGCCACGCCCGCGCCGAGGCTGAGGAGCCCGCCCGCGCCGGTGTCGACCTCGCCGCCGCCGCCAAAGCCGAGCCCGCCCTCGACAAATAGCCCCACCGGCCCCGTCGCCCAGCGCTGCCGCCCGCCCGCGAGGATCTGCATATAGCCCTCGCCCCCCTTCGCCGCACCATCGGCGGCGAGGAAAACCTCCCGCCCCGGCCCGATCGAGAACGCCCCTTCCGCGCCGAAAAGCCCCAGATCCGCCTGCGCGGCGCCGGTGCGGTTGGCACCGCGCGCCGCGACCGCCCCCGCCCGCAAGCTCACCCCGCGCAGCTTGAGCGCGCCAAAGCCCGGCGCCACCGCCTCCTCGCTCGGATGCACCACGCCGAAATTGTAGCTCAGCCCGAGGCTCACCGCCGGGTCCTCGATATCGGCGCCGGTGATCTTCACCCAGCTCGCGCCGAGCTCATAGCCGAGCCGCTCGCTCGCCGCATAGCGCAGCCCGACATGGGCGCGCGTCATGAACCCGTCGCCCACCACCTGCGCCGCGCCGCCGCCGCCGCCCAGAAACAGCCCCGCCGTGGCCGAGAGCGGCCCCGAGACCGGCATCATCTTCACCGCCTCGACGCCCCAGAAGAACGCCCCCCCCGCATCGCCCTTCGCCGCCGAATAGACCGATTGGCCAAAGCTCAGCCCCGGCCCGATCTCATGCCCGATATAGAGCCGGTGCAGCGCCTCGATTCTGGTCTGCGGGTCGGAGATCACATCGACCCCGGTGCCGAGCTCGAAAGCCGCCGCCGGCCCCAGCCCGAGACCGGCCCCGAAACCAAGGCCGGAGAGAAGCGCCAGAAGGCTCAGGGGGGCAAAACGGGTCATGGCAAGCTCTCGGATGCGGCGCCGCGGCGCGATTTTCACCAATAGAGCCGCGCGCGGCAGGGGCGTCAACCGCCGCCCCTTGATTTGGGCGCCAAAAAGGCCAATCTCACCCGGAGTTTTTGAAAGGATCCCCGATGTCCCTGCCGGTGCGTCAACAAGTCCTCTATTGGGGCGTCGCGGCGCTTCTCTTCGCGCTCGCGCTCTGGGGGCTGGGCCAGGTGATCCTGCCCTTCCTGATCGGCGGCGCGATCGCCTATTTCCTCGACCCGCTGGCCGACCGGCTCGAGCGGATGGGCCTGTCGCGCCCCGCCGCGACCGCGGTGATCGCGCTGATCGCGACGCTCGCCTTCGTGGTGCTGGCGCTCGCGATCATCCCCGCGATGGTGCGCCAGCTCACCCAGCTCGTCGAGATCGCCCCCGAGGCGACGCAGCGGCTGATGAATTTCCTCACCACCACCTTCCCCTCGCTGATCGAGCCGGGCTCGGTGGTCAATGAAACGCTCACCTCCTTTGGCACCTCGGTCAAGGACCGCGGCGGCGAGCTTGCGCAGACGCTGCTGTCCTCGGCGATGGGGGTGGTGAACTTCATCGTGCTCGTCGTGGTGGTTCCGGTCGTGGCCTTCTACATGCTGCTCGATTGGGACAATATGGTCGCGAAAATCGACAGTTGGCTGCCGCGCGACCATGTCGAGACGGTGCGCGCGCTCGCCCGCGAGATCGACCGGGTGCTCTCGGGCTTCGTGCGCGGGCAGGTCTCGGTCTGCCTGATCCTCGGCGCCTTCTACGCGGTCGCGCTGATGCTTGCGGGGCTCAATTTCGGGCTGATCGCGGGGGCGATCGCGGGCGGGCTGACCTTCATCCCCTATGTCGGCGCGCTGGTCGGCGGCGCGCTCGCGATCGGGCTGGCGCTGTTTCAGTTCTGGGGCGACTGGGTGGCGATCGGCATCGTCGCGGCGATCTTCGCGGTCGGCCAGTTCCTCGAGGGCAATGTCATCACCCCGCGCCTCGTCGGCTCCTCGGTGGGGCTGCATCCGCTGTGGCTGATCTTCGCGCTCTCCGCCTTCGGCACGCTTTTCGGCTTCGTCGGCATGCTCGTCGCGGTGCCGGTCGCGGCGATGATCGGGGTTCTGACGCGCTTTGCCATCGATCACTACCTCGAGGGGCGGCTTTACAAAGGCTTTGCCGGGCGCGATGAAGCGGCGGCGGTGCAGGCGGAGGACGGGCCTCTCGCCCATCACCCCGCGGAGGACTGAAGCCCTTGACCGAGCAGATGATTTTCGACCTGCCGCTGCGCTCCTCGCAGGGCCGAGAGGATTTCTTCGTCGCGCCCGCGAATGCGCTCGCGCTCGCCACGCTCGACACCCCCGCCCTCTGGCCGCAGCGCCGGATGCTGCTGATCGGCCCCGAGGGCGCGGGCAAATCGCATCTCGCCGCGATCTGGGCCGAGGAACATCGCGCGCCGCTCGCCCGCGCGGCCGATCTGACCGATGATCTGGCCGAAACGCTCGCCCGCGCGGGCGCTGCGGTCATCGAGGATGCCGACCGCGCCGCGGGTCAGCCGCAGGCCGAGGAGGCGCTCTTTCACCTCCACAACCTGATGCAGGCCGAGGGGGGCGAGCTTCTGATCACCGCCGCCACCCCGCCGCGGGATTGGCGCCTCACCCTGCCCGATCTCGCCAGCCGCATGCAGGCCACCGCCCAGGTCACCATCGCGCCCCCCGATGACGCGCTCCTCGCCGCGGTCCTCGTCAAACTCTTCGCCGACCGCCAGCTCACCGTCGCCCCCGCGCTGATCCCCTGGCTCGTGACCCGCATGGACCGCTCGCTTGCCCAGGCCCGCCGCCTCGTCGCCGCGCTTGACGCCCGCGCCCTCGCGCAGGGCCGCGCGATCACCCGCCCGCTCGCCGCAGAGGTTCTGGACAGTCTCGCCTGAGCGGCGCAGAATGTTATCAAGCCGTTACAATTCAACCTCATAAGCGCGCCATGACCCAGGCTGATTTCCTCAAGACCCCCTTCGCCCCGCCCGTCGAGATGCCCCCCGAGGTGATCTCCGGGCCCAAGCGCTTCTTCAACCGCGAGCTCTCCTGGCTCGCCTTCAACTGGCGCGTGCTCGAGGAGGCCGCCAACCCGCGGGTGCCGCTTCTCGAACGGCTGCGCTTCCTGTCGATCTCGGCCACCAACCTCGATGAATTCTACACCGTCCGCGTCGCGGGGCTGCGCGAACTCGTGCGCGAGGGCAACACCACCCCCTCCGACGACGGGCTCTCCGCCGCCGAACAGCTCGTCCTGATCAACGCCGATGCGCGCCAGCTGATGGAGGCCCAGCAAGCCACCTGGGAGCGGCTGAAAGCCGAGATGGAGCGCGCGGGCATCCAGCTCGTGCCGCGCGCGCGCCTGACCGAGGCCGACCGCGCCTTCCTCGCCGATCACTTCCTCAACAAGGTCTTCCCGGTGCTCTCGCCCCTCGCGATCGACCCGGCGCACCCGTTCCCCTTCATCCCCAACACGGGCTTTTGCCTCGCGCTCGAGCTCGAACGCCAGACCGACAAGCGCCGCCTGCAGGCGCTCCTGCCGATCCCGCAACAGATCGACCGCTTCGTGCGCCTGCCGGGCGAGGCGCGGTTCCTGCCGCTCGAGGAGCTCCTGATGCTCCATCTCGGGATGCTCTTCCCCGGCTATTCCGATGCCGGGCATTGCGCCTTCCGGGTGCTGCGCGACAGCGATCTCGAGGTCGAGGACGAGGCCGAAGACCTCGTGCGCGAATTCGAGACCGCCCTCAAACGGCGCCGCCGCGGCCAGGTGATCCGCATGAAGATCACCGCCGGCGCGCCGGAATCGCTGCGCGCGCTGATCATGGACGAGCTCGCCGTCGACCCCTCCGAAGTGGTTGAAATGCATGGCCTTCTGGGCATCGCCGACCTCAAGGAGCTGGTCCTCTCCTCGCGCCCCGAACTGCTGTGGCCCGCCTTCACGCCGCGCGTGCCCGAGCGCGTTCAGGATCACGGCGGCGACATGTTCGCCGCGATCCGGCAAAAGGACATGCTGCTGCACCACCCCTACGAGACCTTCGACATGGTGATCCGCTTCCTGCAACAGGCGGCGAACGACCCCAATGTGCTGGCGATCAAACAGACCCTCTACCGCACCTCGAAAGACAGCCCGATCGTCGATGCGCTCTGTGAAGCGGCCGAGAGCGGCAAATCGGTGACCGCGCTCGTCGAGCTGAAGGCGCGCTTCGACGAGGCCGCCAACATCCGCCAGTCGCGCCGCCTCGAACGCGCCGGCGCCCATGTCGTCTACGGCTTCATGCATCTGAAAACGCATGCGAAAATCTCGACCGTGGTGCGCCGCGAGGGCGACAGCCTGGTCACCTATACCCATTACGGCACCGGCAATTACCACCCGATCACCGCCAAGATCTACACCGACCTGAGCTTCTTCACCTGCGATACCGCGCTCGGGCGCGATGCGACGAAGGTGTTCAACTATCTCTCGGGCTATGTCCAACCCGCGGGGCTGGAAAACCTCGCGATCTCGCCGATCACGCTCAAGCCGCGCCTGCTCGAGCTGATCGCCGCCGAGGCCGAACACGCCCGCGCGGGCCGGCCGGCGCAGATCTGGGCGAAGATGAACTCGCTCATCGACCCCGAGGTGATCGACGCGCTCTATGCCGCAAGCCAGGCCGGGGTGAAGATCTCGCTGGTGATCCGCGGCATCTGCGGGCTGCGCCCCGGCATCAAGGGCCTTTCCGAAACCATCCGCGTCAAGTCGATCGTCGGGCGCTTCCTCGAACATTCGCGCATCGTGTGCTTTGGCAATGGCGCGGGCCTGCCCTCGAAACAGGCGCGCGTGTTCTTCTCCTCGGCCGACTGGATGGGGCGCAACCTCAACCGCCGTGTCGAGACCCTCGTCGAGGCGATGAACGACACGGTGAAAGCCCAGATCGTCAGCCAGATCATGGCCGCCAACATGGCCGACGAGGCGCAAACCTGGGTGCTGCACCCCGATGGCCGCTTCCTGCGCGATCTGCCCGAGGGGCGCGACGATCTGTTCTCCTGCCACCGCTTCTTCATGGAGAACCCCTCGCTCTCCGGGCGCGGCTCGGCGGGGGCGAAAGATGTGCCGAAACTTGCCCATGGCCCCGAATAAGGGCTAGGGTGACGCACCCCCGGGGCGACTCGGGGCCGGCCATAAAGACGGACGGCAGAATGAACGCGACATCGCAAAGCCCCGGCGCCGCCGCGGGCGACGAGTGGGATCCCTTCGGCAAACCGCTTTTCGACGACCCCTCCGCCCGCGCGCTCAGCCGCGTGGGGGTGGTCGACGTGGGCTCGAACTCGGTGCGGATGGTCGTCTTCGACGGCGCCGCCCGCAGCCCGGCCTATTTCTACAATGAAAAGGTGATGGCGGGGCTCGGTCAGGGGCTGGCGGAAACCGGCCGGCTGAACCCGCGCGGGCGCGAGCGCGCCTTTGCCGCGCTCAAACGCTTCTCGGCGCTGGCCCAAGGCATGGGCATCGGCCCGCTCACCTGCGTCGCCACCGCCGCCGTGCGCGAGGCCGAGGACGGCCCCGAGTTCCAACGCCTCGTCGAGCGCGAGACCGGCCTCAAGCTCCATGTCATCGACGGCCCCGAGGAGGCCCGCCTCTCGGCGCAGGGCGTGCTTCTGGGCTGGCCCGAGGCGGCGGGGCTGATCTGCGATATCGGCGGCAATTCGATGGAGCTCGCCGAGATCCGCGACGGGCGGGTCTGGCGGCGCGTGACCTCGCCGCTCGGGCCGTTCCGGCTGCAACAGGTCAAGGGCGGGCGCAAGGAGCTGCTTGCGCATATCAAATCGGTGGTGGCCGAGCTCGCCCGCGCCGTCGGCACCGAGCATGAGCGCATCTATCTCGTCGGCGGCTCCTGGCGCGCGATCGGCCGGCTCGACATGGAGCGCGCGGGCTATCCCTTGATGGTGCTCCATGAATACCGGATGGAGCCCGAGGGCCTCTTCAAGACCCTTGAGTGGATCGAGAAAAGCGACCTCGCCGAGCTGCGCGCGCGCACCGGCATCTCGGCCGCGCGCATCGAGCTCGTGCCGCTCGCGAGCCTCGTTCTGCGCGAATTGGTCGAGACCTTCGCGCCGAAGGAAATCGACGTGTCCTCCTACGGCATCCGCGAGGGCCTGCTTTACGAGCAAATGCCTGAACGGCTGCGCCGGCGCGACCCGCTGATCGAGGCCTGCCGCCATTCCGAACGCGCGATGGCGCGGATCCCGGGCTTTGGCAAGAAGCTCCACGCCTTCATCCAGCCGATCTTCGGCGAGACCCCGCCCGAGCTCTACCGGCTGATCCGCGCGGCCTGCCTGCTCCATGACACGACCTGGCGCACCCACCCCGATTACCGCGCCGAGGCCTGTTTCGACAATGTCACCCGCGCCAATCTCGCCGCGCTGAGCCACCCCGAGCGGGTGTTCCTCGGCCTCGCGCTCCTGCACCGCTACAAGAACTCGCGCGCGGGCTCGCGCTTCGAGCCGCTCTTCACCCTGCTCACCGCCGAGCAGATCCAGCGCGCCGAGGTGCTCGGCAAGGCGATGCGCTTTGGCGCGATGTTCACCATCGGCGACCCGCAAGATGCCGGCCAGCTCGAGCTGAAGGCGAAAAAGGGCGTGCTGGAGCTCAAGCTCACCAAGAAGGGCGCGGGCCTCTTCGGCGAGGTCGCCGAATCGCGCTTCGCCTCGCTCGCCAGCGCGCTGAAGGTCGCGCCGAAGGTGATCCTGCCCGAATGAAGCGTCGCCCCCGGCGGCGTTTTACTCAGAAAATCAAAGCTCTACCTCGCCGGGCGTGGCGGGGGCTCCGGCTTTTGGCGCCCCCTCCCCCTCGGGCAGGGGCGGCGGCGCCGGCGCGCCGGGCTTGCGCCGGATCACGATATCGCCGTTCGGCAGCCGCTCGGGCGCCTCGTAATTTTGCACATCGTCGATCAGCGCGCCGAGCTGCGCCAGCGCCGGCCCGAGCCGCTCGCCCGCCTCCGCGAGGCCCTTCTGCGCCTCCTCGAGCGCCGGCCCCATCTCGTCGAACAGCCCGCGCAGGATCAGCTTCGCCCCCTCCTCGAGGAGCGAAAATCCCTCGTCGATCGGCGCCTCGGGCGCGGGCGCGGGCGCCTCCTCGGCCGAAGCCCCGCCCAGCCCCGCCAAAACCGCCAAAACCGCCAAAACCCTCATCTCACCCCCCCGAACTCGAGATCCAGCGTCACCGGAAAATGGTCCGAGGCTTGCAACAGCGCCTCGCGCAGCTCGGGCGTGCGGTAACAGACCGGGTCGTCGAACGGATGCCAGATCCGCCAGCGCGGCGCCCGCCCGCACAGCCCCGCCGAGACCATGATATAATCCAGCATCGCGGAGAAATATTGTTCCTGCTCAACCTGATAGAACCGCGCCGAGCTCGGCGCCGCCGCCGTCGCATGGCCCCGGTGGAGCCGCGCATGGGGGTCATGGAGCTGCCGCTCCGCCGGCCCCCCCGCGCCCAGAACGGTCTCCACCCCCGACCGCCCGAAGAGCTTTTCATACTCATCAAGCCCCGGCCCGTCGTTGAAATCGCCCAGCACGATCACGTCCTCGCCCGCGTCGAGATGCTCATCCACCCGCTGCCGCAGCCAGATACATTGCGCCAGCTGCTTGCGCCGGTTCTCGATCGCAATCCGCGTCTCGCTCTCCGCCGAGCGCGCCCCATGCGGCGCCTTCGACTTGATATGCACCCCGATGAGCCGCAGCCGCGCCCCGGTTTTCGTTTCCAATTCCACCTCCAATGGCGGCTTGGAAAATGTCACCGTGTCCAAAGTCGCATCAATATCGAGGTCGATCCGCAGGCTCTTGTCAAACCGCGGGCTCGCCCCCGGCCCGCCGCGCGGGTCATGGCGGGCGCTGACCACATCGGGGTCATAAAGGAGCGCAATCTCCTGCTGGGTCTCATTGGCAAAGCCCAGAAGCGCGCGCCGCTGCCGCAGCCCGAAAAGCGCCGCAAAGGCCTCGAGCATCGCCACCGTGCTGCGCCGGCCGTTGTCATCGGGCGCCTCGACGATCAGCACCACATCCGCGTCGATCGCGGTGAAGACGATCCCCAGCGCGCCAAGCTGCTCGGCCCGGCTCACCTGATAGCGCGCCGACCAGGCCGCATCGTCCAGGATCTTGCCGCGCCGGTCGAAAAGCTCGGTGAACCACTCGACATTATAGGTCGCGATCCGCATCCGCGCCCTCCTCCCGGATCGCCTCCCAGGCCCGGTTGAGCGCCACGAGCCGCGCCTCGGCCAGCCGCACCGCCTCCGCCGGCAAGCCCCGCGCCACCGCCCGGTCGGGGTGCGCCTCGCGCACCAAGGCCTTCCAGCGCGCGCGCACCTGCGCCAAAGGCGTGCCCGGGGCCAGATCGAGCACCGACCACGGATCAGGCACCGCATCAGGCACCCAGGCCGCCCGCACCGCCCGAAAACACCCCTCCCCCAGCCCGAAGGCCCGCGCCACCTCGGCGAGGAAGCTATCCTCATTCTCGTGATAATCGCCATCCGCCAGCGCGATCGCGAACAACCCCTCGAGCAGGTCCTTCAAAACCGGCGCGCCCGGGCCGAACATCGCCGCGATCTTGCGCGCATAAGCGTCAAACCCCGCCACATCGGTGCGCGCGAGGTTGAACACCCGCGCCGCATTGGCCTCCTCCTCCGGCGGGATCTGGAACACCCGCCGAAACGCCGCCACCTCGTCGCGCGTGACCTGGCCATCGGCCTTGGCCATCTTCGCGCCAAGCGCAATCACCGCGATCGTGAAGGCCACCGAGCGCTCCGGCGGCGCGCGCAGCCGGTCGAACACGACCGACAACCCCTCGCCCCGCGCCAGAGCCGCCAGCGCATCGCCGATGCGCACCCAAAGAGAAACCGGCTTGTCCATGGCCCGAGCTTAACGCCTCACAGCCGCTTTTGCATCAAGACAAGATCAATCCAGCGACCGAATTTCCGCCCCGCCTCACGCACCCGCCCGGCCTCCTCGAACCCCACCGCCCGGTGAAAGGCGAGCGCAGGCCCGTTCTCCGCCGAGATCCCCGCGACCAGAATATGCGCCCCCGCGGCCCGCGCCGTGGCCTCCGCCGCCTCGATCAAAGCCCGCCCGATCCCCCGCCCGCGCGCCCCCGGCGCCAGGATGATCGTGTGCTCCATCGCATGAATGTAGCCATCGCCGCCGCGAAACTGCCCCCAGGTGACAAAGCCGAGGATCTCGCCCGCCTCCTCGGCCACGAGGAACTCCTGCCCGCCCGCGCGCCGCGCCCCGATCGTCTCCCAAAGCCCCGCCTCGGTCTTCTCCTCGCTCGAGAAGGTCACCGTCGTGTCGCGGATCACCGGGTTCCAGACCCCCAGCACCGCAGCAATGTCAGAGAGCTCCGCCGGACGGATCATCTTCGCCTCGATTGTTGCAAAAGGACAAGTTTCGCGCCGCAGCGCCGGCAAAACCCTGCGCCCGATATGGAAAAAGGGCAAGGTCTCCCCTGCCCTTCAACGATGCTCAAATATCCCGGGGTCCGGGGCAGCGCCCCGGAAAACCCGCCCTCAGGCCCGCGTCGCGCGAACGATATCGAGGATCTCGCGCGCCGCCGCCGGGATATTGGTCCCCGGCCCGAAGATCGCCTTCACGCCCGCGGCCTTGAGATAGTCGTAATCCTGCTGCGGGATCACCCCGCCACAGATCACGATGATATCCTCGGCGCCGCGCTCCTTGAGCGCCTCGATCAGCTTCGGCGCGAGCGTCTTGTGCCCCGCCGCCTGGCTCGAGATCCCGACGATATGCACGTCATTGTCGATCGCATCCTGCGCGGCCTCTTCCGGCGTCTGGAAGAGCGGCCCGACATCGACATCAAACCCGATATCGGCGAAAGCCGTCGCGATCACCTTGGCGCCGCGGTCGTGGCCGTCCTGGCCCATCTTGACGACGAGCATCCGCGGACGGCGCCCCTCTTCCTCGGCGAATGTCTCGACATCGCGCTGGATCTGCGCAAAGCCCTCATCGCCCTCATAGGCCGCACCATAAACCCCGGCGAGGGTCTTCACCTCGGCGCGGTGACGCCCGAACACCTCTTCCATGGCGAGCGAGATCTCCCCGACCGAAGCCCGGGCGCGCGCGGCTTCCACCGCCGCCTCGAGCAGGTTGCCCCCTTCCTTCGCGCGCCGGGTGATCTCGGCGAGCGCCGCCTGACATTTCGCCTCGTCGCGGCTCGCACGCATCTTCGTCAGACGCGCGATCTGCGCCTCGCGCACCGCCATGTTGTCGATGTCGAGAATGTCGATCGGGTCTTCCTTGGCGAGACGATATTTGTTCACGCCAACAATGACTTCCTCGCCGCGGTCGATCATCGCCTGCCGCCGCGCGGCCGATTCCTCGATCTTGAGCTTGGGCATCCCCGAGGCCACGGCCTTGGTCATCCCGCCCATCGCCTCGACTTCCTCGATCAGCTTCCACGCCTCTTCGGCGAGGTTCGCCGTCAGGCTCTCGACATAATAGCTGCCCGCCAGCGGGTCGACGACATGGGTGATGCCGGTCTCTTCTTGCAAGATCAGCTGGGTGTTGCGCGCGATCCGGGCCGAGAATTCGGTCGGCAGCGCGATCGCCTCGTCGAGCGCATTGGTATGGAGCGATTGCGTCCCGCCCAGCGCCGCCGCCATCGCCTCATAGGCGGTGCGCACCACGTTGTTGTAGGGGTCTTGCTCCTGCAAGCTCACGCCCGAGGTCTGGCAATGGGTGCGCAGCATCAGGCTCGAGGCTTTCTTCGGCTCAAATTCCTTCATGATGCGGGTCCACAACAGCCGCGCCGCGCGCAGCTTGGCGACTTCCATGAAGAAGTTCATCCCGATCGCGAAGAAGAAGCTGAGCCGCCCGGCGAACTGGTCGACATCCATCCCCGCCGCGATCGCGGTGCGCACATATTCGCGCCCGTCGGCCAGCGTGAAGGCCAGCTCCTGCACGAGGTTCGCGCCGGCTTCCTGCATGTGGTAGCCCGAGATCGAGATCGAGTTGAACTTCGGCATCTCGTTCGAGGTATATTCGATGATATCCGCGATGATCCGCATCGAGGGCTCGGGCGGATAGATATAGGTGTTGCGGACCATGAACTCCTTGAGGATGTCGTTCTGGATCGTGCCCGACAGGAGCTTGCGGTCGACGCCCTGCTCCTCGCCGGTGACGATGAAATTCGCCAGAACCGGGATCACCGCGCCGTTCATCGTCATCGAGACCGAGACCTTCTCGAGCGGGATGCCGTCGAACAGGATCTTCATGTCCTCGACGCTGTCGATCGCGACGCCCGCCTTGCCGACATCGCCCACCACGCGCGCGTGGTCGCTGTCATAGCCGCGGTGGGTGGCGAGGTCGAAGGCCACCGACACGCCCTGCTGACCCGCGGCCAGCGCCTTGCGGTAAAACGCGTTCGAGGCCTCGGCGGTCGAGAAGCCCGCATATTGGCGGATCGTCCAGGGCCGGCCGGCATACATCGTCGCGCGCGGGCCACGGGTGAAGGGCTCCATCCCCGGCATCGTGCCGAGGTGATCGAGGCCCGAGAGGTCCTCTTCGGTATAGAGCGGCTTGACCGCGATCCCCTCGAGCGTGTTCCAGGTCAGGCTCTCGAGCGGCTTGTCGCGCAGTTCCTTCTGGGCGAGCTTGGCCCAATCCTCTTTCTTGGTCGTCATCGAACGTCCCTCTCTCTTGTCCTGCCCGCGGCGCTGCCCGGCATTTCCGTCCCCCCGGCAGATCGCTCCGCCGGGCCTCATCTGGGTTCACGCGCGCACGCGTGGGTCATTTCCCTTGGCCCTTCCGCTCCCTATATAGGAAGCAGGAGGCCCAAATGACCGAATTCTTTCGCGCCCGGCCGATCTGGCGCATCTTCGCGGCCCTTGTGGCGCTCAGCCTGACCCCGGCCTTTGCCGAAGATCCGGGCGAGCCCCCCGCCTTCGCCCCGGTTCCGGGCGAGACGGCGGATCTCGGAGCCTATGTCTGGACCAGTCGCCCGGTCGTCGTCTTTGCCGACAGCCCCGCCGACCCGGCCTTCGCCGAGCAGATGCGGCTTCTGGCGGCGCGCTGGCCCGAGCTTTGGGCCCGCGACGTGGTGGTGATCACCGATACCACGCCCGAGCCGCCCTCCGCGCTGCGGCAAAAACTGCGCCCGCGCGGCTTTTCGCTCGTGCTCTTCACCAAGGATGGCCAGCTCTCGATCCGCAAACCCTTCCCCTGGGACGGGCGCGAGATCATGCGCGCGATCGACAAGATGCCGATCCGGCGCGAAGAGCTGAGAAACGGCACGGCGCGCTAGGCCGCCCCCCTCCCCGGCAGGCCCGGCCGCCGCAGCGCCCGAGCCGGATTTGGCGGCCGGGCGGCGCGCCCGGCCTCTCGACAGGCCGCAGCCTTATTCGAATTCCATGATGATTTCGTCGACCTTCAGCGAGGCGCCCGGCGCCGCGTTGATCTTCTTGACGACGCCCTTGCGCTCGGCGCGCAGGATGTTTTCCATCTTCATGGCCTCGACGGTCGCGAGCGCCTGCCCTTCCTGCACCTCGTCGCCTTCGGCCACGTTGATCTTCACGACCAGACCCGGCATCGGGCAAAGCAGGTATTTCGAGGTATCCGGCGGCAGTTTCTCCGGCATCAGGAGCGCCAGCTCATGCTGACGCGGGGTGCGGATATGGACCTTGAGATCGGCGCCGCGCACCCGGATGCGGAAGCCCTGCGGGATCAGCCCGACCTTGAGCACCAGGGGCTCGCCCTCGACATCGAGCGTCGCGAGCGACTTGCCCGGCACCCAATCCGAGGTCACGCGCTTCTTGCCGTCATCATCGGCGAAGGTCACCGTCGAGCCGTCCTTGTCGGCCGCGACATGCACGCGGAACTCATGGCCTTGCAGCGCCACGACCCAATCGTCGCCGACCTTGCGCTCGTGGTTGCCCAGCGTACCCGAGATCCGCGTCTGACGGATTTCCGAGACCCGGTTCATCGCGGCGATCGCGGCGGCGACATTGCGCAGCACCTCTTCGTCGAGCTGCACGCCCTGGAAGCCCTCGGGATATTCCTCGGCGATGAAGGCCGTGGTGATATTGCCCTTGATGAAGCGGTCATGGTCCATCACGGCGGCGACGAAGGGCAGGTTGTGGCCGATGCCCTCGACCTCGAACGTGTCGAGCGCGAGCCGCATCTCCTCGATCGCCTCCAGACGCGTCGGCGCCCAGGTGCAGAGCTTGGCGATCATCGGGTCGTAGAACATCGAGATCTCGCCGCCCTCGAACACGCCGGTATCGTTGCGCACGATGCCCCCGCGCGGCGTCGGGCCTTCTTTGGGCGGGCTGTATTTGGTCAGCCGGCCGATCGAAGGCAGGAAGTTGCGGTAGGGGTCTTCGGCATAGAGCCGGCTTTCCATCGCCCAGCCGTGGATCTTCAGATCCGCCTGTTTGAACGGCAGTTCGCGCCCGTAAGCCACGTTGATCATCTGCTCGACGAGGTCGACGCCGGTGATCAGCTCGGTGACCGGGTGTTCCACCTGCAGACGGGTGTTCATCTCGAGGAAGTAGAAGTTCTTGTTGCCATCGACGATGAACTCGACGGTGCCCGCCGAGGTATAGCCCACGGCTTTCGCCAGCGCGCAGGCCTGCTCGCCCATCGCCTTGCGGGTGGCCGCGTCGAGGAACGGGCTCGGCGCCTCCTCGATGACCTTCTGGTTGCGCCGCTGGATCGAGCATTCGCGCTCATGCAGATAGACGCAGTTGCCGTGCTTGTCGGCGAGCACCTGGATCTCGATGTGGCGCGGTTGGGTGACGAATTTCTCGATGAAGATCCGGTCGTCGCCGAAGGAGTTCGCGGCCTCGTTCTTCGAGCTCTCGAAGCCCTCGCGCGCCTCCTGATCGTTCCAGGCGATCCGCATGCCCTTGCCGCCGCCGCCGGCGGAGGCCTTGATCATCACCGGATAGCCGATCTCGCCCGAGATCTTCACCGCTTCATCGGCATCCGCGATCAGCCCCATATAGCCCGGAACCGTCGACACGCCGGCTTCCTTGGCGAGCTTCTTCGAGGTGATCTTGTCGCCCATCGCCTCGATCGCCGGGCTCGGCGGCCCAATGAAGACCACGCCCTCTTTCTCGAGCGCCTCGGCGAATTTCATGTTCTCCGACAGGAACCCATAGCCCGGGTGCACCGCTTCCGCGCCGGTCTGGCGGATCGCGTCCATGATCTTGTCGATCACGATATAGGACTGGTTGGCCGGCGGCGGGCCGATATGCACCGCCTCGTCGGCCATCTTGACGTGCAGCGCATTGGCATCGGCATCGGAATAGACGGCGACCGTCTTGATGCCCATCTTGCGCGCCGACTTGATGACGCGGCAGGCGATCTCGCCGCGGTTTGCGATCAGGATTTTCTTGAACATGTCAGTCCCTTCCCATCGGGCGGAGGCAACACCCCGCCCGCTCTTCGTGATTGCTGATAAGAGTGCCGAAAATGCGAATGCCACCGGGGCGCGCGGCCCCGATGGCATCGAATGACGCGCCCCGACGGGGGCGGAAATCACGCGCCGGCGCGCCCGTCCGAGCGCCGCTCAGCGGCTCAGTAGCAAGGCGCCCCGATGCCCGCGTTGCAGCTCGCGCCGCCCGCAAGAGCGCCGATCGCCGCGCCCGCGACGACGTTCTGGTCGGTCGCATCGGCGATGAGGGCGCCGGCCGCGCCGCCCGCGAGCGCGCGCTGGCCTTGGGTTTCCATGCAGCCGGCCACCGAAGCGGTCGCGGCGAGAAGAGCGAGAAGAACGGGAAGTTTGCGCATGTGGAACTGCCTCCGGTGTGAGTTGTTTTCTCACCCGAATCTAGCGCAACGCCGCGCGAAAGAAAGCGAATTCCGTGACCGGCCGCGCCGCGCGGCGCGCCATGGGCGGCGCCCCGCCGATCTGCGCAAAGAAGCGGTCCGGCCGGGGGGCCAGACCGCGCAGTCAAGGAAGGGTTAGGGATGGTGCGCGCCGCGCCAGGGTCAGCCCGGCCCGCGCCCTCATGCTGCGCCCCGATCGCTCCTTTGGCAAAGCCAAAAACAGCCCGCCCCGCGCGATCGGCGGCAAGCTGCCCAAAGGCGTGAGAGATCGGCGCGCGCCCGCTCATTCCCAGTCGTCCTCCGCGTCCTCCGCCTCCCAGTCGAACTGGTCGGGGTCTTCGAAGACATCCGGGTAAGAGGCCTTGGCCTTCGCCAGATCGATGCGCAGAAGCTGCTCGTAAGAGGCCGGGTCGGCCGGCTCGCTCGCCCAGACCACCTCGCGCCCGATCAGCCAGCTCAGCCGGCCCGCGTCGAGATTGCCGCGCTCGAACGGCTCCTCGCCGAAATGATCCCACAGCGCCGCCATGAAGCCCGCATCGGCGCGCTTGTCGGCCGGCGCCCGGTCGCGGAAACGCTCGCGCTTGATGATCTTGGTCGCGCCCTGCTTGTTGGCGCGCCGGATCGTGAACTGGAAATCGGTGCCCGGCAAACGGCCGGGGAAGCCGCGGTGTTTCAGCATGATCTGCCCTCCTTCGTGCGAAGCGGGAGATCGCATGACCACGGGCCCGCGCGCAAGGGGCGGGCGGCGGCGCCGGGGCGCCCGAGGGCGGCGGGGAAAGCCCCCCGCCGCGCCGACGTGTTACTTGTATTTGCCGGTGTAAACCGGTTCTTCGCTGACCGGAGCGACCGGCTCGGTTTTCGGCGCGCAAGCCGCGACGACACCGAGGAGAACGACGGCGAGAAGCAGATTTTTCGACATGGGACTCTCCTGTCCGGGGCGACAAAACCCGCGCCCGGAATGAAATGAAGCGGCAGACCATCCTGCCACGGAGCCAGCCTAGCGCGGCGCGCGCCCGCCTTGAAGGGGGTTTCGCGCGAAGCCCCGCCCTGTGGCGCGCGCGCATCAGCGGCCCGGGCCTTCGCCCGGCTCCCGCTCATGTCTCCCCCCGTCGCGCGCATCAAAAGAGCTCCCACTCACAGGCCCCATTCGCCACCGAATAGGCCTCGAAAAATTGCACCGCCGCCTCGTCGACCTCGCCAAAGGGCAAGACCCGGTCCGAGAGGCTGATCACCACCTGCGCCGGGCGCGGCCCGACCGTGGCCAGCCGCGGCAGCGCGAAACCATCGCACAGCGCCTGCATGTCGGCCTCGGCGCGCTCGGGCGCCTCCTGCCAGACCGGCGCGCCCAAGGCCGGAACCAGAAACCGGAAGCGCAGCGTCAGCCCGTCGGGCCCCGGCGCATCCGAGATCGCATCGATCCACCGAACCTCGCGGCCCGACGGCACCGCCACCAGGGCGCCCGCCTCCTCGGCGGAGACGGGCCGGGCAAGGCTGGTCGCCAGAGCCGCCAGAGCGACCCCGCCGATCACCAGTCCCCGCCCGGCCGCACACCCCATTCCGCGCCCCTCAGAGCGGAATATTGTCGTGCTTTTTCCAGGGGTTCGAGATTTTCTTCGAACGCAGGCTGGCGAAAGCACGCGCCACGCGACGGCGGGTCGAATGCGGCTGGATCACTTCGTCGATGAAGCCCTTCTCGGCGGCCACGAAGGGGTTGGCGAAGCGGTCCTCGTAATCCTTGGTGCGCGCCGCGATCTTCTCCGGCTCGCCCAGTTCCGAGCGATAGAGGATCTCGACCGCGCCCTTGGCGCCCATCACCGCGATCTCGGCCGAGGGCCAGGCGTAGTTGAAATCGCCCCGCAGGTGCTTGGAGGCCATGACGTCATAGGCGCCGCCATAGGCCTTGCGGGTGATCACCGTGACCTTCGGCACGGTGGCCTCGCCGTAAGCGAAGAGCAGCTTCGCGCCGTGCTTGATGACGCCGCCATATTCCTGGCTGGTGCCCGGCAGGAAGCCCGGCACGTCGACGAGCGTCAGGATCGGGATCTCGAACGCGTCGCAGAAGCGCACGAAGCGCGCGGCCTTGCGCGAGCTGTCGATATCGAGGCAGCCCGCCAGAACCATCGGCTGGTTCGCCACGACGCCGACGGTCTGACCCTCGATGCGGATGAAGCCGGTGATGATATTGCCCGCGAAGTCCTTCTGGATCTCGTAGAAATCGCCCTCATCGGCGATTTTCACGATCAGCTCCTTCATGTCATAGGGCATGTTCGGGTTCGCCGGGATCAGCGTGTCGAGGCTGCCCTCCACCCGCGCGACATTGTCGAAGAACGGCCGCACCGGCGCTTTCTCGCGGTTCGAGAGCGGCAGGAAATCGATCAGACGGCGGGTCTCGGCGATCGCCTCGACGTCGTTCTCAAAGGCCGCATCGGCGACCGAGCTCTTCTTGGTGTGAGTCGAGGCGCCGCCCAGCTCTTCGGCGGTGACGATCTCGTTGGTCACGGTCTTCACCACGTCGGGGCCGGTGACGAACATGTAGGAGCTGTCCTTCACCATGAAGATGAAGTCGGTCATCGCCGGCGAATAGACCGCGCCGCCCGCGCAGGGGCCCATGATCAGCGAGATCTGCGGGATCACGCCCGAGGCCATGATGTTCTTCTGGAACACTTCCGCATAGCCGGCGAGCGAGGCCACGCCTTCTTGGATCCGCGCGCCGCCCGAGTCGTTCATGCCGATCACCGGCGCGCCGTTCTGCATCGCCATATCCATGATCTTGCAGATCTTTTCGGCGTGGGTCTCGGAGAGCGAGCCGCCGAAGACGGTGAAGTCCTGCGAGAAGACATAGACCATCCGGCCGTTCACGGTGCCCCAGCCGGTGACGACGCCGTCGCCCGCGGGCTTGTCTTCCTGCATCCCGAAATCGACGCAGCGATGCGTCTTGAACATGTCGAATTCTTCGAAGGAGCCCTCGTCGAGCAACAGTTCGATGCGCTCGCGCGCGGTCAGCTTGCCCTTCTTGTGCTGGGCGTCGATGCGGCGCTGACCACCACCCAGACGCGCGGCAGCACGACGCTCTTCGAGCTGATTCAGGATATCTTTCATGAGGTCCCCTCCGACGGTTTCGCGCACCCTATACTTGCGCAAGAATATTACAAAGCGGATTTCCGAAAATTTGCAAAATGTTGGCAGGCATTTCCGAGCAAATTGCAAACTCGCGAATTTCCGCCCCCTCCCGGTGCATTTCGCCACTTTATGCCCACATTTTCAGCCCCACCAGCCCGTTTTCGCCGGTTCCGAGGCTGACAAACCGTCGCAAAAAGCGCATCGCTGCGCCAAACACCCCCGAAACCGCCCCAGAGACCCCCATGACCCTCCCCGCCCCCCTCGCAACAATATTACTCCTCACCGCCTCGAACCTGTTCATGACCGTCGCCTGGTATGGCCATCTGCGGTTCAAATCCGCCCCGCTGATCGTGGCGATTCTCGTCTCCTGGGGGATCGCCTTCTTCGAATATCTGCTCCAGGTCCCCGCCAACCGGATCGGCTCCTCCACGCTCTCGGTCGCCCAGCTCAAGACCATCCAGGAGGTGATCTCGCTCTCGGTCTTCATCCTCTTCGCCTGGGTCTGGCTCGGCGAGCGCCCGAGCTGGCAGGTGCTCGCGGGCTTTGCCCTGATCGCGGCCGGCGCGGGGCTGATCTTCCAGTCAAAAGCCTGAACGCCCGCCCTCCCCCAAGGTCGCATTTGCGTATTTTTTCCAAGAAGAAGCGGCAGGGTTTCTTCTTGGTCCAAATACGCAGCCTCGCCTGCCCCACGCGCCCCATGGACAAGTCCGCGCCGCGCCCCTACCCCTAGCGCATGCTCCAGACGCCCTCGCCCCCCCGCCTCGTCACCCTCGTGATCCTCTCCGGGCTCGCGGCGCTCAGCCTCAACATCTTCCTGCCCTCACTGCCCGGCATGGCGCGCCATTTCGACGCCCCCTACGCCCAGATGCAGATCGCCGTTTCCGGCTATCTCGCCGTCTCAGCGCTGGCCCAGCTCCTGATCGGCCCGATCTCCGACCGCTTCGGCCGCCGCCCGGTGCAACTCGCGGTCCTGGCGATCTTCGTGCTCGCCTCCGCCGCGATCCTCGTTGCCCCCACCGCCGAGACCTTCCTCGCCGCGCGCATGGTACAATCCGCGATCGCCACCTCCTTCGTGCTCACCCGCGCGATGGTGCGCGACATGCACCCCGGCCCCGAGGCCGCCTCGATGATCGGCTATGTGACCATGGGCATGTCGGTGGTGCCGATGATCGGCCCGGTGATCGGCGGCGCGCTCGACGAGGCCTTCGGCTGGCGCGCGAATTTCGCCATGCTCGCGGCCTTCGGCCTCGCCACGCTGATCCTCGCCTGGGTCGATCTCGGCGAGACCCTGCGCGGCCCCGGCCTCGGCTTTCGCGAACAGCTCCGCTCCTATCCCATCTTGTTGAAATCGCACCGCTTCTGGGGCTATACGCTGGCCGCCGCCTTCGCCTCGGGCAGCTTCTTTGCCTATCTCGGCGGGGCGCCCTTCGTCGGCGCGCAGATCTATCATCTGAGTGCCGCGCAGGTGGGCTATTTCTTCGCCCTCCCCGCGCTCGGCTATGCGGTCGGTAACTTCATCTCCGGCCGCTACGCCACCCGCCTCGGGATGGATTGGATGATCCTCGCCGGCACCCTGACCGCGACCCTCGCGCTCGCGGCCGCGCTCGGCGCCGAGCTTACCGGCCTCGCCTCCGCCTATACGTTCTTCCCCGCCGTCGGGCTGATCGGGCTGGGCAACGGCCTCGCGCTGCCCTCGGCCAATGCCGGGATGATGTCGGTGCGCCCCGAGCTCGCCGGCACCGCCTCGGGCCTTGGCGGCACGCTGACGATCGGCGGCGGCGCGGCGCTCTCGGCGCTCGCCGGCACGCTGCTGGGCCCCGGCGCCACCGCGCTGCCGCTGATCGTGCTGATGCTGGTGAGCGCCGCACTTTCCGTTGCGTCACTTCTTTGGGTCCGGGCCCGGCGCAGGCGTCTCGGGGTTTGACGGAACGCCTTTGCAAAGCTACCACTCGCTTTGCAAAGGAGGCCGCCATGGCGACTCAAAAACTCTATGCCGGGGTGAAACTGCGCGAGACGCGCGCCCGCCTCGGGCTGACGCAAAAAGCCTTCGCCGACCGGCTCGGTGTCTCGCTGCCCTATCTCAACCAGATGGAGAACAACCACCGCCCGGTTTCGGCGGCGGTGGTGCTGGCGCTGGCGGGCGAATTCGGCCTCGATGTGACGGAACTCTCCGCGGGCGATGCCGAGCGGCTGGTGAGCGACATGCGCGAGGCGCTGGCCGATCCGGTCTTCGCCGATGGCGCGCCGCCGCTCGCCGATCTGCGCCTCGCCGCCTCGAACGCGCCGGCGCTCGCGCGCTCCTTCCTCGAACTCCACCGCGCCTATCGCCAGGCCCATGAACGCCTCGCCTCGCTCGACGAGGCGCTCGGCCGCGATGCCGGTCAGAGCTTCGTCAGCCCCTGGGAAGAGGTCCGCGACTTCTTTCACTATTGCGACAATTACATCGATGTCGTCGACCGCGCCGCCGAACGCTTTTCTTGCCCCGATGGCAACCGCTTGGACCCCATTCTTCGCGCAACCGAAGCCCTCGAGGCCCGCGGGGTCGACGTTCAATTTTCCAACATTTCCGCGCTGCGCCAACGCGACGGCAACGAGATCCGCATCTCCTCGCACGCCAACCGCGCGACCCAGGCCTTCCAGCTCCTCCACCAGGTCGCCCTGATCACCCAGAACGAGCTTCTCGAGGCCACGCTCGACCTCGCCCGCTTCCAATCCGAGACCGCCCGCGCCATCGCGAAAATCGGCCTCGCGAATTATTTCGCCGGCGCCGCGCTGATGCCCTACCGCGTCTTCCTCGAGGCCGCGCAGGAGACCCGCCACGATCTCGAGCGCCTCGCCGACATGTTCGGCGCCTCGATCGAACAGGTCGCACACCGGCTCTCCACCCTTCAGCGCCCCGGCGCCAAGGGCATCCCGTTCTTCTTCGTCCGCGTCGATCAGGCCGGCACGATCACCAAGCGCCACTCCGCCACGCGGCTGCAATTCGCCCGGTTCGGCGGCGCCTGCCCGCTCTGGAACGTCCACCAAGCCTTTGAAACGCCGACGAAATTCCTGCGACAACTTGCCGAGACCCCGGATGGCGTGCGCTATCTCTGCATCGCCCGCGATGTCTCGAAATCGGGCGGCTCCTTCACCGCCCCGGTGCGCCGCTACGCGATCAACCTCGGCTGCGAGATCAGCCATGCCCGCGGCCTCGTCTATGCCGATGACATGGAGCTGTCGAACCCGCGCGCCTATCAGCCGATCGGCATCTCCTGCCGGATCTGCGAGCGCAAGGACTGCCACCAGCGCTCGGTGCCCCCGCTCGAGCGCCGCCTCACCGTCGACCCCGATCGCCGCGGGTTGCTGCCCTACGACATCGCCTGAAAAGCCCCGGTTTCCCGGGGCTTGCAGGCCGTTCTTAACGCTGCGAGGCCTGCCAGTCGGGGTTGACCCAAGGCTCCAGATTAGCGCTCGGCAACCGCCGCCCGAGGATATGGTCGGCGACCTTCTCGCCGGTCATGATCGAGGGCGCGTTGAGGTTGCCATTGGTGATCTGCGGGAAGATCGAGCTGTCGGCGACGCGCAGCCCCCGCACCCCGATCACCCGCCCCTCCGGGTCCACCACCGCGCCCGGGTCATCCGCCGCCCCCATCCGCGCCGTGCCGCAGGGGTGATAGGCGCTCTCGGCATGCTCCCGGATGAAAGCGTCGATCTCCTCATCGCTCTGCACCCCCGCGCCCGGCTGGATCTCGCGCTTGACATGCCCCGCCATCGCCGGCTGCGCGAAAATCTCCCGCGTCAGCCGGATCACCTTGCGGAACTCCGCCCAGTCATCGGGGTGGCTCATGTAATTGAACCGGATCACCGGCGCCTCGCGCGGATCGGCCGAGCGCAGCGTCACCGCCCCGCGCGACTTCGACCGCATCGGCCCGGTATGCACCTGGAAGCCATGCCCCTCCGCCGAGGCCTTGCCATCATAGCGCACCGCGATCGGCAGGAAGTGATACTGAATATCGGGGTAGCGGATGCCCTTGTCCGAACGGATGAAGCCGCAAGCCTCGAACTGGTTCGAGGCCCCCAGCCCCTTGCCGGTCAGAAGCCACTGCGCCCCCACCAGCGCCTTGCCCCAGATATTCCAGTATTTATAAAGCGTTATCGGCTTCGTCGCGGCGAATTGCATATAGATCTCGAGATGGTCCTGCAGGTTCGCCCCCACCCCCTTGCGGTCCGCCACCACCTCGATCCCATGCGCACGCAGCTCCTCGCCCGGCCCCACGCCCGAGAGCTTCAGGAGCTTCGGCGTGTTGATCGAGCTCGCCGCCAACACCACCTCGGCTTCCGCTGAAATTACCTCGATCTGCCCGCCGCGCTCGATCTCGACGCCGGTCGCCCGCCCGCCCTCGATCACCACGCGCCGCGCCAAGCCCCGCACCACCTCGATCGGCCAGCCCTTCTTTTGCGCCGGCCGCAGATAGGCGTTGGCCACCGACCACCGCCGCCCGCGCCAGATCGTGGCCTCCATCGGCCCGAATCCCTCCTGCTGGCGGCCGTTGTAATCGGCCGTCATCGGGTAGCCCGCCTGCTGCCCCGCGGTGATGAAATCCTCGAAAAGCACGTTCTTGCGCGGCCCCCGCGTCACATGCAACGGCCCCTCCGTGCCGCGCCACGCCGGGTCGCCGCCATCCCCCGCGCCGTGCCAATGCTCCATCCGCTTGAAATAGGGCAACACATCGGCATAGGCCCAGCCCGCCGCCCCCATCTCCGCCCAGGTGTCAAAATCACAAGCGTTTCCACGCACATAGACCATGCCGTTGATCGAGGACGAGCCCCCCACGACCTTGCCCCGCGGCGTCACCAGCCGCCGCCCGCCAAGCCCCGGCTCCGGCTCCGAGCCAAAGCCCCAGTCGTAGATCCCCATATTCATCGGATAGCTCAGCGCCGCCGGCATCTGGATGAACGGCCCCGCGTCAGAGCCGCCATGCTCGATGATCACCACCCGCTTGCCGGCCTCCGCCAGCCGATAGGCCAGCGCCGTCCCGCCCGAGCCCGCCCCAACGACCACATACTCCGCCTTCATCACCCGATCCTTCAACGATGTCCAAATATCCCGGGGGTCCGGGGGCCGCGCCCCGGCCGGCCTCAATAGGGGCTGTCGACGGGCCCGAGCCCGACATAAACCGCCTTCACCTGCGTGTAATGCTCGACCGCCGCGCGCGAATTTTCCCGCCCGAGCCCCGAGGCCTTCACCGCCCCGAACGGCATCTCGACCGGCGTCAGATTATAGGCGTTGATCCAGCAAGTGCCCGCCGCGAGCTGCCCGATCACCCGATGCCCGCGCGCCAGATCGCCGGTGAACACCCCCGCCGCGAGGCCAAATTGCGTGCCATTCGCCCGCGCGATGACCTCCTCCTCGGTCTCGAAATCCAAGACCGCCATCACCGGCCCGAAAACCTCCTCGCGCGCGAGCGTCATCTCATCGGTGACATCGGCAAAGACCGTCGGCTGCACGAAGAGCGGCCCCTCATTGCCCGCAGCCCCCCCCGCGATCAGCCTCGCACCCTCCGCCTTGGCGGTGGCGATATAGCCCATCACCTTCTCGAATTGCGCGCGGTTCACCAAGGGCCCGAACTGGGTCGCCCCGTCGCGCGGGTCGCCCGCTCGAATCGCCGCCGTCCGCTCGGCCAGCCGCTTGAGAAACGCCGCCTTGACGCCCTTTTGCACGAAAACCCGCGTGCCGTTCGAACAGATCTGCCCCGAGGAATAGAAATTCCCCAGCATCGCCGCCCCCACCGCGCTCTCGAGATCGGCATCCTCAAAGACGATCAAGGGCGATTTCCCGCCAAGCTCCATCGTCACATGTTTCATCCCCGCGGCCGCCGCCTGATAGACGCGCGCCCCCGTCGGCACCGAGCCGGTGAGCGACACCTTGGCGATTCGCGGGTCGGTCGCGAGCGCCGCCCCCGCCGCGCCGCGCCCCTGCACGACGTTGAAAATCCCCGCCGGCATCCCCGCCTCGATGAAGATCTCCGCCAGTTTCAGCGCGCCGAGCGGTGTCACCTCGGAGGGTTTGAACACCATCGCATTGCCGGTCGAAAGCGCGGGCGCGGCCTTCCAGCAAGCGATCTGGCTGGGGTAGTTCCACGCCCCGATACCCACGCAAACCCCCAAAGGCTCGCGAATCGTATAGGCGAAATCGCCGCCGAGCGGCATCGTCTCGCCGGTCAGCGTGGGCGCGAGCCCCGCGAAATATTCGAGCGCATCCGCCCCCGAGGGCCAATCCGCCACCTCGGTCTCCTGGATCGGCTTGCCGGTGTCGAGCGTCTCCAAAAGCGCAAGCTCCGCCCCCCGCTCACGGATGAGCGCCACCGCCCGCATCAGGATCCGCGAACGTTCCACCGGCTTCATCGCGGCCCAGGCGCGCTGCGCCGCGACGGCGCCCGAAATCGCCGCCTCGATCACCGCAGGCGTCGCTTCATGCAGCCGCGCAATCACCTCCTCGGTGCCCGGGAAGGTGACCTCGATCACCGCGCCGGCGGTGTCTTCCAGATAGGCGCCATTGACGAAATGGCTGGCTTTCGGCTGTGCGATCATGCGATGTCTCCCAGCTCGCGGTTGAGATATTCCATAACGATTTTAAGGGCATAGCGGCGATCCGGGGCGCCCTCGGCCAAAGCCGCGCGGATATAGACCCCGTCGATCATCGCGCCGAGCCCGCGCGCGACCTCCTCGGCCCGCGCCCCCACCAGCGCCCGCAGCTCATGGCGCAGGTTCGAGCGCAGCCGCCGCTGATAGACCCGCAAGAGCCGCAAAGCCTGGCCGTTGGTCTGCGCCAGAACGTAGAAATTCAGCCAGGCCGAGATCACCTCGCGCCGGAAGCTGCCGGTCGCGAAAGACCCCGCCACGATCGCCTTGAGCCGCGCCTCCGGCCCCTCGGCCGTGGCGAGCGCGCCGCGCACCTCCGCGCCGTACAGCGTCAGGATCGAGCGCATCGCAGCCAGAAAGATCTGCTCCTTCGAGCCGAAGTAATGATGCGCCAGCGCCGAGCTCATCCCCGCCCGCCGCGCGATCTGCGCGACCGTGACTTCGAGCGAGCCCGCTTCCCCAACGGCCTCGATCGTCGCTTTCACCAAAGCCGCCCGTCGAATAGGCTCTGCTCCAAGCTTCGGCATCGGTTTGGGCCCCTTTCGAAAAAAGTCCTTGCCTTTTTCGGAGCTATGGCAAGTTTATTGACTCGTCAATCAACAAAAAGCCGCACCAGACCGGACTAACCAACGGGAGACTACCATGACCCTTCGTCCTATCCTTCTCGCCGGCGCCGCCAGCCTCGCGCTCGCCTCGGGCGCCGCGGCCGCGGGCTGCGATAAAGTAACCTTCTCCGATGTCGGCTGGACCGACATCACCGCGACGACCGCCGTGACCACCACCGTGCTGCAGGCGCTCGGCTATGAAACCGATATCAAGCTGCTCTCGGTGCCGGTGACCTATACCGCGCTCGCCGGCGGCGATGTCGATGTGTTCCTCGGCAACTGGATGCCGACGATGGAGGCCGATATCGCCCCCTATCGCGATGCGGGCACCGTCGAGATCCTGCGCACCAACCTCACCGGCGCGAAATACACGCTCGCCACCAACGCCGCCGGCGCCGCCCTCGGCATCAAGGATTTCGCCGATATCGCCGCCCACAAGGACGCGCTCGAAGGCAAGATCTACGGCATCGAGCCGGGCAATGACGGCAACCGGCTGATCATGGACATGATCGGCAAGGATGCCTTTGGTCTCAAGGGCTTCGAGGTGCTCGAAAGCTCCGAGCAAGGGATGCTCGCGCAGGTCGCGCGCGCCGACAAGGGCGACAAGCCCGTGGTCTTCCTCGGCTGGGAGCCCCACCCGATGAACGCCAATTTCAAACTCACCTATCTCTCGGGGGGCGATGAGTTCTTCGGCCCGAATTTCGGCGGCGCCGAGGTCATGACCAACACCCGCAAGGGCTATGTCGCCGACTGCCCGAATACCGGCAAACTCCTGAAAAACCTCAGCTTCTCTCTCGCGATGGAGAATGAGATCATGGGCGCGATCCTCGATCAGGGCGAAGACCCGGCCGAGGCCGCGAAGGCCTGGCTCGCCAAACACCCCGAGGTGCTCGGGCCCTGGCTTGAGGGCGTGACGACCAAAGACGGGGGCGACGCCCTCGCCGCCGTGACCGCCGCCCTGAACTGACCATCCGGCGCCGGGCGGCCGCCGCCCGGCGCCCCATTCGCGAAAGGGACTCCACCGAATGGAGTGGCTCACGGATCACAAGCTTCCGATCGGCAAGACCGCAAAGGTCGTCTTCGACTGGCTCCAGACCCATGCCGGCGGGTTTTTCGACACGCTCTCGGCGCTGATGCAGGCGCTCATCGACGCAATTCTGTGGGGGCTGCAAGCGCCCCCGCCGCTCGCCATCATCGCCGTTTTCGCGGCGCTGACCTGGGGGCTGCAACGCAACTGGAAGACCGCCGCGCTCGTGCTCGCGGGGTTCCTGTTCATCCTCAATCAAGGTTACTGGAAAGAGACGACGGAGAGCCTCACCCTCGTGCTCTCGGCCTGCGTGGTCTGCATGGCGATCGGCGTGCCGATCGGCATCGCCACCGCCCACCGCCCGCGCCTCCATGCCGCGCTGCAACCCGTGCTCGATCTCATGCAGACCCTGCCGACCTTCGTCTATCTCATTCCGGCGATTGTGTTTTTCGGCATCGGCATGGTGCCCGGCCTGATCGCCACGGTGATCTTCGTGCTGCCCGCGCCGATCCGGCTGACCTATCTGGGCGTGGTCTCGACCCCGCAGCCGCTCCTTGAGGCCGCGCGCGCTTTCGGCGCCACCCCGGGCCAGGTGCTGTGGAAGGTGGAGCTCCCCTATGCCACGCCGCAGATCATGGCGGGGCTCAACCAGACGATCATGCTCTCGCTCTCGATGGTGGTGATCGCGGCGCTGGTCGGCGCCAACGGGCTCGGCGTGCCGGTGGTGCGCGCGCTCAACTCCGTCAACACCGCGCTCGGCTTCGAATCGGGCTTCATCATCGTCGTCGTCGCCATCATCCTAGACCGGATGCTGCGCATGGGGGGGGCAAATGACCCAGACCGCCGTCAAATTCGATAATGTTTCCATCGTCTTCGGCGATACCCCCGAACGCGCCCTGCCGCTGATGGATCAAGGCCGGAGCCGCGCCGAGATCCAGCGCGAAACCGGCCAGGTGCTCGGCGTGCATGATTGCGCGCTCGAGGTCGCCGAGGGCGAGATCCTCGTGCTGATGGGCCTCTCGGGCTCGGGCAAATCGACGCTCCTGCGCGCGGTGAACGGGCTCAACCCGGTCTGCCGCGGCGCGGTTCTCGTCTCGGATGGCGCCAAACTCGTCGATGTGACGCATGCCGATGCCGCCACGCTGCGCGAGATCCGGCTGCACCGCGTGGCGATGGTGTTTCAGCAATTCGGCCTCCTGCCCTGGCGCAGCGTGCGCGAAAACGTCGGCCTCGGGCTCGAACTCGGCGGCATGTCGAAGGCCGAGCGCGCCGAACGCGTCGCGGCCCAGCTCGACCTCGTCGGCCTCTCGGCCTGGGCGGACCGGCGCGTGGGCGAGCTCTCGGGCGGCATGCAACAGCGCGTGGGGCTGGCGCGCGCCTTCGCCACCGATGCGCCTATCCTCTTGATGGATGAGCCTTTTTCCGCCCTCGACCCGCTGATCCGCGCGAAGCTCCAGGATGAACTCCTCGAGCTTCAGGCGAAGCTCAAACGCACGATCATCTTCGTCAGCCATGACCTCGACGAAGCCTTCAAGCTCGGCAACCGGATCGCGTTGATGGAGGGCGGGCGGCTCGTGCAGCTCGGCACCGCGCGCGAAATCATCGCCAACCCGGTCGATGATTACGTCGCCGATTTCGTGGCCCATATGAACCCGCTCGGCGTGCTCACCGCCGAGGATCTGGCCACCGACGGCGCCGCCGCCGGCGCCCCCTTCGCCGCCGATACCCCGGTGCGCGCGCTGATGGAGGCGCTGATCGAGGCGCCCGAAATCGCCATCGAAGGCGGCCGGCGGATCACCCGCGAGAATGTGCTGCGCAAGCTCATCGACCCGCGTTCGGCCCGGTTGCGCTGACGGATTTTGCGTATTTGAACCAAGAAGAAACGGAAGGGATCGCCGAAACCCCTTCGTTTCTTCTTGGCAAAAATACGCAAATTCAACGGCTTGATCGAGGCGCCTCAGATCTTTGTCGCCGGGAACGGCGGCGTCGCGCGGCGTTTGATCTGCGCCTCGCGCCAGGTCATGTAGCTGATCGAGCCGATGATCAGCCCGCCGCCGAGGAGCACGAAGGGGTCGATCCCCTCGCCAAAGATCAGCGCCCCCGACAGCGCTCCCCAGACGAGCTGGAGGAAGGCGACGGGTTGCGTCACGGTCACGGGCGCGGCGGCAAAGGCGCGGGTCATGAAATAATGCCCGGCGGTGGCGAAGGCGGCGGTTGCGGCGAGCCAGAGCGTTTCGGGAAGCGTCATCGGTTGCCAGTTCAGCGCCGCGACGGGCGCGAGGCACAGCGTTACCGCGAGCGTCATCATCGCCACGATCGCGCCCGCCGGCACCGCGCGGGTGAGGTGTTTCGAGATGATATAGGCGAGCCCGAAGAACAGCGCAGCGCCCAGTTGCGCGAGATGGCCGGGCTCGACCGCGCGCAGCCCCGGACGCAAGATGATGAGGGCACCGAGGAGCGCCACCACTACCGCTACGCCGCGCCGCCAGGCAAAGCCCTCGCCCAGCAGAAGCGCGCCGCCCAGCGTGACGACGATCGGGTTGAGATAGCCGATCGCGGTGACATCGGCGATCGGGATCCGCGCCATGGCGAAGAACCACAAGAGCACCGCGATCGCCTGCAAGGCCCCGCGCAGCCCGAATAGCGCCCAGATCCGCCCGGGGTAGCGGGTCGTCGCCAGATGCCACAGCCCCGGTAGCACAAAGAGCAGCCCCCAGGCGAAGCGCACAAAAGAGGTCTGCGCCGCCGGCAGGCCGGTGCCGAGCATATGCACGATCACATTGACGCCGGTGAAGGAGAGCGTGGTCGCGAGCATCCACAGAACGCCCTGCACGGGGCGGTCTTGCGGGTGCGGCGGGGCGGCGGTCTGGGTCATCGCGCCAGATGAGCCGAAGCCCCGCCCCCCCGCAAGGGCGCATTTGTATGGGTTACAGCGCGCCCAGGGCCAGCCGCACCGCGATCGAGGCCATCAGGAGCGCGATACCGGCATCAAGAAGCCGCCAAGTGAGCGGCCGGGCAAACAGCGGCGCCAGCCAGCGTGCCCCGTAAGCCAAGGAAAAGAAAAAGAAAAATGACGCCATAGAGGCGCCCGCCGCAAAGGCCGGGCCGGCGCCCGGAAATTGCGCCGAGACCGCGCCGAGGAGCACGACGGTATCGAGCCAAACATGCGGGTTGAGCCAAGTGAGCGCCGCGAGCGTGAGCAACACCCCCCGCAGCGGCACCACCGCCCCCTGCCCCGGCGCGAGCGCCTCCCCGCCCCGCCAGGCCGCGCGCGCGGCGCGCAGCGCATACCAGCTCAGAAACGCCACGCCCCCCCAGCGCAGAGCCGCGCCCAAGCCCGGCGCCGCCGCGAGCGCCACCGCCCCGCCAAAGACGCCCAGCGCGATCAGCGCCGCATCCGAGCCCGCACAGAAGAGCGCGACCGCGAAGACATGTTCGCGCCGCAGCCCCTGGCGCAGCACAAAGGCGTTCTGCGCGCCGATCGCGACGATCAGCCCCAGCCCGAGTTTGAACCCCGCCAGCGCGGCGATGAGAGATGTGTCCATGAGGCCCTCCGACCGCCTCGGTAGCCTTTGCGCAGGATTTAAGCTATTTAATTTGGATAAGGCTGCGTAAGGAATTCTTATGTTTGACTATGCCGCGCTCGAGGCGCTCTGCGCCGTGCTCTCCGCAGGCTCCTTCGAGGGGGCGGCGCGCGCGCTCGGGCTGACGCCGCCCGCCGTCTCGATCCGCATCAAACAGCTCGAGGAGCGGGTCGGCGCGGTGCTGGTGATCCGCGGCCAGCCCTGCCGCGGCACCGAGGAGGGGCTCCGGCTCGCGCGCCACGCACAGGCGGTGGCCTTGATGGAGGCCGAGCTCGCCCCGCGCGCGAGCCCGCCGGTCCTGCGCATCGCGGTGAACGCCGACAGCCTCGCGACCTGGGTGATCGGCGCGCTCGCCGAGGTCGAGGGGCGGCTCTTCGACCTCGTGATCGACGATCAGGACCATTCGGCCGAGTGGCTCCGGCGCGGCGAGGTGGTGGCCGCGGTCACCGGCTCGGGCGAGCCGGTGCCGGGCTGCGATGTGGTGAGCCTGGGCCATCTGCGCTATCTCGCCACCGCCAGCCCCGCCTTTGCCGCCCGATATTTCCCGCAAGGGCCGAGCGCAGAGGCCTTCGCCCGCGCGCCCGCGCTCCTCTTCAACGAAAAGGACCGCCTCCAGCACGATTGGGTCGCGGCGCTGACGGGCGCGCGGGTGGCGCTGCCCTGCCACCGGATCGGCTCCTCGACCGCCTTTGTCGAAGCGGCGGAGCGGGGGCTGGGCTGGGGGATGAACCCCGACCGGCTGGTCAATCGCGCGATCACCGCGGGGCGGCTCGTGACGCTCGCGCCCGCGCCGCTCGAGGTGGCGCTCTACTGGCAAAGCCAGCGGCGGTTGCGCGGGCCGCTCGCGCCGCTCACCCGCGCGATCCGGGCGGCGGCGAAGGCGGGGCTGTTGCAGGTCTGATCCCCCGGCCGCGCGCGGTTTGCTGCCGGGGGAAGTGCGTATTTTTGCCAAGAAGAAACGGGAGAGTCGCGCAATCCCGCTGGTTTCTTCTTGGTCCAAATACGCAAATTCGACGGTTTTGGCCGCGCCGGAGCCGGGCAGGAGAGTGCAAAACGCCCCGGGCGGGCCGGGGCGGTTGCGAAAGAGCGGGGCGGGCGGCTCAGAGCTGCGCCGCGACATCCTCGGGCACGTCGAAGTTATGGGTGACGGTTTGCACATCGTCATCCTCTTCGAGCGCGTCGATCAGCTTCATCAGCTTTTGCGCGGTTTCGAGATCGACCTCGGTGGTGGTCTGGGGTTTCCAGATCAGCTTCGATTCGGTCGATTCGCCCAGCGCCTTCTCGAGCGCCTCCGACACTTCGCTCAGCCCTTCGACCGAGCAATAGATGAAGTGGCCGTCTTCGTCGCTTTCGACATCATCGGCGCCGGCCTCAAGCGCCGCCATCATCACCGTATCGGCATCGCCCGCCGCAACCGGGTAGGAGATCTCGCCCACGCGGTCGAAGCCGTGGCTGACCGAGCCGGTCTGGCCGAGGTTGCCGCCGGCCTTGGTGAAATAGCTGCGCACGTTGGAGGCGGTGCGGTTGAGGTTGTCGGTCAGCGCCTCGACGATGATCGCGATGCCGTTCGGGCCGTAGCCCTCATAGCGGATCTCGGTGTAATCCGCCGCATCGCCCATCTGCGATTTCTTGATCGCGCGGTCGATCACGTCCTTCGGCATCGACTGCGATTTCGCCGCCTTCACCGCCAGACGCAGCCGCGGGTTCTTGTCGGGATCGGGGTCGCCCATTTTCGCCGCGACCGTGATCTCCTTGGCGAGTTTCGAGAACATTTTCGAGCGGATCGCATCCTGCTTGCCCTTGCGGTGCTGGATGTTCGCCCATTTGGAATGGCCTGCCATGACCTTCTCCGTCACAATCTCTAAGAATTGCGGCCTCTATATGCCAGCCGGGGGGCGGGCCGCAAGCGGCGCGGTCAGAAGTAATGCACCGGATCGGTCATCGATTGGCCCGAGCGCGCCTCTTGCGGGGTTTCCCAAAGCCACACGCGGCCATCGGAGACGCGGGTGAGGCGGATATGGGCATAGGGCTGGGTGGCGAGCGGGCCGCTCTCCATCAGCGCCTTGTGCAAGATCTCGACATCGTAATCCATCGGCTGGGCGCAGGCGGGGAAATGGCCGGCGGGGGCCTCGCGGACATCGGCCTTGCACGAGGTGCCGTCGAAGAAATGCACGGTGAGCGTGTCGCCCATCAGGGTCACGCGGTCGGGGTTGGCGGGGTAAGGCGAGATCCCGCAGGCGGAAAGCGCGAGCGCGGCGGCGGCGGAAACGAGGGGAAGCAGGCGCATGGAAAACCTCACAGCGGCCAGACGAGGGGAATGACGAGACAGGCGACGATGCCGGTGACGATATCGAGCGGGATCCCCAGACGCAGGAAATCCGAGAAGCGGTAGCCACCGGGGCCGTAGACCATCATATGGGTCTGATAGCCGATCGGCGTGGCGAAGGCCACCGAGGCCGAGAACATCACCGCCACCGCGAAGGGGCGCGGATCGAGCCCGAGCGCGAGCGCGAGTTTGATCGCGATCGGGGTGTAGATCACCGCGACGGCGTTGTTGGAGAGGAACTCGGTCATGATCGTGCCGAGGAAATAGACCGCAAAGAGCGCGGCGAGCGGATGCAGCGTGCCCAGCCAGGGCGAGACCGCATCGACGATCAGCTTGACCGAGCCCGAGGCCTCGAGCGCCGAGCCCACCACCAGCATCGAGAAGATCATCGCCAGAAGCCGGCCGTCGATGAAGGAGAACGCTTCATCGGCGTCGATGCAGCCGGTGAGCAGGATCACCGAGACCGCGACCATCGAGAGCGCCATGATCGGCGCCACGTCGAAGGCCGAGAGCGCCACCACCGCGACGAGCGCGCCGATCGCGATCGGCATATGCGAGCGGCGGAAGGCGCGGGCGGAGGGTTTGGAGACATCGACGAGATCCATGTCGGCGGCAAGGCGCGCAATATCCTCGGGCGCGCCTTCGAGCAGGAGCGTATCGCCGACCACCACGACGAGGTCGTCGAGCTGGCGGCCGATGTTCTGGTTGCGCCGGTGGGCGGCGAGCACATAGACGCCGTAGCGGCGGCGCAGGCGCAATTCGCCGAGGGACCGCCCGATCATCCGGCAGCCCGGCGAGATCAGCACCTCGACGGTTTCGGTCGCCACCGAGGAGAGTTTGTCGACAAGCCGCAGATCGGCGTTTTGCTGCATCGAAAGGAGTTCCGACATCTCGGTGCGCAGCACCACCCGGTCGCCCGCCTCGAGCACCGCCGCCCCGAGATCGCGCCGCAAGCTCGCATCGCCGCGCAGCACGTCGATCACCCGCACGCCCTCGCGTTTGAAGGCATCGACCTCGAGCACCGCGGTGCCGATCAGGCCGGAATTCTCCGGGATCGCGACCTCGGTGAAATATTTCATCTTCGGGCGCTGGCCGAGCAGGAAGGACATCGACTGGCGCTCGGGCACGAGGCGTTTGGCGAAAAGCGCCATGAAGATCGAGCCCGCGGCGGCGACGGCGAGGCCCAAGGGCAGGATCTCGAAGATGCCGAAGGGCTCGAGCCCGTCCTTGCGCACCACGCCATCGACGAGGATGTTGGTCGAGGTGCCGATCAGGGTGAGCATGCCGCCCATCACGGTAAAATAGCTCAGCGGCATCAGGAAGCGCGAGGGCGAGGTGCCGATCTTGCGCGCGACCTGGATGAAGACCGGGATCATCACCGCGACGACGGGCGTGTTGTTCATCACCCCCGAGGCGAGCATGGTGACGGCAAAGAGAAAGATCACGGTGGCGACCGGGCGGGCGGAGATATGGGCCTCGGCCATCCGGGTCATGGCGTCGAGCGCGCCGGTGCGCACCAGCGCCCCCATGATCAGGAACATGAAGGCGATCGTCCAGGGGGCGGAGTTCGAGAGGCTCTCGACCGCGTCCTTGTAGGGCACGAAGCCGAAGACGAGGAGCACCGCCGCGCCGCCCATCGCCACCACCTCGGGCGGGGATTTCTCGCGCAGGAACATCACGAACATGCCGACCACGATGAGAAGCGCCGCGATGGCGGTGCCGGTCTCGGAAAGCGGAAGGTCGATCATGATGCCTCGGTCGGTTGTTGCGCTGGGGCGATATTAGCGGCGGGCCGGGGCGGGGCAAGCGCCCAATCGCGGGCGCCGGCGAAGTTCGCCCCGGCCTCAGCCAGGTGCCGGTTTTCCGGGCAGTCAGGCGGGGCCGGCTTGCGGCAGCCGGCCGCCAACGCGGATCGCGGTGCAGCGCGTGGCGCGGCCGGTGCGGTCATCGGTCTCGACATAGAGCCCCGAGAGCGTCGCCTCGCCCTTCGCCGGGGTGAAGCGATCACGCGCCATGCCGGTGATGAAACGCCGCAGGGGCTCGGCCTTTTCCATGCCGATCACCGAGTTGTAATCGCCGCACATGCCCGCATCGGTCAGATAGGCGGTGCCGCCGGGCAGCACCATCGCATCGGCGGTGGGCACATGGGTATGGGTGCCGACCACCACCGAGGCGCGACCGTCGCAAAAATGGCCCATCGCCATTTTCTCCGAGGTCGCCTCGCAATGGACATCGATCAAGATCGCCTGCGCGAGCCCGCCGAGCGGATGGGCGCGCAACACCGCATCGACCGCCGAGAACGGGTCGTCGAAGGCGCGCTTCATGAACACCTGGCCGAGCACCTGCGCCACCAGCACCTTGCGCCCGCGCCGGTCCTCGTAAAGCCGCGCGCCGCGCCCGGGCGCCTCCTTGGCGAAGTTCAAGGGCCGGATGATCCGGCTCTCGCTGTCGATCGCGCGGATCATGTCCTTCTGATCGAAAGCATGATCGCCCAGCGTCACCACATCGGCCCCCGCCTCGAGCAGGAGCTTCGCATGCTCCGCCGTCAGACCCATGCCCGAAGAGGCGTTCTCGCCGTTCACCACGACGAAATCGAGCCCCCAGTCCGCGCGCAGCTTCGGCAACCGCTCGGCAATCGCCGCCCGGCCCGCACGCCCCATCACATCGCCCAAGAAGAGTAGTTTCATGCCCCTCCCATAAGCCCGCCCCGCGCGCCGCGCAACCGCCCGCCGCCCGCCGCCCCGCCCGGCGCTGCGAAATTCCCTTCAACGATGCGAAAATATCCCGGGGGGCGGCCGCAGGCCGCGGGGGCAAAGCCCCCTGCGCCCCGGCCCCAACCGCCCAGCCCCGACCGCCCGGCCCCGACCGCCCGGCCCCGCTCAGCCCGCCCAGCCCTCACAGCTCTCCGGCCCGATCGTGTCACCCGGCATCCAGCCGCCGCCGCGCGCCGTCACGACATAGTCCCACCCCGCGACCGGCTCATAGCCAAAGCCCACCGCATCGCCCGCCATGACTGAAGAGATCACCTCCGCCTCAAGGCGCGGGGCGGCGCGCAGCGGCACGGTGGGGGCATTGAACCCAAGACAGAGGCTCTCCCCCGGCGAGGGCACCGGCAGCTCCTCGGCGGCTCGCAACGCCGCCTCGGTGGGCAGCTCGAAACCGGTCTGCGAGGTCTCGACCGCACAGCCGAGATCGGCCTCGAAGCCCTTGATCTGCGCCACGATCTCCGCCGAGCGGGCGGAGAGCGGCGAGCCAAAGCACATCCCCGCGCGATCGAAGACGAGGTTGCGCACGAACCACATCTCCTCGCAGCTCGAGGCGGCGGCGGGGGCGGCCAGCGCGAGCGCCCCGAGATGCGAGAAAATGCGTTTCATGCCAGCCTCTTGAAGATCAAACCCGGGGCGCGCAGGGTGCGGGCCCCGCGCGCGCCTGTGTCAACCGGGCTCAGGGCGTCAGGCGGATCTCGCCGGCCTCGGTGATGATCCTGTCGAGCGGCTGATCGGTCGGCTCGACGGGCACCTCCTCGAGCTCCTGCGCGGCAAAGGCAAAGCCGATCGCGGTGACCGGGCCGCGCGCGCGCAGCCCCTCCAGCGTGCGGTCGTAAAAGCCGCCGCCATAGCCGAGCCGATAGCCGCGCGCATCAAAGGCGACGAGCGGCACGATCAGCACGCGCGGGAAGATCTCCTCGCCCTCGGCCGGGATCAGGGTCTGGAAATCGCCCGGGATCAGCGGCGTCTCCGGCGTCCAGCGGCGGAAGATCAGCGGCCGCGCGGGGCCAAGCACCACCGGCACCCCGACCGGGCCGAAATGGCGCGCCATGGCGGGCAGCGGGTCGATCTCGCTGCGCAGCGGCAGATAGCCCGCGACGGGCTGGCCCGCGAAGGGCTCGAGCGCCTCGGAGAGCCGCAGGCAGGCCGCCTCGCCTTGGCCCCGCGCATGCGCCACCTTGCGCGCAGCCAGCGCGGCCTTTCGGGCGAACGCTTTGATTTCGGTCAGATTTTCACTCATAGCAGCACCGCGGTTGCGAGCCCGAGAAAGGCGAAAAAGCCGACGACATCGGTCATCGTGGTGACGAAAGTGCCCGAGGCGAGCGCCGGGTCGGCGCCGAGTTTTTCCAGCACGAGCGGCACCGCGATGCCGGCGACGGCGGCGATGAAGAGGTTGATGACCATCGCCGCCGCGATCACGAGGCCCAGCGCCGGCGTGCCGAACCAGACCCAGGCGACCGCGCCGAGGCAGAGCGCGAAGACCGCGCCATTGGTCAGCCCGACGAGCGCCTCACGGCGGATCACCCGCCAGACGTTGCTTTGCGTCAGGTTCTTGGTGGCGAGCGCGCGGACCGCGACGGTGAGCGTCTGGGTGCCGGCGTTGCCGCCCATCGAGGCGACGATCGGCATCAGGACGGCCAGCGCGACGATCTGGCCGATGGTGCCCTCGAAGAGCTTGATCACCGAGGAGGCGAGCACCGCGGTGAGCATGTTGATGCCAAGCCAGGGCAGGCGTTGGCGGACGGTTTCGAGCACGCTGTCGGTGATCGAGCTCTCATCGCCGACGCCGGCGAGGCGCAGGATGTCTTCCTCGTGTTCCTCGTCGAGCACGGCCATCGCATCGTCGATGGTGATCACGCCGACGAGGCGGTCATGGTCGTCGACGACGGGGGCCGAGATCAGGTGATACTGGTTGAAAGCATAGGCGACATCGGCCTCTTCCTGCCAGGCGGAGATGGTGCGGAAGCTGTCCTCGGTGATCTCGGTGAGCGCCATGTCGCGCTTCGAGGCGAGCAATTTGCCGAGCGTGACATAGCCGATCGGGTGGTGGCCCGGGTCGACGAGGATGACGTGGTAGAACTGATCGGGGAGCTCATCCTCGCGGCGCAGGAAATCGATCGTCTCGCCGACGCTCCAATGTTCGGGCGCGGTGACGACCTCGCGCTGCATCAGGCGGCCGGCGGAATATTCGGGATAGGTCAGCGATTGCTCGACCGCGGCACGGTCGGTCTCGTCGAGCGCCTCGAGGATCGCCTCCTGCTGGGGCTCCTCGAGGTCTTCGATCAGGTCGACGACATCATCGGAATCAAGCTCGCGCACGGCCTCGGCGAGGACATCCTTCGGCAGCGCCTCGATGACCTCCTCGCGGATGGATTCGTCGATCTCGGTGAGCACCTCGCCGTCGATCTCGCGGCCCCAAAGGCGCAAGATGTCGCGCCGCTCGGCGGGGGAAACCTGTTCGAGAAGGTCGGCGATATCGGCGGCGTGGAGTGGCTCGAGGAGCGCGGCGAGGCGCTCGGCCTCGCCACTGTCGGCGGCGTCGGTGATCCGGTCGACGAGATCGCCGTCGAGCCGATAATCCTCTTCTTCGCGCTCATGCTCGTCCGAGCGTTCTTCCGCCATGCGACCCCCTGTTTTGGCGCACCTTACCGAAGCCCGCCGCCGGGCGACAGGGGGCGGGGGGAGAAAAACGCGGCCCGGGCGCCGGGTGGGCAGGACAGAATTTGCGTATTTGGACCAAGAAGAAGGGAAACTCGCGCAGGCCTGCCGTTTCTTCTTGGCTCAAATACGCAAGCACGGGCGGGGCTCGCGGGCGGCGGGGCAAGAGCGCTTGCCCCCGACGGGTGCGCGGGCCTAGGCTGGGGCGAACCGAAGGGGGGCGCGATGGTCGATCTGCTGCTGGGACAGGTGTTGAGTTTCGAGGGCGATCCGCTGCGCGAAGGGGCGGCGGCGGCGCGGCATGAGGCGTGCGGCGCGGTGGCGGTGGCCGAGGGGCGGATCGTGGCGGTCGGCGCGGCGGCGGATCTGCGCGCGGCCTATCCGGCGGCGCGGCTGCATGATTACGGGCAGGCGCTGATCTCGGCGGGGTTCATCGACGCGCATGTGCATTACCCGCAGACCGCAATCATCGCGAGCTGGGGAAAGCGGCTGATCGACTGGCTGGAGAGTTACACCTTCCCCGAGGAGATGCGCTTTGCCGACCCGGCCTATGCGGCGGCGGTGGCGGAGCGCTATTTCGACCTGGCGCTTGCGCATGGCACGACGGCGATGTGCAGCTATTGCACGATCCATCCCGAGAGCGTCGAGGCGTTTTTTGGCGCCGCCGAGGCGCGGGGGATGCGGGCCTTTGGCGGCAAGACCTGCATGGACCGCAACGCGCCCGAGGGGCTGCGCGACACGCCGGCCACGGCCTATGACCAATCGGCGGCGCTTTTGGCGCGCTGGCATGGGCGGGGGCGGCTCTCCTATGTGATCACGCCGCGATTTTCGCCGACCTCGAGCCCCGAGCAGCTCGAGGCGCTTGGCGCGCTCTGGGCCGCGCACCCGGACTGTCTGATGCAGACCCATCTGAGCGAGCAGACCGACGAGATCGCCTGGGTGAAGGGGCTGTTCCCGCAGGCGCGCGATTATCTCGACACTTATGAGGCCTTCGGGCTCTTGGGCGCAAACGGGCTTTACGGCCATGCGATCCATCTCGAGCCGCGCGAGATCGACCGGCTGGCGGAGGTGGGCGCGGCGGTGGTGCATTGCCCGACCTCGAACACATTCATCGGCTCGGGGCTTTTTGACATGGCGGGGGTGGCGGCGCGGATGCGGGTCGGGCTCGCGACCGATACGGGGGGCGGCTCGAGCTTCTCGATGCTGCGCACGATGGCCGCGGCCTATGAGATCGCGCAGCTGCGCCACATGCCCCTTCACCCCGCGCAGCTATGGTGGCTCGCCACCGGGGCCTCGGCGCAAGCCCTTGGGGTTGCGGATAAAATCGGCAATCTGGCGGCGGGGATGGAGGCCGATCTGATCGTGGTGGATCTCGCCTCGACGCCGGCGATCGCGCAGCGGGCGGCGCGCGCCGAGGGGTTCTGGGAGGCGCTCTTCCCGACGATCATGATGGGCGATGACCGGGCGATCACCAGCGTCTGGGTCGGCGGGCAGAAGCGGCGCTGATCACGCCGCGAGCCGCCGCGCGAGGCGGGTCTGATGCGCGATGGTGCGCCCGAGGTCGATCGTGGTGAGCGCGCCGTCGCGCACCACCTGGCGGCCCTCGACGAAGAGATGTTTGACCCGGGTCATGCCGCACAGCACCAGCGCCGCGACCGGATCCCAGGCGCCGGCGGCCTCGAGGCCCGAGACATCCCACAGCGCGAGATCGGCGCGCTTGCCCGGCGCGATCTGGCCAAGCTCGGGGCGGCCCAGAACCCGCGCGCCGCCCAAGGTTGCGATCTCGAGCGCCTCGCGCGCGCTCATCGCATCGGCGCCGTTTTGCACCCGCTGCAAGAGCATCGCCTGACGCGCCTCGGCAATCAGCGCGCCCGCGTCATTGCTGGCCGATCCATCGACCCCAAGCGCCACTTTCACCCCCGCATCGCGCATCGCCCGCACCGGCGCGATCCCGGAACCAAGACGACAATTCGAACAGGGACAATGGGCAACCCCGGTGCCCGTGCGGGCAAAAACTTCAATTTCCGAACAATCGAGTTTCACACAATGCGCATGCCAGACATCCGCGCCAGTCCAGCCGAGATCCTCGGCATATTGGCCGGGGCGGCAGCCGAACTGCGCCTCGGAATAGGCGATATCCTCGTCGTTTTCGGCCAGATGGGTGTGCAGCATGACGCCCTTGTCGCGGGCAAGCAGCGCCGCATCGCGCATCAGCTCGCGCGAAACCGAAAACGGCGAACAGGGCGCCACGCAGACGCGGACCATCGCGCCCTCATGCGGGTCGTGGAAGGCGTCGATCACCCGGATGCAATCCTCGAGAATCGCGGCCTCGCGCTCGACCAGCGCATCGGGGGGCAGCCCACCCGCGCTCTCGCCGATCGACATGGCGCCGCGGGTCGGGTGGAAGCGCAGGCCGATCTCGGTGGCCGCGTCGATCGTATCCTCGAGACGGGCGCCGTTGGGATACATGTAGAGATGGTCCGAGCTCATCGTGCAGCCCGAAAGCGCGAGCTCGGCCAGCCCGGCGAGCGCCGAGACGCGGATTTCCTCCGGGCCCATCTTCGCCCAGATCGGATAAAGCGTCTTCAGCCAGCCGAAAAGGAGCGCATCCTGCCCGCCCGGCACCGCCCGCGTCAGCGTCTGATAGAGATGGTGATGGGTGTTCACGAGCCCCGGCGTCACCACGCAACCGCGCGCTTCGACCACCTCACCTTCGGTCCGCAACCCCTTGCCGAGGCTGACAATTTCTCCGCCCCGCAGGAGCACGTCAGCGCCCGCAAGCTCGCGCCGCGCGGCATCCATGGTGACCACGACCCCCGCACCCCGGATCAGAATCTCGCGCATCCCCTCGCCTTTCATCTTGCCCCAAATATCCCGGGGTCCGGGGCAGCGCCCCGGCCTAGCCCGCCAAAATCGCCATCGCCGCCGCGTGGGTCTCGGCATTCGCCGCCGCGAGCACCCGCCCGCCGCGCCAGGCCGGCCCGCCGGCCCAATCGGTGACGATCCCGCCCGCCGCCTCGATCACCGCGATCGGGCCGCCGACATCATAGGGCTGCAGCCCGGCCTCGACGACAAGGTCGATCTGCCCCGCCGCGATCAGCGCATAGGCATAGCAATCGGTGCCGTAGCGGGTCAGGCGCGCCGCGCGGGAAAGCCGCGCAAAGGCCGCGCCCTCTTCGGGGGTGCCAACCTCGGGGAAGGTGGAATAGAGCACCGCCTCGGCCAGGGGCCGCGCCGCGCGCGTGCGCAGCCGCCGCTCCCCCAGCGGCCCGCGCGACCAGGCCGCGCCAAAGCCGCCAAAGAAGCGCTCGCCGATATAGGGCTGGTCGATCAGGCCCATCAGCGGGCGGCCCGGGCCATCCTCGAGCTCTTCGGAGAGCGCGATCAGCACCCCCCAGGTCGGCGTGCCGGACATGTAGCCACGGGTTCCGTCGATCGGGTCGAGCACCCAGGTCAGGCCGGAAGAGCCTGATTTCACGCCATATTCCTCGCCATAGATGCCATCCTCGGGGCGCTCGCGGGCGAGGATCTCGCGCATCGCGGCCTCGGCGGCGCGGTCGGCGGCGGTAACCGGGTCAAAGCCGCCCGCGAGCTTGTTCTGCGCCGCGATCCCGCCCTCGGGGCGGAAGGCGGCGAGGGTTTCGCGCCGCGCGGCCTCGGCCAGCGCCTGCGCCACCTCGGCCAGATGGGCCCGTTCCGCCTCGCTCAAAATCCCCGCCATGCTCGCCCCCTGCGCCGAAATGCAACAAGGGAGCGGTAGCCGCCCCCTTGCCCATGGTCAAGTTTTCCAAAGCCCCGCGGGGCTTTTGGCCGCTCAGGCCGCGTCGGAGAGCACTTTCGCAAGCTCGAAGAGCCGGCGGCGCTGCGCTTCCGGGATCGCATAATAGGAGCGCACGAGCGCCAGCGCCTCCTTGTCGGCGAGGATATCGCCGGTGATCTCGCGCATCGGCGCCTCGGCCTCGCCCGCGAGCCCCTCGAAGAAGAACGAGATCGGCACGTCGAGCGCGTCGGCGATATCCCACAGACGCGAGGCGGAGACGCGGTTCATGCCGGTCTCGTATTTCTGGATCTGCTGGAACTTGATGCCAACCTTGTCGGCCAGTTGCTGCTGCGTCATGCCGATCAGCCAACGCCGATGACGGATGCGTTTGCCCACGTGGACATCGACAGGATGTTTCATGTAATCGCCCTCAAACCACCAGGTTCTGATTGGTAACACGCGCTTAATTGGAACTTCCGTTGCAAATCGTTAAACCTGTCTAAAAAGACAGGTGCCAGAATAGCCCCAAGCGAGCAATCGGAGCAAATTTCCGACCAATCGGGGGCGTTCCCCCTGTGCGGGACTCTTTGGCGGGGCGCTCGCGCGCGGCGTGTTTTGCATTTTGCAATGCAATTTGCGGCTTCCGCTACGTCACGGCACCCAGCTTGCAACGGCGATTGATTCGCCTTTACGTCAACTTCCCCCCCGGGTTTGCCGTCACGGCGCGGCCGCGGGCTCTGGTCTGCGCGGGGCGCAGGCACTATCCTGCCCGGCGGGCCCCGCCCAACCTTCACAGCCCTGACGACCGGAAAGACCATGCGCGCCTATCAGATCGCCTCGCCTGCCACCGCCCCTGCCCTTGTCGATCTGCCGCTCGGCCCGCCCGGCCCGGGCGAGGTGCAGGTCGAGATCGCGGCCTGCGGGCTCAATTTCGCCGATCTTCTGATGATCGAGGGCAAGTATCAGGACACGCCCGCGGCGCCGTTCGTGATGGGGATGGAGCTCGCCGGGCGGGTCACGGCGGCGGGGCCGGGCACGCGGCTCAGCCCGGGCGCGCGGGTGGCGGTGTTTTCCGGGCAGGGCGGGCTCGCCGAGGCGGGAAATTTCGCCGAAACCCGCTGCACGGAGATGCCCGCGGGGATGAGTTACGCGCAGGCCGCGGCGTTTCAGATCGCTTATGGCACCTCGCATCTGGCGCTCGAGGCGCGCGGGCGGCTGGCGCCGGGCGAGACCTTGGTTGTGCTCGGCGCGGCGGGGGGTGTGGGGCTGACCGCGGTCGAGATCGGCGCGCGGATGGGGGCGCGGGTGATCGCTTGCGCGCGCGGCGAGGAGAAGCTCGCGATCGCGCGGGCGGCGGGGGCGGATCTCGTGATCGACAGCGAGACGGCGGATCTGAAGGGCGCGCTGAAGGCGGCGGGGGGCGTCGATGTGGTCTATGACGCGATCGGCGGCGCGGCGGGCGAGGCGGCCTTCGCCGCGCTCAAACCGGGCGGGCGGTTCTTGGTGATCGGCTTTGCCTCGGGCGCGCAGCCGGCGTTGAAGCTCAACCATGCGCTGGTGAAAAACCTCGAGATTCACGGGCTTTACTGGGGCGGCTATCTGAAGCTCGATGCGGGGCTTCTGACCGGTTCGATGGCGCGGCTCTTCGCGATGTTTGCCGAGGGCGGTTTGCGGCCGCATATCTCGGCCGAGCTGCCGCTGGCGCGGGTCGAGGAGGCGCTGGCGATGCTGCGCGACCGCCGTTCGACCGGCAAGGTCGTGGTCACGATGCGGTGAGGCGCGAAAACCGCCCGCGCGCGTCTTGAAATGGCGCGTGGGGCTTCCAATATCGAAGCCAAACCCGCGTTCAGGGCGCGGGAGAGCGACATTACGGAGGGAAGTATGGCCGATTTCAACACGATGCGCAGCACGGATGCCGCGCGCGCGAGCTATATCGACGAGGGCCTGCGCGCCCATATGAACAAGGTTTACGGGCTGATGGCCGGCGGCATGGCGATCACCGGCGTCGTCGCCTGGCTCTTTGCCGCGATGTCGGCGACGGTCGATGCCTCGGGGCAGATGCAGCTCACGCAATTCGGCGCGGCGATCTATACCTCGCCGCTGAAATGGGTGCTGATGTTCGCGCCGCTGGTGGTGGTCTTCGCCTTCTCGGCGACGCTGCACAAGATGCAGACCTCGACCGCGCAGATGGTGTTCTGGGCCTATGCGGCGCTGATGGGGGCATCGCTCTCGTCGATCTTCCTCGTCTATACCGGGGTGTCGATCGCGACGACCTTCCTCGTGACCGCGATCGCCTTCGCGGGGCTGTCGCTTTACGGCTACACGACCAAGCGCAACCTGACCGCCTTCGGCTCGTTCCTGATGATGGGCGTGATCGGGCTTGTGGTCGCCTCGATCGTGAACATCTTCCTCGCCAGCTCGGCGCTGCAATTCGCGATCTCGGTGATCGGGGTGCTGCTGTTTGCCGGTCTGACCGCCTATGACACGCAAAACATCAAGAACACCTACCTGCAGATGGTGAACTCGGACCGCGATTTCCTCGGCAAGGCCGCGATCCTCGGCGCGCTGCAGCTCTATCTCGACTTCATCAACCTGTTCATGTTCTTGCTGCAATTCTTGGGCGACCGCCGCGAGTGAGCGGCTTGACAGGATGCCACGGAAAGCCCCGCTCGCGCGGGGCTTTTTCGTTTGAGATCAAAGCTCTGCGAGGCGCTCGGCGATATCGAGCATGCGGTTCGAGAAGCCCCATTCGTTGTCATACCAGCCAAAGACACGCAACAGCCCGCCCTCGGTCACGCGGGTTTCGGGCAGCGCCATGACCACGCTTTCGCGCCGCGCGCGCAGGTCGGTGGAGACGAGCGCGGCCTCGGTCGCGCCGATCACGCCGCCCTCGGCCGCGAGGCGGGCAAAGAGCGCGTTCACCGCCGCCGGGGTGGCCGGGCGGGTGGTCATCACCGCGAGATCGACGGCGGAGACCGAGGCGGTGGGCACGCGCACGGCCTGCGCGATCAGCCGGCCAGCGAGATGGGGCAGCACGCCGTCGAGCAGCCGGCCCGCCGAGGTGGTGGTCGGCACCATCGAGAGGGCGGCCGCGCGCGAGCGGGCGAAATCGGCGGCGGGCGCGTCCACGGTGGGCTGCGAGCCGGTGTAGCAATGGATCGTGGTCATCGAGCCGGTGACGATGCCGAATTCGGCGTCCAGCGCGGCGGCGAGGGGGGCGAGTGCGTTGGTGGTGCAGCTCGCATTCGAGACGATGCGTTGGGCGCCCAGCCCGGCGTCATTGGCGCCGAGCACGACGGTGAAATCGGCCGCGCGCGAGGGGCCGGAGATCAGCACCCGCCCGGCCCCGCCCGCCAGCCCCTGCCCCGCGATCGTGGCATCATCGGCGCGCCCGGTGCATTCGAAGACGACATCGACATTGGAGAGATCGAGGCAGCTCAGATCCGCCACGCGGTGCAGCGCGATCGCCAGACCATCGATCACCAGCGCCCCGGGCGCGCGCGCGACCGAGCCCCGCCAGGGCCCGAAGACGCTATCATATTCAAAGAGATAGGCGCACATCTCGGGGGTGGCGATATCGTTGATGCCGACCACTTCGAGGAGCGGCCAGCGCGCGCCGCCGCGGGCGCGTTCAAGCATCAGCGCGCGCAGGACCGAGCGCCCGATCCGGCCGAAGCCATTGATGAAAATCCGCATGACGATCTCCGCAGCTCTCCCCGGCCCTACTTAGGACGCGGCGCGGGCGCCGGAAAGGCCGCGATTGATATGGATACAATCGCGGGCGCAACTGGCGATCCCGGGAGGGCTCGAACCCCCAACCCGCTGCTTAGAAGGCAGCTGCTCTATCCAGTTGAGCTACGGGACCGCACCGCGCCCTTATGGCGCAAAGCGGCGGGTTCTTGCAAGCCGGGGCGGTCAGATCGCGCGCGTCAGATAGACCGACATCGGGTCGAGGCTGTAGCCCTCGAAGGGCGGGCATTCGGTGAAGCCGGCGGCGAGATAGAGCGCGCGGGCGGGCGCGAAGGAGGGCTGCGATCCGGTCTCGAGGCTCAGCCGCGCAAAGCCGAGGCTGCGCGCTTCGGTGATCAGATGGCCGAGCATCATCCGCGCCAGCCCGCGCCCGCGGGTCTCTTCGAGGATATGCATGGATTTGATCTCGGCATGATCCGCCGCGAGGCGTTTGAGCGCGCCCATGCCGAGCGCGCGGCCCTCCTCGCGCAGCACGAAGAAGGTGATGCCGGGGGCGGCGAGCGCTTCGGGCGGCAGCATGTGGATCGATTCGGGCGGCGTGTCGGCATGCATCGCGGCATGGTGGCGGGCGTGCAGATGGGCGAGGTTTTCCTGAACGGGATGTTCGCGGGTGATGGTGAGCATGATGTCCTCCGATTGGGGCCAGTGTTGCGCCGGCGCGCGCCGGAGGGAAGGGGGAATGCGCGGCAAGGCGGCGGATGCGCGGCGACCGGCTCTGCGACGGGGCGCCGCGCTTGAGCGAAATCAAGTCGCGCGGCACCGGGGATCTGCTATCTGGGGGTATGGCCTGGCTTCTTCGCCCCTTCTCTGCCCTGCGCCCGAGTGGCGCGCCCCCCTCTCGGGGAGCGGTTTGGGCGGCTGCGGCTCGGGTGGTGCTGCTGGTCGCGCTGATCGCGTCGGGCGTTGTGCCACAGGGGATGATGCGCGTTGCGGGCGCGGAGGGGGCGCGGCTGGTGCTGTGCACGGGCGAGGGCCCGCGCGAGATCTGGATGGCGGCGGATGGCTCGGTTTCGGACGAAGCGCCGCTGCCGAGCACGAATCACGAGGTCTCGAGCTGTCTGGCGGTGTCGCTGTCGCTCGCCGGGCTCGAGATGCCCGCGCTGCCCGATTTCCGCCCCGCCGAGCGCGCGCCCGAGCCGGTGTTGCCTGCGCGCGGGCTCGCGCCGATGCGCGCGCCCGACCCCGCGCATGGCGCCCGGGCGCCGCCACGCTTCGTCTGATCTGAGCGGGCGCGCGCGCCGCGCCTTCCCCAGACCATCGCCCGCACCCCCGGAGCACGGCTCCGCCGGGCGGTATGCGAGACGGAGATTTGCATGAAATTCGCGAAGATGACGGCGCTTGTGGCGCTGATGATGACGACTGCGCCGGCTCTGGCCGAGATCACGGTGACCGATCTCGACGGGCGGCAGGTGACGCTCGAGGCTGTGCCGGAGCGGGTGGCGCTCGGCTTTTACTACGAGGATTACCTCGCGGTGACCGGGGCCGAGGGGGCCGGCAAGATCGTGGCGCTGTCGCGGGCGCCTTGGGCGGAGTGGCGGCCGGCGCAATGGGCGGCCTATGTGGCGCGGTTCCCCGCGCTCGCGGGGGCGGTCGATTTTGGCTCGACCGATGACGGGTCTTTCTCGGCCGAGGCGCTGATCGCGGCGCAGCCCGATGTTGCGCTCCTGGCGAGCTGGCAGACCGAGGCGCTCGGCGCGCCCGGGGTGGCGGCGATCGAGGCGGCGGGGATCAAGGTGATCGCGCTCGATTACAACGCGCAGACGCTCGAGCGGCATGTGCTCTCGACGCAGGTTCTGGGCGCGGTGATGGGGCAGCCCGAGCGCGCCGAGGCGCTGGCGCAGATGTATCGCGCCAAGACCGAGGACACGCTCGCGCGGGTGGCCAAGGCCGGGCCCTCGCACAAGAAGATCTATGTCGAGCTGGCGCAGAAGGGCCCGGGCGAGATCGGCAATTCCTATGGCAAGGGCATGTGGGCGGGGGTGATCGAGCTCGTCGGCGGCGACAATATCGCACGCGGGCAGATCGAGAACTGGGGCCCGCTCGCGGCGGAATATGTGCTGGCCGAGCGGCCGGATGTGATCTTGCTGGCGGGGTCGGAGTGGCTCAACAAGCCGGAGGCGGTGATCCTCGGTTTTGGCGCCGATCAGGGCGCGGCGCGGGCGAAGATGGCGGCCTATACGGGGCGGCCGGGCTGGGCCGATCTACCGGCGGTGCAGTCGGGTGAGGTCTGGGGCGTCTATCATGGCGGCAACCGCACGCTGTCGGATTTCGTCTATGCGCGGGCGATCGCGAAGGCGCTCTATCCGGCGGAATTTGCCGATGTCGACCCGGGGGCGGAGCTGGCGGAGTTTTACCGGGCCTGGATGCCGATCGCGGCGGACGGGCTGTTCGTGACGCGGCTGCAATGAGCGCGGGGTCGCAGATCGGCTGCGGCACCGGCGCGGGGGCGTGCGTGCGCGCGCCCTCGGCTGCGGCGCGGCGGGCGACGATCTTTGCCGCGGCGGGGCTTGCGCTGGCGGGGCTCGTGGCGGCGGATCTGCTGACCGGGCCTTCGGGGCTCTCGGCGGGCGCGCTTTGGGAGGCGCTGCGGGCGGGCCCGGCGGGCGAGAACCGGGCGGCGGCGGCGATCCTTTATCAGATCCGGCTGCCGCAGGTGGCGATGGCGCTGATCGTCGGGGGGGCGCTCGGGCTTGCGGGGCTGGTGATGCAGACGCTGCTCGCCAACCCGCTCGCCTCGCCCTTCACGCTCGGGTTTTCGGCGGCGGCGGGCTTTGGCGCGGCGCTGGCGATCATGTTCGGGGGGGCGATCTCGGCCGCGCTCGGGCTCACGCTCGCGCCGCATCTGCTCACGCCGCTCTTTGCCTTTGCCGCGACGCTCGGTGCCACGGCGCTCGTCTGGGGGCTGGCGCAGGTGCGCGGCGCGCGGCCCGAGATCCTCGTGCTCGTCGGCATCGCGGTCTTGTTCTTTTTCCAATCGCTGCAATCGCTGTTGCAGTTTCTGGCAGCACCCGAGGTGCTTCAGCAGATCGTTTTCTGGCTCTTCGGCTCGCTTGCGCGGGCGAGCTGGCCGGGGGTCTGGGTCGCGGGGGGGATCGTTGCGCTCTGCCTGCCGCTACTGGCGCGCGAGGCCTGGGCGCTCACCGCGCTGCGGCTTGGCGAGGCGAATGCGGCGAGCCTCGGGCTCGAGACCGAGGCGCTGCGCCGGCGGCTCTTTCTGATCACCGCGGCGCTGACCGCGGCGGCGGTGAGTTTCACCGGCACGATCGGCTTTGTCGGGCTGATTGCGCCCCATGTCGCGCGCGCGCTCGTGGGCGAGGATCATCGCTTCGCGCTGCCGATGGCGGCGATCGGGGGGGCGGTCATTCTGGTCAGCGCCTCGGTCGCGGCGAAGCTGATCTCGCAGGGCGCGGCGATCCCGGTGGGGCTGGTTACGGCGATCGCGGGGATCCCGATGCTGATCGCGGTGATCTTGGGGCAGAAGGGGCGGTATGATGTTTGAGATCCGCTCGCCTGCGCTTTACCGCGGCCGCGCCGAGATCGTGGGGGGGGCGGAATTTTCCTTGCGCGGCGGGGTGTTGACGGCGCTTGTCGGGCCCAATGGCGCGGGCAAATCGACGCTGTTGCGGGCGCTGGCGGGGCTCGCGCGCGAGCGCGCGACGATCCGCGCGCGGGGCGGCGCGGTGCTCGGCGCGGCGCGGATCGGGTTCTTGCCGCAGGGGTTCGAGGTGGGGGCGGCGCTCACGGTGCGCGATTGTGTGCTGCTTGGGCGACGCGAGGCGCTCGGGCTGCGGGTGGCGCCGGGGCTTCTGGCGGAGGCCGAGGCGCTGCTCGCGCGGCTCGGGCTCGGCGCGCTCGCCGATCGGCCGATGTCGGCGCTCTCGGGCGGGCAACAGCAGCGCGTGCTGATCGCGCAGCGGCTGTTCCGCGCGCCCGCGGTCTTGCTGCTCGATGAGCCGACCTCGGCGCTCGATCTGCACCATCAGCTCGCCACGCTCGAGATTTTGCGCGACTATGCACAGGAAACCGGCGCGGCGGTGCTCTGCGCGCTCCATGATCTGAGCCTTGCCGCGCGGTTTTGCGCCGAGGCGCTGGTGCTCAGCGGCGGGCGGCTGAGCGCCCCCTGCCCGCCCGAGGCGGCGCTCGGCGAGGCGGTGTTGCGCGACCATTGGCGGATCGCACCGGAGTTCTTGCGCGCGCGCGATGCGGGCCTTGTGGTGGTGCCCCATGGGCTGGAGGCGCGGCCATGAGCGCGCGCGGCCATGTCTTTGCGCTTCTGGCGATGGCGTTCGAGATCTTGCTCGGCGTCGATCATCTGGGCGCGCGGGCTGTGGCCGAGGCCGGGCGCGGGCCGGGGCGCGGGCTCTTGGAGATCTGCACCGGCGCGGGGGTGATCTGGGTCACGCCCGATGGCCGGCCGGCCGGCCCGGGCCAGGCGGGCGCGGGCCATGCGCCCTGCCCGGTCTGTGCGAGCGTGGCGGTGGGCGCGCTCGATGCGCCGCCCGCGGGCGCGGTTTGGGCCGCGCCGATCCGCGCGGAGTTCCCCCTCGCCTTGGCCCCGCCCGCCGCGCCGCGCGCGCCCTGGCGCGCCGCCCCGAGCCCTGGGTTGATCCGCGCGCCCCCGGGGGCGGCGTGATCCGAGAGCCCACAGTGACCAGATTTCGGGGCCAGAGAGCGCCCCAACCAAAGGACAAGACAATGAAACGTCGTGATTTTCTTCTCACCTCCTCGACCGGCCTCGTGATGGCCGCCACCGCCGCCTCGGCGCAAAGCACGATGCCGGGCATGCCCGCCGCGGGCGGCGCCGCGCCGATGACGCCCTGGGATTGGACCGATCAGAACGGGCTGGCGCGGTTTCTGAAGGTCGATGCGGCGCCGCTCGAGAACGAGTTCGAGAAATACCCCCGCTGCCCCTATTGCGGGATGATGCGCAAGGCCTTCAGCCAATCGCGCCATCTGATCGTTTATGGCGATGACGCGGTTGACGGCACCTGCTCGATCCATTGCGCGGCGATCAGCCTCTCGATCAACATGGATCGCGGGCCGAAGGTGATCTACGCGGGCGATGCGGGGGCGGAGGGCGAGGTCAAGCCGCTCGCCGACAGCGCGGAGATGACCTATGTGATCGACCCGGGCAAGCCGGGCACGATGACGGATGTCTCGAAATTCGCCTATGCCGATGCCGAGGCGGCGAAGGCGGCGGCGGGGCCGGACGCGAAGCTCGTGGGCTTCGAGGAGGCGCTGGTGCTCGCTTATGCCGATATGGCCAAGGACACGCTCGCGATCCGCGCGCGGCGCGCCGAGAAGCGCGCCAAGGCGAAAGCGGCGGCGCAATGACAGGCGGGGGGCGGGCCCCGGCCTGCCCCCCCTCTTTTTCAGGAGGCGATGATGTGCAAGATTTCTCGGCCGGCTTCGCGGCGGCAGGTTCTCGGCGGGCTTTTGGGCTCGGCGGCGGTGTTCGGTCTGGCGCCGCGCGGCGCGCGGGCGGGGGCGGCGGCGGTCGATCTGCCAGCCCCCGGGCCGCGCGATATCTGCCCGGTCTGCGGGATGTTTGTCGCGAAATACCCCGATTGGATCGCGACGATCCTGTTTGCCGATGGCCATGCCGAGCATTTCGACGGCGCGAAGGATTTCTTCAAATATCTCAATGATATGCCGAAATATGCCCAGGGCCGCAGCGCCGATCAGATCACGACGATGGGGGTGACGGATTACTATGGCGTGACGCGGGTGGCGGCGGGTGAGGCGCTTTATGCGGCGGGCTCGGATGTGCTCGGGCCGATGGGGCATGAGCTGGTGCCGCTCGCCGATGCGGCGGATGCGGCAGAGTTCATGGCCGATCATCAGGGCCGGCGGCTGATGCGGTTTGACGAGGTGACGGGCGCGGTTCTGGCGACGCTCGATGCGGGCGATCTCGACGCGCTCGGGGCCGCGCCATGAGCGCGCGCCGCCCCACGACGCCGGTTTTCGCGGCTTTCGGGCTGTTGCTGGCGCTGGCCGGGGGGGCGGCGGTGCATGCCGCGGCGCGCGCCCCCGCCGAGGCCGCGCGGATCGCCGCTTCGGCGGCACTGGTGCGCGATCTGGGGCTCACCGATCTGGCGCTTTTCACCGAGGCGCGTTTCACCCGCCACCCCGCGCTGGCCGATCTCGCGACCGCTTTCATGGATGCGCCCGCCGCGCTCGACCATTTTCCCTCGGGGAGCCTGATGCCCGCCCCCGAGCCCGGGCAGATCGGCCAATACGGCCAGAGCGCGCTCGGGGTTTCAGCTCAGGAGATTGCCCGATGAAACACTGGCTGCGCCGCCAGCGCGCGCTGGCCGATTACACGCTCGCCGCCGCCGCCCGCCGCAAGGGCAAGAATATCGCGCTGGTCGCGGTGTTTTCGGTGGTGGTCTTCGCGGTGGCTTCGGCGATGTTCTTCGCCGCCGCGCTGCGCACGGAAGCGCGCGCGGTTCTCGCCGCGGCGCCGGAGATGATCGTGCAAAAGCTCACCCTCGGCCGGCAGGAGATGATCGAGACCGAGGCGATCGAGGCCTTGCGCGCGATCCGCGGCGTGGCGGGCGCCGAGGGGCGGCTTTGGGGCTATTTCTACGACCGGATCAATGGCGCGAATTACACGATCATGGTGGCGCCGGCGGGCGAAGCGGCGCCCGCGCCGGGCCATGTGCGGATCGGCGAGGCGATCCCGAAGGCGCGCGGCTTTACCTATGCGACGGCGCCGCTGTTTCTCTCGCGCCACCCGGGAGATTTGCAGAAATTCGTGGTGGATCAGACCTTTGGGAGCGAGTCCGCGCTGGTCAGCGCCGATCTCGTGGTGATGAACGAGGCCGATTTCCGCGCCTTTTTCGCGCTGCCGGCGGGGAAGTTCACCGATATTGCGGTGCGGGTGCGCAATGAGCGCGAGATCGGCACGATCGTCGAGAAGGCCGCGCGGGTTCTGCCCGAGGCGCGCTTTGTCACCCGCGCCGAGATCGGGCGGACCTATGAGAAGCTGTTCTCCTGGCGCGAGGGGATTTTGACCGCGCTTGCCGGGGCGGCGATGCTGGCATTCGCGATTTTCGCGGCCGAAAAGGCCTCGGGGCTCTCGGCGGAGGAGGCGCGCGAGATCGGGATCTTGAAAGCGATCGGCTGGGATACGCGCGATGTGATCGCGATGAAACTCTGGGAGGGGGCGCTGATTTCGGGGGGGGCGTTCCTGATCGGCACGCTCGCGGCCTATGGGCATGTGTTCCTTGCCGGGGGCACGCTCTTTGCGCCGGTGTTGAAGGGTTGGGCGGTGCTCTACCCCGATTTCCCGCTCACCCCGGCGATTGATGCCTTGCAGCTCACCACGCTCGGGCTCTTGACGGTGGTGCCTTATACGGCGGCGGTTCTGGTGCCGATCTGGCGGGTGGCCTCGGCCGACCCGGACCGGGTCATGCGCTGAGGAGGGCGGAAAATGATTACGCTTCAAGATGTTGCGAAGTTTTATAACGAAGGCCGCCCGAATGAGGTGCGCGCGCTCGAGGGGGTAAACCTCGCGCTGGCGCGCGGCGGGGTGACGGTGTTGAAGGGGCCCTCGGGCTCGGGCAAGACCACGCTTCTGTCGGTGATCGCCTGCATGGCGCGGCCGAGCGCGGGGCGCGTCGCGGTCGCGGGCGAGGTCGTCTCGAGCCTGCCCGAGCGCTATCTGACCGAGCTGCGGCGCACGATGTTCGGCTTCGTGTTTCAGCGTTTCAACCTGATCCGCGGGCTCTCGGTGCTCGACAATGTGCTGTTGCCGAGCGTGCCTTTGGGGGGCGAGCGGGGCGCGGTGGCGGCGCGCGCGATGGCGCGGCTTGGCGCGCTGGGGCTGGCCGAGAAGGCGCAGATGCCGGTCGAATATCTCTCGGGCGGCGAGACCCAGCGCGCCGCGATCGCGCGGGCCTTGATCAACGAGGCGCCGATCCTGATCGCCGATGAGCCGACCGCGAACCTCGACGGGCATCTGACGGGGCGGTTTCTCGAGATCGTCGCGGGGCTGAAGGCCGAGGGCAAGACGGTGATCATGACGAGCCACGATCCGCGGATCTGGGGGGCGGCGGGGGTCGACCGGGTGGTGGTGCTCGAGGACGGGCGGGTGGTGGAGGGCGGCGCATGATCTTCCAGACGCCGATCCTGGCGCTTTTGCTCGTCGCGGGGCTGGCGGCGGTGGCGGGGACCTGGGCGGCGGGCTTTGCGCTGCGGGTGCTGCGCGGCTGGGATCTGGCGCGCGCCACGCCCCGCCAGATCGCGATGGAACGCGCGACCGAGCTCGTCTCGACGCTCTTTGCCGCGGTGATGCTGGCCGAGCTTGCCGCGCTGTTGCTCTTTGTGTTCAACGCCGACCGGATGGCGGGGCTGTTTGTCGGCGCGATGTGCGCGGTGGGCACGCTCTCGGTCAACGCCTATGGCTTCCCCGCGCTTTACGCGAAAATCGCGGTGTTTTTCGGCGCGGGGCTGTGGCTGATGCTCGACCGGGCGGACCGGATGGGGCGGGATTATCCGCTCACCCGGGTGAAATACGCCGCCCTTCTGGCGCTCGTGCCGGTGATCTGGCTCGATTTCGGGCTGGAGCTTGGCTATTTCCTTGGACTGAAGACCGATGTGATCACCTCTTGCTGCTCGAAGCTCTTCACGCCGGCGAACCCGGGCCTTGCCGATGACATGGCCGCGCTCGCGCCGGGGGCGGCGCTGTGGCTTCTGGGCGGGGCGGGGGCTTTGGTGGCGGCGCTCGGCGCGCTCGTGCACCGCACGGGGCGGTTTTACGGGCTCTTCGCGCTCGGCGGGGCGGGGTTTTTCGCCGCTGCGCTGGTCGCGATCGTGGCGGTGATCTCGCCCTATATCTACGAGCATCCGACGCATCCCTGCCCGTTTTGCATCCTCAAGCCGGAATATGGCTATTACGGCTATCTGCTTTATATCCCGCTGTTCTTGGGCACGGCTCTGGCGCTTGGGGCGGGGGCGGTGGCGCCGTTTGCGCGCCGCGAGAGCCTGAGCGCGCGGCTGCCGGGGGTGTTGCGCGCTCAGGCCCGCGGGGCGGTGATCTGCTACGCGGCCTTCGGCGCGGCCACGCTTTGGGCGATCGCGCGCTCGGGGCTCATTCTCTTCGGCTGAGGGGGCGGCGGCTCAGGCGGCCCGCCCCTGCCCCGCCGTCACGTCATGGCCATAGACCCAATCGAAGCGCCCCAGAAGCCGCCCCGGCGCGAGCGAGGAGGCCGTGCGCAGCGCCAGATGCGCCACCGCCCGGGTCGCGCCCGAGAGGTGATAGTTGCGCGCGTTCTTGTTGGCGGCCTCGACGATCGCGGCGCAGCGCGGGCGGCGCGCGGCCTGATAGGCGGCGAGCGCCACCGCATCATCGGCATGGGCGGCGAGGCTTTCGGCCAGCACCCAGGCGTCTTCCAGCGCCATCACCGCGCCCTGCGCGAGGAAGGGCAGCGTCGGATGCGCCGCATCGCCGAGGATCGCGGCCCCCGGGCCATGCCAGCGCTCGGCGACCGGGTGGCGGAAGAGGCCCCAGAGCCAGGGTTGCTCGACCTGCGCCAGCCAGCCCTGCACGCGCGGGCAGAACTCCTCAAACGCCGCGCGCAGCGTCAGCGCATCGTCGCGCAGGCTCCAGCTTTCCTCGACCCAGCGGCGGCGCTCCTCGATCGCGACGATATTGCGCAGCCCGTTGCCCAAGGGGTAGCTGACGAGGTGCTTGCCCGCGCCCATGAACACCTGCGCCAGTTTCGGCTCGGCGTCGTCGCAGGGGATCAGCGCGCGCCAGGCGACCTGATGGGTGAAGAAGGGCGCGACGGTGCCGTTGAGCGCCTCGCGAGTTTTCGAATGGAGACCATCGGCGCCGATCACGAGATCGGCTTCGATTTCAATGCCTTGCTGGGTGGTGATCCGGGGGCGATAGGCGCCGAGCTCGACGCGCTCGACCTTTTGCAAAAGCCGCACCTGCACGCCGGCCTCGCGCGCGCCCTCGGCCAGAAGCTCGATCAGCCGGGCGCGATGCAGGAAGCGGTATTCATCGGCGGGTTTGAGCCGCGCGAGATCGAGCCGCGCCACACGGCTCGCGGTTTCGCCGTCGATGAGCTCGACCGCCTCTGCGCGCGGCCCCGCCGCCTCGAGCGCGGCGCCCAAGCCCAGCGCGCGCAGCACCCGCGCGCCGTTGGGCGAGACCTGCAACCCCGCGCCCACTTCGCGGATCGCCTCGGCCTGTTCGAGCACCGTCACCTCCGCCCCGCGCAGCGCCAGCGCCCGCGCCACCGCGAGCCCGCCGATGCCTGCGCCCAGAACCGTGATCTTGCGACCGATGACCATCGTAACCCCTCCCGAAACGAAACCACCGGCACCTTGGCGGCACCGGTGGCGGAAAACCTTGAGCGAAATCAAACGGCGCTGCCGTCAATCGTCGCGGTGGACCCGTTCGCGGCGCTCGTGACGCTCCTGCGCCTCCAGCGTCATCGTCGCGATCGGGCGCGCATCGAGGCGCTTGAGCGAGATCGGCTCGCCGGTGACCTCGCAATAGCCGTATTCGCCGTTGTCGATGCGGCGCAGCGCGCTGTCGATCTTGGACACGAGCTTGCGCTGGCGGTCGCGGGTGCGCAGCTCGAGCGCGCGGTCGGTCTCCTCGGAAGCGCGGTCGGCGATATCGGGCACCGAGCGCGCCGATTCGGCCAGCCCCTCGAGGGTCTCGGCGGATTGCTCCAGAAGCTCGGATTTCCACGCCAGCAATTTGCGCCGGAAATATTCGAGCTGACGGTCGTTCATGAACGGCTCGTCCTCGGCGGGGCGGTAGTCATCGGGAAGAAAAACTTCGGCCTTCATCTCTTCGCTGCCCTCTCTGTCGTGCCTGGGCCATGGCCCGGCTTGGGCGCTCCCTTACCCCATAGAGCGGCCCATGTCACGCCCGCTTTTCACGCCGCGTCACTGCGTGCGCTGCGCTGCGGCAGGCCCGGCGGGGCGGTTGCGGAGGGGGCGGCGCGCGGCTAGTCTCGGCGCGCTCAACCCGGAGGCTTGCCTTGCGCTTTCAATCGACCGAGACTTACGTCGCCCCGCCCGATCTGACCGTTGCCGTGAACGCCGCGGTGGCGCTCGAACGCCCGCTCTTGGTGAAGGGCGAGCCCGGCACCGGCAAGACCGAGCTCGCGCGTCAGGTGGCCGCGAGCCTTGGCCTGCCGATGATCGAGTGGAACATCAAATCGACCACCAAGGCCCAGCAGGGGCTGTACGAATATGACGCGGTGAGCCGGCTGCGCGACAGCCAGCTCGGCGATGCGCGGGTCAATGATGTGAAGAACTACATCCGCAAGGGGAAGCTCTGGCAGGCCTTCGAGGCCGAGGGGCGGGTCGTGCTGCTGATCGACGAGATCGACAAGGCCGATATCGAGTTCCCCAACGATCTGCTGCAGGAGCTCGACAAGATGGAGTTCCATGTCTACGAGACCGGCGAGACGGTGCGCGCGCGGCAGCGCCCGGTGGTGATCATCACCTCGAACAACGAAAAAGAGCTCCCCGACGCGTTCTTGCGCCGCTGCTTCTTCCATTACATCAAATTCCCCGAAGCGGCGGTGCTCAAGCAGATCATCGGCGTGCATTTCCCCGGCATCAAGGAGGCGCTTCTGGCCGAGGCGCTGAGCCAGTTCTACGAGATCCGCGAAACGCCGGGGCTGAAGAAGAAGCCCTCGACCTCGGAGGTGCTCGATTGGCTGAAACTGCTCCTCGCCGAGGATCTGGCGCCCGAGGATCTCAAGCGCGAGGGCACGAACCTGCTGCCGAAACTCCATGGCGCGCTCCTGAAGAACGAGCAGGATGTGCATCTCTTCGAGCGGCTCGCCTTCATGGCGCGGCGCACGCCCCGCGGCTGAGCTTTTGACCGCCGGCAGAGGGGGCGCTGCCCCCGGCTGCGCCTCCCCCGGGATATTTCGGGCAAGATGAAAGAGCCGCCTCCCCTTCATCTTGCCACAAATATCCCGGGGGTCCGGGGGCAGCGCCCCCGGCGCTCTCGGCCTGCGATGCCGCAATCGAGCCGCGCGCGGTCGCCGGCGGGGCTTGCCTTGGGGCGGGTTGCGCCTAAAACGGAGGCAGAACGAAGGAGAGGCGCATGGCTCAGGACGACGCACTGGTAATCTTCACCCCCTCGGGCAAACGCGGGCGGGTGGCGAAGGGCACGACGGTTCTGCAGGCCGCGCGGCAATTGGGCGTCGATCTCGATTCGGTTTGCGGCGGGCGCGGGATCTGCTCGAAATGTCAGGTCGCGCCGGGCTATGGCGAATTTGCCAAGCATGGCGTGCATGTGGGCGAGGATGCGCTCTCGCCGATCAATGCGGTCGAGGAGCGTTATGACCGGATCCGCGGGCTCAAGCCCGGGCGGCGGCTTGGCTGTCAGGCCTGTATCGAGGGCGATGTGGTGCTCGATGTGCCGCCCGAGAGCCAGGTCCACAAGCAGGTGATCCGCAAATCCGCCTCGGAGCGGGTGATGGAGATGGATCCGGCGACGCGGGCGGTTTACCTCGAGGTGGCCGAGCCCGACATGCACGAGCCCTCGGGCGATTTCGAGCGCGTGTCGGAGGCTTTGGCGGCGCAATGGGGGATCACCGGCGCGGTGGCCTCTTTGGCGGTTCTGGGCCAGCTTCAGGGCGTGTTGCGCAAGGGCGGCTGGAAGATCACGGCGGCGGTGCATGATGCGGGCACGGGGGCGGCGCCGCGGGTGGTGGCGGTCTGGCCGGGGCTGCGCGAGGCGCCGCTTCATGGCTTTGCGATCGACCTCGGCTCGACCACGATCGCGGGGCATCTCGTCGATCTCACCGATGGGCGGGTGGTGGCCTCGTCGGGGCTGATGAACCCGCAGATCCGCTTTGGCGAGGATCTGATGAGCCGGGTGAGCTATGCGATGATGAACCCGGGCGGGGCGGCCGAGATGACCGGCGCGGTGCGCGCGGCTTTGGGCGAGCTCGGCGCGGCGCTGGTGGCCGAGGGCGGCGTCGATGCGGCTGGCGTGGTCGAGGCGGTGGTCGTGTGCAACCCGGTCATGCATCACCTGCTTCTGGGGATCGACCCGGTCGAGCTCGGCCAGGCGCCCTTTGCGCTCGCGACCGGCTCGGCGCAGAGCCTTGGCGCGGCGGAGATCGGGCTGGGCGGCTTTGCGCCCGATGCGCGGGCCTATCTGCTTCCGCTGATCGCGGGGCATGTGGGGGCCGATTGCGCGGCGGTGGCGCTCTCCGAGGCGCCCGAGACGCGCGAGGATCTCTCGCTGATTGTCGATGTCGGCACCAATGCCGAGATCTTGCTGGGCAACAAGACCCGGGTTCTGGCCTGTTCCTCGCCGACCGGCCCGGCCTTCGAGGGGGCGCAGATCTCCTCGGGCCAGCGCGCGGCGCCGGGCGCGATCGAGCGCATCGAGATCGACCCGGTGACCAAGGAGCCGCGGTTCCGGATCATCGGCAATGCCCATTGGTCCGATGAGCCCGCGTTCGGCACGCCGACGATCACCGGGATCTGCGGCTCCGGCATCATCGAGGCGGTGGCCGAGATGCGCGCGGCGGGGATCGTCGATGCCTCGGGGCTCGTCGGTTCGGCCGAACAGGTGGGCAGCGCGCGCTGCCTGCCGACCGGGCGCACGCATGAATATCTGATCCATGACGGCACCGCCACGGGCGGCCCGCGGATCACCGTGACCCAGGGCGATATCCGGGCGATTCAGCTCGCGAAATCCGCGCTTTACGCGGGGGCGCGGCTCCTGATGGACGAGATGGGGGTGGAGAAGGTCGACCGGGTGGTGCTGGCGGGCGCGTTCGGCGCACATATCTCGCCCAAGCATGCGATGATTCTCGGGATGATCCCGGATGTGCCGCTCGATCAGGTCGTCTCGGCGGGCAATGCCGCGGGCACGGGGGCGCGGATGGCGCTCTGCGCGCGCTCGGCGCGGCGCGCGATCGAGGCGCAGGTGCGGCGCATTCACAAGATCGAGACCGCGATCGAGCCGCGCTTTCAGGAGCATTTCGTGGCGGCCAACGCGCTCCCCCATGCGACCGACCCGTTCCCCGAGCTGGGCAAGATCGTCACCCTGCCCGAGGTCAGCTTCAACGCCGGCGGCGGCGATGGCGGCGGCGGCGCGGGCGGGCGGCGGCGGCGGCGCGGCTGAGGCCAGATTTTCGCGCGCCCCCGCTTGACGGCGGCGCGGGCTTTGAGTAGGTCTCGGGCCGCGCCATGCGGGTATGATGTAATGGTAGCCTGTCAGCTTCCCAAGCTGAACGCGCGGGTTCGATTCCCGCTACCCGCTCCAAGCCTCCCCCAAAGTGTTGATCGCCGCGCCGGGCCCCCGGGCCAAGCCGTTTGGGCGGAAACAACAGGAGGGCCCGATGGCCGATATCAAACGCATCGAATGCGGCGCTCGGATGAGCGAAGCCGTTGTCTATAACGGGATGATCTGGCTCGCGGGCCAGGTCGGCGAGCCGGGCACCAGCGTGGCCGAGCAGACGAAAGCGATTCTCGCCAGCGTCGACCGGCTGCTGGCCGAGGCGGGCTCCGACAAGACCCGCATTCTCGCCGCGCAGATCTGGCTCGCCGATATCGCCGATTTTGCCGAGATGAACGCGGTCTGGGACGCCTGGGTGCCGGCGGGGAACTGCCCCGCGCGCGCGACCGGCGAGGCCAAGCTGGCCGCGCCCGAATACAAGGTCGAGATCATCATCACCGCCGCGCAGGCGTGAGACGGGGTCAGGGGGGCGCTGCCCCCCGCTTCGCTCCCCCCGGGATATTTGCAGCAAGATGAAATCAGCGCCTTTTCATCTTGCTGCAAATATCCCGGGGGTGAATGGCCGCAGGCCAGAGGGGGCAGCGCCCCCTGCCCCCGGCTCAGGCGGCCGCAGCCTCGGCCGCGAGGAGCCGGATCCGCTCGACCATGGCGCGCACGCCGTTCGAGCGCTGTTGGCTCAGATGTTCGTTGAGGCCCAGCCGGCCGAGTTCCGCCTCGGCGTCGACCGCCAGCACCTCGGTGACGGAGAGCCCGGCGTAGAGCGCATGGAGCACCGCGATCAGCCCGCGCACGATCATCGCATCCGACTCGCCCTCGAAGTCAAAGCGCGCGGCGGGGCCCGCGCCCTCGATGCGCGGGAAGAGCCAGACCTGGCTTGCGCAACCCTCGACCTTGGTGGCGGGCACTTTCAGCGCGTCATCGAGCGGCGCCATCGCCTTGCCGAGCTCGATCACATGGCGGTAGCGCTCCTCCCAGTCTTCCAGAAATTCGAAGGTCTCCGCGATTTCCTCGAACGCCGCGCTCGCCATGGGGTGCTCCTTGTCTTGACCCCCTCGGGATAGCCCGCGGGGGGGCGAGGGTTCAAGGGGCGGCTTTTCAAAACCGCCGTGATCGGCTACCCAAGGGCAAATGATCTCGGGAGCTCCCATGCAGACGCCTCTGAAAGTCTCGCTCGCGCTGGCGCTGAGCCTTGTCCTCGCGGGCTGCGGTTTCAGCGAAAGCCGCCTCAACCCGTTCAACTGGTTCGGCTCGGACCGCGAGGAGCCGCAGACGCTGGCGCCCGAGGGGGGCTATGCGGCGGCCAAGACCGACAACCGCGCGCTGATCGCGCAGCTCACCCGCGTCGAGGTCAAGCAGACCCAGGGCGGGGCGATCGTCTCGGCCGAGGGGATTGCGCCGACGCAGGGCTGGTGGGATGCCGAGCTCGTCGCCGAGAGCGAGGAGCCGGTCGACGGCGTGATGAGCTATCGCTTCGTGATCGCCGAGCCGCGCGCTGGCAGCCCGGCGGCGGGCCGCGTGCTCACCCCCGAATCGCGCGCGATCACCGCGGGCGCCTATATCCCCAACGCGCGTCTGCCCTTTGTGACGAAGATCATCGTCACCGGCGCGAATGGCGCGCGCTCGGTCAGCCGCTGAGGCGTTGAAACGAAACCGGCGCGCGAGGGGGCTCGCGCGCCGGTTTTTCATGGGGCCGGGGGCCTCAGGCCTGCACGATGCGCACCGCGGCGCCCGAGGCGGTCAGCGCGATCTCGCCCGCCGCAAGGCGCAGCGCGTCATGGCCGAAGACCTCGTGGCGCCAACCCTGCAGCGCCGGCACATCGCGTTTGCCCGCCGCCATCCGGTCGAGATCGGCGGCCGAGGCGATCAGCTTCGAGGCGACGCCCGCCTCCTCCGATTTCGCCTTCAGGAGCACGCGCAGCAGATCGGCGAGCGCGGTATTGACCTGCAGCTGCGATTGCTCCTCGTCGATGCTCGGCAGCTCGGTGGCCGCGAGCCCCTCCTTCACCGCCTGCAAGATGCCCTCGGCAATCTCGCCGCGCCGCGCCTCGCGAAGAAGCAGCCGCGATTTGCCGAGCTCGTCCATCGAGGTGGGCTTGGTCGAGGCGAGCTCGAGGAGCGCGTCATCCTTGAAGATGCGCGAGCGCGGGATGTTGCGGTTTTGCGCATAGCCCTCGCGGAAGCGGGCGAGCTCGCGCACGACGGCGAGGAAGCGCCCCGAGGTGGTGCGGGTCTTGACCTTGAGCCAGGCCTCCTCGGGGCGGGTGATATAGGTCTCGGGGTTGAGAAGGATCGCCTCCTCCTCCTCGACCCAGGCCTCACGGCCCGATTTCTTCAGCTCGCGCGAGAGGAACTCATAGATCACCCGCAGATGGGTGACATCGGCCTGCGCATATTTGAGCTGCGCCTCGGTCAGCGGGCGGCGCGACCAATCGGTGAAGCGCGAGGTCTTGTCGAGCGCCTGACGGGCGATCTTCTTGACCAGTGTCTCATAGCCCACCTGCTCGCCAAAGCCGCAGACCATCGCCGCGACCTGGGTGTCGAAGAGCGGGTCGGGGAAGGTCTGCGCCTCGGTGAAGAAGATCTCGAGATCTTGCCGCGCGGCGTGGAAGACCTTCACCGTGCCCTTGTGGCGGAAGAGGTCATAGAGCGGCTCGAGCGAAAGCCCCTCGGCCAGCGGGTCGACGAGCACCGCCTCGCCGTCCTTCGCGGGGGGGATCGCCAGCTGCACGAGGCACAGTTTGGACCAATAGGTCCGCTCGCGCAGGAATTCGGTATCGACGGTGACATAGGGCTGCGCCTTGGCCTTTTCACAAAAGGCGGCAAGGGCTTCGGTCGTGGTAATGGTCGGCATCGCGCTTCCTGTCCGCGGGGTCATCCCGCCGTGATCCTCGTCCTTTAGGCAGTTGGGGCCCGAAAGGAAAGAACTTTGCGCGGAAATCACGCGCACCCGCCCCGCCGCGCGCCTGTTGCGGCTGCGGGAGCCTCCGGCGGGGATATTTATCGGCAAGATGAAACCAGCCCCCTTTCATCTTGCCGCAAATATCCCGGGGGTGAATGGCCGCAGGCCAGAGGGGGCAGCGCCCCCTGCCCGGCCGGGCTTCGGGCTCAGAGCTCGATGCGGATGCGCTCGCCGCGGGTGAAACGGCGCAGAACCTCGGGGTAGAGCAGATGTTCGCGGGTCAGCACGCGGGCGGCGAGGGTCTCGGGCGTATCGTCGGGCAGGATCGCGACGCGGGCCTGGCCGAGGATCGGGCCATCGTCGAGGACCGGGGTGACCTCATGGACCGTGCAGCCGGCCTCGGCATCGCCGGCCTCCAGCGCGCGCTGATGGGTGTGCAGGCCCGGGTATTTCGGCAGGAGCGAGGGGTGGATGTTGAGCATCCGGCCCGCGAACCGGGTGACGAATTCGGGCGTGAGCACGCGCATGAAGCCTGCGAGGCAGACGACATCGGGCCGGGCGGCGAGGATCGGTTTGAGGAGCTCGGCCTCGAAGGCGGCGCGATCGCGGCCGAAGGGGCGGTGGTCGATGGCGGCGGTGGGCACGCCCATCCGCGCGGCCTTGTCGAGGCCCGCGGCGGCGGCGTCGTTCGAGGCCACCAGAACCGGGGTCGCGTAGCCCTCGGCCTGCATCGTCTCGACGAGGCGGACCATGTTGGACCCGCCCCCCGAGATCAGGATGGCGACGCGCATCAGAGCAGGTGGCCCGCGTAGGCCACGCCCTCGCCCGCAACGACATGGCCGATGCGGGTGACGGTCTCGCCCTCGGCCTCAAGGAGCGCCTTGAGCTCGTCGGCGCGTTCGGCGGCCACGACGCAGATCATGCCGATGCCGCAGTTGAAGGTCTTCAGGAGCTCCGGCTCGGCCATGTTGGCGGTCTCGGCCAGCCAGCGGAACACCGGCGGCAGCGCCCAAGCGGAAAGGTCGATCTGCGCGCCCAGGCCCTCGGGGAGCACACGCGGCAGGTTCTCGGTCAGCCCGCCGCCGGTGATATGGGCGAGCGCATGGACACCGCCCGCGCGCACCGCCTTGAGCGCCTGTTTGACGTAAAGCCGGGTCGGCGCGAGCAGCTCGGCGCCGAGCGAGCCCGCCGCGAAGGGGCAATCGGCATCCCAGCCCAGCCCCGAGAGCTCGACCACCTTGCGCACGAAGCTGTAGCCGTTCGAATGCACCCCGTTCGAGCCGAGCCCGAGCAGCACATCGCCCGCCACCACACCCGCCGGCAGATCGGCGCCGCGCTCCATCGCGCCGACCGCAAAGCCCGCCAGATCGAAATCATCCTTGGCATACATGCCCGGCATCTCGGCGGTCTCGCCCCCGATCAGCGCCGCGCCCGATTGCGCGCAGCCCTCGGCGATGCCTTCGATGATCCGGGTGGCCTGCTCGACATCGAGTTTGCCGGTCGCGAAATAATCTAGGAAAAGCAAGGGCTCGGCGCCCTGGCAGACGAGATCGTTGACGCACATCGCAACGAGGTCGATGCCGATCGTGTCGACGTTGCCGGTGTCGATGGCGATGCGCAGCTTGGTGCCGACGCCATCGGTCGCGGCGACGAGGATCGGGTCGGAATAGCCCGCGGCCTTCAGGTCAAAGAGCGCGCCGAAGCCACCGAGGCCCGACATCGTGCCCGGGCGATTGGTGCGTTTGGCCGCCGGTTTGATCCGCTCGACCAAAGCATTGCCCGCATCGATATCGACGCCCGCATCGGCATAGGTCAGCCCGTTCTTCTCGGTGGTCATCGCCCGTTCTCCGCCAGAGGAATGTCTCGCCCGGGCCTTAGCGCAAAGCCTTGGCGGGGGCAACGAAAACACGCGCGGGCCGGCAAATCTTGCCCGCGCAAGCGGATTCTTGACGCCGCCCCCCCGCCCCGCTAAGCCCGGGGAACCTGGGGGCCTGTAGCTCAATGGTTAGAGCAGGGCGCTCATAACGCCTTGGTTGGGGGTTCAAGTCCCTCCGGGCCTACCAGGGATCAGCCGAGCCGCCCGCGCACCGCCGCGGCGAGGGTGTTGAAGTCCTCGGGCAAAGTTTCGCGCAACGCGGCGATCAGATCGCTGCGAACCTGCGCCTCTGGTAAGCCAAGCTCCTGCGCGAGCGTGTAAAACTCATTGTGCTTGCCCGCCGCGAGAGCCCGCTCGAACATCCCCGCGAGTTCTGCGTCATCAACTCCCCAACGCGGCGCGGGGGAAGCTTTCCAGCCGACGAGATCACAGGTCTCGGCCGTCTCGAACAGCCATTTCTCCGGCCAGCCATTCCCCGGCTGATAGATCAACCGCTCCCCCGCCCAATCCCGGATTTTTGCCTTCTCCGCGGCCAGTTGATGCTTGCCATCGCAATGATCGGCGATCGCGGTTCTCGCCGCCTCATGCTTGGCGCGCTGTTCTCCATCAAGCACGCACAAACACGCCCCGCGCCCCTCCAGATAGCGCGCCGCCATGACGCGCTTGAGGCTGCTGTGCGAGCCGACCACGATGAGACGAACCCGCTCACGCAACTCCTTGTCGAAAGCCGCCCGCAAGATCGCGGCGCTGACCTCATCCTCCACGAAGATATCGAGCTCCTGCGCCTCCGCACGCCCCATCTTGCCGCAGGCGTAATCGGCCGAGATCCCGGGATAGAGCAGCGTCCGCCCCGCGACGTTATCGACAAAAACTCGCCCCTCGGGCGGCAGCGCGGCGAGGATCGCATGCGCATGCGTGGTGCAGATGATCTGACATTTGCGTTCCAGGCAGAGCACCTTGAGTTCCTCGATCAGCCGTGCCTGCGCGCGTTCATGCAAGCCGAGCTCGAGCTCGTCGATCACCAGAAGGCAGCCCGGCCCCGCCGCGAACAGCGCGGTGAGGATCTCGAAGATCGCGCTCTCGCCCGCCCCCATGTTGAACCCGGAATAGCCCTGTCCGCCCACCTTGACCTTCGGCAGCGCATAGGTTCGGTGCTCGAAACTCTCGAATTCGGCATAGGTCTTGCCAATGATCCGCCCGGCGATCCCGGCGATGCGCGCCCGGATCTCGGGCGCGATCCGGCCGGGCGTAAACCGCCCACGATATGAGACATGCGCGCTGCGCTCGAAATAGGGCACAACGCGCTGCACGCCGAAATAGACCACCGTGCGATCAACACGGCTGTCGTAATTGTTCCATTTGCCGCCCTTGGGCTTCTTGCGAACCTGGCGCGCAACCCCCGGCGCAACCCCGCGCCAACTGTCGTGCCGGATCGCATAGGCTATCTCGACCCCCTCGGGCCCGACCTCCCCCTCCGCCTGCACGAAGAAATCTCGAAACGTGTAGTAAGGCGTCTTGCGCGCGGCCAGCCGGAACCCGCCCCGACCGGCATGAAATGCGCAGGCCGCCAGGGCGAGCAAGGTGCTCTTGCCGGTGCCATTATTCCCCGCAATCGCCAGGATCGGATAGGTGATCTCGAGCTGAAACGGCGTCAGCCCGCGCATCCGCCCCTGAGCGAGCTCAATCCCCGTCAAGGACTGCCGGGTGTTGTCATGGTTGAACCAGTTCGCGTTCTTTTCATCCGTCTCGGTATAAAGATAGCTCATCAATGCGGTCTCCGAATGGCTCAGACAAGCCCTCTCCCCCGCACGGCGTCAAGCCCCCCCCTTCAACGATGCAAAAATATCCCCGCCGGAGGCTCCGCCGCCGCCGCCCGCGCGCCCGCCGGCCCTGCGCCCGCCTCAGTGCCCGCCAAAGCCCTTGCGGATCCGGCGCACCATCAGCCACACCCCGATCAGCACCACCGGCGCCAGCCCCGCCAGCGCCATCTCCTTGCTCAGCCCCAGTTTTTTCACCACCGGATAGGTCAGATAGCCCGCGATCGAGAGCGCATAATAGCTGATCGCGACGACCGAGAGCCCCTCGACCGTATGTTGCAACCGCAGCTGCAGATCGGCGCGGCGGTCCATCGAGGCCAGCAGCTTCTGGTTCTGCGCCTGCCGCTCGACATCGACCCGCGTGCGCAAGAGCTCGCCCGCTCGCCCGACCCGCTCGAGCACCGCATTGAGCCGCGCCTCGGCCGATTTCGTCGTGCGCATCGCCGGATCATAGCGGCGCAACATGAATTCGGAAAACTTCTGCCGCCCCTCGAACCGGCTCTCGCGCAAGACCGCGACGCGCTCCTTGACGATCGCCTCATAGGCCCCCGTCGCGCTGAAACGGAAGGAATTGGTCACCGCGAGCCCCTCGAGCTCGGCCGAAACCGCGAGCAGCCGATCCAGCGCGGCCTCGGCCCGCTCGGCCCCCGCCGCGCCCGCCTTCGCGAGCCCCGCAACCAGCGCCGAGATCTCCGGGTCGAGCGCGTTGAGGCGCGCCGAAAGCGCACGCGCGCGCCCGAGCCCGAGCATCGAAACCGCGCGATAGGTCTCGATCTCGCACACGCGCTGCACGATCCGCCCGACCCGCCCCGCCCCGGTGCCGGGCGCGACAAAGACCGCAAAGCGCATCTGCCCCGCCGGATCGATGCGGAAATCGCCCGCGAGCACCGCCGCGCCCTCGAGCACCCAGGCGCAGGCGAGGCTTTCCGAGACGAACCACTCATCGAGCATCTCGTTGATTTCATTCGGATCCTCGGGGAGCGGCTGGATCCGGATCGAGACCGCGACGATGCGCTTGCCGGGCGCGGCGGCCAGCCAATCCTCGGGGAAGACCTCGGCCTCGGCCGGGTCGAAGGGCCGCGCGGAGAGCCCCGGCGCATGGGCCATGAAGGTGGTGAATTCGGTATGGCTCTCCCAGCGCAGCGCATGGCGGCCGAGGCTTGCGGTGTGATGGGTGGCGGCCGCGGGCGCGGGCGCGGCGCCGGCGCGGGCGAGCAGCGCGTTGAGATGGGCGAGATCGGCGGCGCGGTCGCGGTTGGCGGCGTCGCGCGGCTCCTTGATCGCCAGATAGGTCACCGTCGATGGCACATCGATGCGCGCGAAGGGGCGGGCATGGAGCTCATTGACGAGCGGGTAGCGCAGCGGGTGATCTTCGCTCAGGGCCATGGCGGGTCTCCGGGGCAGGCAGGGGTCGGTCGGGGTTATCGCAGCACTACCCCGAATATCCCTGCGATTACAGATATTTATCTGCATACCATGGTGCACCGGGCGCGGTGCGGCAAAAAATCCGCACCGCGGGGCGTCAGGGCGGCGGCGGGCGGGCGTAACTCTCACAGATCCAACCGGGAGCGAGAGATGACGAGACTTTTCCCCTATCTGGGCGCCGCGGCGGTGGCGTTTGTGGCGGCGCCGGCGCTGGCGGCCCCGCCGAGCTTTCAAAGCCTCGATGCCGATGGCAATGGCGCGCTGAGCCGGCAGGAGTTCCTCGCGATCCGGCAGGCGGTGTTTGTGCGCGCCGATCGCGATGGCTCGCAAAGCCTCGAGGCGGCGGAATTCGAGGCGGCGCAGGCGGCGATTTCGGGCGGGGCGCCGGCGCGCGGACAGGGCTTTGCCGCGCTTGACAGGAATGGCGACGGGCGGGTGACGCTGGCGGAGTTCACCGCCAACACCCCCGGGTTCGACCGCGCCGACCGCGACGGGAACGGCACGCTCTCGCCCGCGGAATTTGACCGCGTGCGGCGGCTGATCGCCCAAGCGGCGCAATGAGAGACGGGAGAGCGAGATGCGCAAGATCATGATGATTTTGGCGCTCTGCGCGGCGCCTTCGCTGGCGGGGGCGCAAAGCGTCACGGTGACCGGGGAGAACGGGGCGAGCTATCAGAGCACGCGCGATTGCACCCGCGCGGCGGGCAGCGCAAACCGCACGAAGTCCGGCACGCTGACCGGCGCGGCGGGCGAGAGCGTGAGCCGCGAGAAGCTGCGGGTGCGCGCGGGCAACACGGCGCAGACCACGGTGACGGGCACTGGCCCGAACGGCGAGACGAAGACGCGCCAGCGGTTGATCACCGTCACCAACTGAGGAGCGGGACCGGCGGATGGCGGCCGAGGGCGCGGCAGAGGAGGCGGAGGGCCGGGCGCTGATGGCGGCGCTGGCGGCGGGCGAGCGCGCGGCGCTCGGGCGGCTGGTGGTGCGCTTTGGCCCGCCGATCGAGCGCTATGCCGCGCAGATGTTGCGCAACCGCGCCGATGCCGAGGAGATCGCGCAGGAGGTGTTCTTGCGGGTCTGGCGGCGCGCGGGCCAGTTCGACCCGGCGCGTGGCACGGTGGCGAGCTGGGTCTGGCGGATCGCGGTCAATCTGTGCATCGACCGGCGCCGGCGGGCGGGGCTGCGACAGTTTCTCGGCCTCGAGGTGGCGCCCGAGCCCGCCGACGAGGCGCCCGGCCCCGAGGCGCGGCTCGACGCGCGCAGCGCCCTCGCGCGCACCCGCGCGGCGATCGCGGATCTGCCGGCGCGCCAGCGTCAGGCGCTGTTGCTGCGTGCGCTCGGCGAGATGTCGAGCGCGGAGATCGGCGCGGCGATGGGCTGCGGCGCGGGGGCGGTGGATCAGTTGTTGAGCCGGGCGCGGGCGCGGTTGCGCGCCGAGCTGGGCGGAGCGGAAGAGGCGATGTGATGGCGATGGAGGAGGCTATGGCGGATCGGATCGAGGATCTGGTGCGGGCGGCGCTCGAGGCGGAGGCGGAGGCCGAGCCGCGGGCGGCGGCGCGGCTGAGCGCGGGGGTCTTGACCCTGCTCGCGCAGCAGCAAACGGGTGGCGCCGCGCGGGCGAGCGGCGGCGGGGTGCTCGCGCTCGAGCTCGGGCTCGGCGCGGGGCTCGCGGGGCTGCTCCTCGGGGGCGCGGCGGCGGGCTATCTGGGCGTGCCGGCCTGGGCGGGGGTGGATGTGCTCGGCGCGCTGGTGCTCGAGGCGCTCGCCCCGGGGATGGGGGGGCTCTGAGATGGCGCAGACGAGACCACGGCGCAACTGGAAGCGGATCGCGCTGATCGGCGCCTTTGCGCTCTCGCTCACCGGCAATGCGCTGGCGATCGGGGCGGCGTGGCGGCTGAGCGCGGCCCGCGAGGAGCTCTTCGGCCCGGCCGCCGAACAGGCGGTCTTCGACCGCGCGACGCGGCGCGCCCTGCGCGAGGCCTTCGGCGCCGAGACCGACCGGCTGCGCCCGCAGCTCCATGCGCTGGCCGCGGCGCGCGCCGCGGTGGTGCGGGCGGGGGCGGCGCGCCCCTTCGACGCCGCCGCGCTGGCCGCAGCACAAGCGGCCTTCCGCACCGAACTCGACGCCGCGCTCGATGTGACCCAGGGCCTGATCGCGCAGACGCTCGCCGCCCGCGCGGCGGCCGAGGCGCGTTAGGGCGCGGTTGCCGGGGGCTCTGCCCTCCTCGCCTGCGGCTCGCCCCCCGGGATATTTTCGGCATCATTGAAACAGGACCTCCTGCCCTTCAATGATGTCCAAATATCCCGGGGGTGAGGGCGCAAGCCCGAGGGGGCAGCGCCCCCTGCCCCCGCCAAAGCAAGAGCCCCGCCGGGGGGGCGGGGCTCTGCGGGTCTCTCGGGGGCGGCTCACATCCGGATCAGATGCAGCAGTTCCTCCATCGATTTCTTCGCGTCGCCGTAATACATCCGGGTGTTTTCCTTGTAGAACAGCGGGTTCTCGATGCCCGAATAGCCGGTGCCCTGGCCGCGTTTCGACACGAACACCTGTTTGGCTTTCCACACTTCGAGCACCGGCATCCCGGCGATCGGCGAGTTCGGGTCGTCTTGCGCGGCGGGGTTCACGATGTCGTTCGAGCCGATCACGATCACCACGTCGGTATCCGGGAAGTCCTCGTTGATCTCGTCCATTTCCAGAACGATGTCATAGGGAACCTTGGCCTCGGCGAGGAGCACGTTCATGTGCCCCGGCAGACGGCCCGCAACCGGGTGGATCGCGAAGCGCACGTTCTTGCCGCGGCCGCGCAGCATCGAGGTGAGTTCGGAGACCGCGATCTGGGCCTGCGCCACCGCCATGCCGTAGCCCGGGACGATGATGATGCTGTCGGCCTCGTTGAGCGCATCGGCCACGCCGGCGGCGTCGATCGCGACTTGTTCGCCCTCGACCTCCATCGCGGGGCCCGTGGTGCCGCCAAAGCCGCCCAGGATCACCGAGATGAACGAGCGGTTCATCGCCTTGCACATGATATAGGACAGGATCGCGCCCGAGGAGCCGACCAGCGCGCCGGTCACGATCAGAAGATCGTTGCCGAGCGAGAAGCCGATCGCCGCCGCCGCCCAGCCCGAATAGCTGTTGAGCATCGAGACCACGACCGGCATGTCGGCGCCGCCGATGCCCATGATCAGGTGATAGCCGATGAAGAAGGCCAGAAGCGTCATCGCGATCAGCGACCAGGCGCCCGCGCCGTTCATGAACATCGCCAGCAGCACGAGCGAGCCGATCGCGGCGCCGGCGTTGAGCAGATGCCCGCCGGGGAGCTTTTTCGCCTTGCCGTCGACCTTGCCGGCGAGTTTGCCGAAGGCGATCACCGAGCCGGTGAAGGTCACCGCGCCGATGAAGACGCCAAGAAACAGCTCGACGCGCAGGATGTTGAGCTCGACCGGGGTCTTGTGGGCCACGATCGCGGCAAAACCGTCGAGCGCGGCGCGCGCGGCTTCGTCCATGCCGCCCACGCGGGCCATTTCGATATAGGCGTTATAGCCGATGAACACGGCGGCGAGGCCGACGAAGCTGTGCAGCGCCGCGACGAGCTGCGGCATCTCGGTCATTTCGACCGTTTTCGCCACATACCAGCCGAGCACCGCGCCGCCCGCGAGCATCAGCGCGATGACGAACCAGTTGCCGACGCCCGGCCCGAAGACCGTCGCGACAACCGCGAGCGCCATGCCGGTGATGCCATACCAGACCGCGCGTTTGGCGCTTTCCTGGCCCGAGAGCCCGCCCAGCGACAGGATGAAGAGGACGGCGGCCGCGATATAGGCTGCCTGAACGATTCCGATGGAAAACATGTCTACTGCCCTCCCCCGCTTACGATTTCTGGAACATGGCGAGCATGCGCCGGGTGACGAGGAAGCCGCCGACGATGTTGACCGTGGCGATCAGCACCGAGAGCGCGGCGAGGATCACGACGATCCAGTTGCCGGAGCCCACCTGCAGGAGCGCGCCGAGGATCACGATCCCCGAGATCGCATTGGTGACCGCCATCAAGGGCGTGTGCAGCGAATGCGACACGTTCCAGATCACCTGGAAGCCGACGAAGCAGGAGAGCGCGAAGACCACGAAATGCGACATGAACGAGACCGGCGCGACCGAGCCCACGGCGAGCATGATCAGCGTGCCGAGCGCCAGGAGCCCCACCTGCGTGCGGGTGGCCTTCTTGAAGGCGGCGTGTTCGGCGGCGCGGCGTTCCTCCGGGGTCGGTTCCTTGACCTTTTCCTTCGGCTTTTGCGCGGCGATCGCGGCGATCTTCGGCGGCGGCGGCGGATAGGTGATCGCGCCCTGATGGGCCACCGTCGCGCCGCGGATCACGTCGTCTTCCATGTTGTGGTTGACGACGCCGTCCTTGCCGGGCGTCAGATCCGTCATCATGTGGCGGATGTTGGTCGCATAGAGCTGCGAGGCCTGCGCGGCCATGCGGCTCGGGAAATCGGTGTAACCGACGACCGTGACGCCGTTTTCGGTGACGACTTTCTCGTCCTTGACGGTGAGGTCACAGTTGCCGCCGCGCTCGGCGGCGAGGTCGACCACGACCGAGCCACGCTTCATCGCGGCGACCATATCGGCCAGCCACAGTTTCGGCGCATCGCGGCCCGGGATCAGCGCGGTGGTGATCACGATATCCATGTCGGGCGCGAGCTCGCGGAATTTCTTGAGCTGCGCTTCGCGGAATTCCGGCGAAGAGGGGGCCGCATAGCCGCCCGTCGCCGCGCCATCGGTCTGGCTTTCCTCGAAATCGAGATAGACGAATTCGGCGCCCATCGATTCGATCTGCTCGGCCACTTCGGGGCGCACATCGAAGGCATAGGTGATCGCGCCGAGCGCGGTCGAGGTGCCGATCGCGGCGAGCCCCGCCACGCCCGCGCCGACGATCAGGACCTTGGCCGGGGGCACCTTGCCCGCCGCCGTGACCTGACCGGTGAAGAAGCGGCCGAAGTTGTTGCCGGCCTCGATCACCGCCCGGTAGCCCGAGATATTGGCCATCGAGGAGAGCGCGTCCATCTTCTGCGCGCGCGAGATCCGCGGCACCATGTCCATCGCGATGACATTGGCGCCGGTGGCCTTGGCGGTCTCGAGCATCTCGGCGTTTTGCGCCGGATAGAAGAACGAGATCAGCGTCTGGCCCGCGCCGAGACGCTTCATCTCGGTCTCGGTCGGCGGCCGCACCTTGACGACGAAATCGACCGCCGCGAAGAGCTCGGGCGCGGTCGCAACCACGCTCACGCCGGCCTTTTCATAGGCCTTGTCCTCGAAGCCCGCGGCATGACCCGCCCCCGCCTCGATGAAACACGTATGCCCCAGCTTCTGAAGCTGCAGCGCAGAATCCGGTGTCATCGCAACGCGCGATTCACCCTCGAAAATCTCCTTCGGAGCCCCGATCTTCACCTTGTCTCCCCCTTCTCACGCCGCTCGGACCCTGAAAATCCGAGGGTTCTTGATGTGGTGAAGGTCTCCTTACCATCGCGCAATAAAGTTTCACAAGCGCCTTGATCTCGGAAATCCTTGGAAATCTGTCTCATTCCCGCACCTTTGCGATTGTATACCTTGGCGCACAACTGTATGCGGCGATTTTTGCCTTTTATTTCAAGGTCGTGACGGGGGGCGCGGCAGGTCGCCCCGGGGGCCCGCCTGCGCTGATTTTTCGCATTGGTGAAAAATCCGTTGCGTCACGATTTCCGCACTGCGGCGTCGCGGTCACAGCCAGCGGCGGGTGCGCGCGCAATAGGCGGCATAGGCGGGGCCGAAGCGCGCGGCGATCCGGGCCTCCTCGGCGAGGATGTAGCGGCGGGTGATGAAGGCCATGAACGCGGGCACGAGCGGCAGGCCGAGCGGCGCCTCCCACAGCAGCATCAACCCCGCGAGCAGCAGCGTATCGCCCAGATAGATCGGGTTGCGCGAGAGCGCGAAGACGCCCGAGGTGACGAGCGCCTCGGGGTCGCGGCGGGGGATGAAGGTGGTGCGCATCAGCACCATCTGCGCGGCCGCGGTCAGCATCAGCGCAACGCCGAGCCCCGCGAGGCTCCAGCCGATCTCCCGGCCGAGCGGCAGCGGGAGCGGCGCGAGCGCGCCCAGCGCCCAGCCGAGCGCGGCGAAGATCACGAGCCAGAGCGGCGGGATATCGAGCTCGCGCAGCATCTCAGCCCCCGAAGACGGTGAGTTCGGGCAGATCGGTGAGCGAGAGCCCGAGGAGGCGCATCGCGGGCAGCGAGATCCGCGAGCCAGCGCCCGGCGCGCCGCCCGAGGGGCGCAGCTCCACCGCCGCCTCGGCGCCCGAGGCCACGCGCACCCGGCCCTGGGTCTTGGCCGAAACCAGCGGGGTCTCGAGCCAGAAGCCCGGCGCGGCGGGGTCGCCCAAGCTCGCGATCGTGGTGCCAAGGCGCGCGCCGCCCGCTTGCGGCGCGGCCGCCGCGGCGCGTTCGGCCGCGGTGGTGGTATCGAGGGCGGCGGGCGTGGCCGCGGCCGGGCGCGGCAGCGGCGCCACCGCGACCGGCTCGGGCGCGGTGAGTGCGGGCGCCTCCGGCGCGGCGGGCGGGGCCGCGCCGCGCGGCATCAGCCCTCCGAGCCCGCCCGCACAGCCCGATACCGCCAGCGCCCCCGCCAAAGCCAATCCGATCGCGCGCATCCTTGCCTCCCTCGTTTGCCCCGAGCCTAGGCCGGGCCGCGCGGCGGCGCAACGGCTCTGGCGGCGCGCGAAGCCACTGGACGGCGCCCCCCCCGCGCCCTAAGTTCCCCGCCATGGATCCGTTGCCCCTCATCGACCCCTTCGCCCGCCCGATCAGCTATCTGCGGGTCTCGGTCACCGACCGGTGCGATTTTCGCTGCACCTATTGCATGGCCGAGCACATGCAATTCCTGCCGCGCAAGGATCTGCTGAGCCTCGAGGATCTCGACCGGCTCTGTTCGGCCTTTGTCGGGATGGGGGTGCGCAAGCTGCGCATCACCGGCGGCGAGCCCTTGGTGCGGCGCGATATCCTGACCTTTTTCCGCCGCATCTCGCGCCATCTCGAGAGCGGCGCGCTCGGTGAGCTGACGCTGACGACGAATGGCTCGCAGCTGGCGCGGTTTGCGCCCGACCTCGCGGCGATGGGGGTGCGGCGGATCAATGTCTCGCTCGATACGCTGCGCGAGGGGCGGTTTGCCGAGATCACCCGCTGGGGGCGGCTCGCGCAGGTGATGGAGGGGATCGCGGCGGCGAAGGCGGCGGGGATCGCGGTGAAGATCAACACGGTCGCGCTGAAGGGCTTCAACGAGGATGAGCTCTTTGAGCTCGTCGCGTGGTGCGGGGGCGAGGGCCATGATCTGACCTTCATCGAGGTCATGCCGATGGGCGATATGGGCGAGGAGCTGCGGCTCGATCAATATTGGCCGCTCTCGGATCTGCGCGCGCGGCTGGGGGCGCGGTTCACGCTGGCCGAGACCGACGAGACGACGGGGGGGCCGGCGCGTTACTTCCGGCTGGCCGAGACCGGCCAGCGGCTCGGCTTCATCACGCCGCTCACCCATAATTTCTGCGAGAGCTGCAACCGGGTGCGGGTGACCTGCACGGGCGAGCTCTTCATGTGTCTGGGCCAGGAGGACGCGGCCGATCTGCGCGCGCCCCTGCGCGCCCATCCGAATGACGACGCGCCGCTGCAGGCCGCGATCCGCGCCGCGATCGCGCGCAAGCCGAAGGGCCATGATTTCGATTATTCGCGGGCGCGGGTGGCGGGGCAGATGCGCCGCCACATGAGCCATACCGGGGGCTGAGGGCATGCAGATCGGCGGGAAGGCTCTGCTGAGCGGGCTGGCGGGGGTGGTGCTGGTGGCGGGCACGCTTTGGGCCGATGTCGCGCTTGGCGGCCGGGGCGCGGGGCTGTGGCTGGCTGCGGGGCTGGCGGCGGCGCCGCTCGCGCTGCCGATGGGGCTTCTGGGCGCGCTCGCCGGGCCCTGGCCGATGCGCGCGATCGCAGGTCTCGTTGCGGCGGCGGGGTGGTATTGGGCGGGCGACCGGCTCGGCGCGGGGCTGCCCGGCGCCGAGGGCGCGCTCGCCGGCGAGGCCTTCGGCGCGGTGATCTGGCTGGGCGCGCCCACGGCGGCGTTGATGCTAGCCGCAGTCGCGGGCTATCTTTGGGTGATCGCGCGGGTCTCGCGCGTGACCACAGGGCCGCGCACCTGACCTGTGTCAAGGCGCCGCAGCCGGTGCCGGTGCAAGATGTCGGCCAACGAAAGGAGCCCCTCGATGTATTCCAATATCATCGTCCCCCTCGCTTTTGACGAGGATCACAACCCCGATGCCGCGCTCAATGTCACACGCGCCCTCGCCGCCCCCGGCGCGCGGGTCACGCTTGTGCATGTCATGGCCGATGTGCCGGGATTTGCGATTTCCTACATGCCCGAAGGCTATGCGCAGGATCTGCGCCGCTCGATCCAGGCGCAGCTCGACGGGCTCGCGGCCGAGTTCGAACAGGGCGCCGGGGTGATCCGGCAAGGCCACGCCGCCAACGAAATCCTCGAGCTGATCGACGAGATCGGCGCCGATTGCGTGGTGATCGCCTCGCACCGGCCCGGCATGAGCGATTACCTGATCGGCTCGACCGCGGCGCGGGTCGTGCGTCACGCGCCCTGCTCGGTCATGGTGACGCGCTGAGCCCCTGAGATCGGCGGAGGGGGCGCTGCCCCCACTGCCTTCGGCAGCCCCCGGGATATTTGGAGCAAGATGAAAAGGGCACGGCGGCGCTTCATTTTCATCTTGCTCCAAATATCCCGGGGGTGAATGGCCGCAGGCCAGAGGGGGCGGCGCCCCCTGCCCGGGCCGTGCGGGCTCAGCCGCGCGGCAAGCGCGCCTCGACCATCCCGGCCAGCCAGCTCGCCCCGTAGGGGATCGCCGCGTCGTCGAAGCGGTATTCCGGGTGGTGGATCATCGCGGTGTCGCCATTACCGAGAAACACATAGGCGCCGGGCCGTTCGTTGAGCATGTAGGAGAAGTCCTCGGCGCCCATCTGGGTCTGGGCGGGGCGGATATCTGGGGTGATCGCGCGGGCGACGGACACGGCATGCGCCGTCTGTTCGGGGGCGTTGACGGTGACCGGATAGCCGCGGCGATAGTCGAGCGCGGCGGTGGCGCCATGGGCCTCGGCGGTCAGCCGCGCGATCTGCTCGATGCGGGCTGCGACCTGCGCCTGCACTGCCGGCTCGAGGGTGCGCACCGTGCCCTTCAGCCGCACTGCCGAGGGGATCACATTATGGGCGGTGGTCTCGGTCAACACCGAGGTCACCGAGACGACGACGCTCTGGCGCGGGTCGGTGGTGCGGCTGACGATGCTTTGCAGCGCCAAGATCACATGGCTCGCCACCACCACCGGGTCGATCGTGTCTTGCGGGTTGGCGGCATGGCCGCCGCGGCCGGTGAGCACCAGATCGAACTGGTCGGCCGCCGCCATCACCGGGCCCGGCGCGATCGCGAAGGCGCCCACCGGCAGGCCCGGCCAATTGTGCAGCGCATAGACCTCGTCGATGCCGAAGCGCGCGATCAGCCCGTCCTCGACCATCGCGCGGCCGCCGCCGCCGCCCTCTTCGGCGGGTTGGAAGATCAGCACCGCGCGGCCCGCGAAAGCCCGCGTCTCGGCGAGGTATTTGGCCGCGCCGAGCAGCATCGCGGTATGGCCGTCATGGCCGCAGGCATGCATCCGCCCGGGCACGGTCGAAGCATAGGGGAGGCCCGTCGCCTCTTCGATCGGCAGCGCATCCATATCGGCGCGCAGCCCGATCGTCGCGGGCCCGCCCGGGCGCGCGGGCGCCGCGCCCTCGATCACCGCGACCACGCCCGAGCGGCCGACGCCTTCGGTCACGCTATCGCAGCCAAAGCCGCGCAGGAGCTCGGCCACCCGCGCCGCGGTGCGCGGCAGGTCATACATGAGCTCGGGATGGGCGTGGAAATCCTGCCGCCAGGCGGTGATTTCGGGGAGCAGGTCGGCGAAGCGGTTCTTGACGGGCATGGCTCTCTCGGGGGTCTCGGTCTCTCGGCGAGCCCCACCCTGCCCGCTCCGCGCGCGCCCCGCAAGCGGGCGCGCGCAGCCCGCTCAGAAGGTCGGCCCGAGATCCATCTTCGAACCATCCGCAAAGCGCCCGAAGCGGAAGCGCGTCATATCATGGCCGGCCGGGCGGGCGCACATCAGATCGGCCATCACCCGCCCCACCCCGGGCCCGATCCCGAAACCATGCCCCGAGAGCCCGGTCGCGATCCAGAGCCCCTTGATCGAGCTTTCATCGAGCACCGGCACGGTATCGGGCATCACATCGATCATCCCCGCCCAGGCGCGCGCGAGTTTCGGCGGCCCGAGCCGCGGGAAGGCGCGGCCGAAGGCCTGGCCGGCTTCGGCAAGGCGCAGCCGGTTCGGCTCCGGGTCGAGCACGCGCAGCGCCTCGAAGGGGCTTCGCGCATCAAAGGCCCAGTCGCGCGGGGTGCGCCAGCCATCGGGCCAGCCAGGCGCCGGCGCGCGCGGGTGCATCTCGGTCTTCGTCAGGTCGCGCCGCATCTGGGGGATATATTTGACGAAATGGCGGAAGGCGTCGGGGCCGATGTAGAAATCATGCCAGGTGCCCGGCGCGATCGTATAGCCGCCATCGAGCCGGCGGCGCCAGGCGAAGATGTCATCGGCGCCCGAGGGGCCGGTCATCTCCGGCATCGGCACGGTCTGGCCGACGGTCGAGCGCACCATCAGCTGCGGCAGCGAGATCCCGTGGCGGCGGGCAAAGAGCGAGGACCAGGCGCCGCCTGCGAGCAGCACCTGTTCGGCGCGGATCGGGCCTTTCTCGGTGATCACGCCGGTGAGCGCGCCGCCCGCGATCTCGAGCCCGCGCACCGCGCAATTCTCGACGATCGTGACGCCCGCCGCCTGCGCCAGCCGCGCCAGCATCGGCACCGCGACGAAGGGCTCGGCGCGCGCATCCGAAGGCGTCACCACCCCGCAGGCCCAATTCGCCCCGGGCGCGAGCGCGGCACAATCGGCGCGGCTCATCAGCCGGCTCTCGACGCCATGATCGGCCGCCAGCCGCACCCATTTGGCATAGCCCTCCTCGGCCGCGGGCTTGGCCGAGACATAGCTCACCCCGCAGCGAGTAAAGCCGAGCTCGGGGCCGAGCTGGGCGGCGAGCTCCTCCCACAGCCGCAGCGCCTCGGTCACGATCGGGAGTTCCGCCGGGTCGCGGCCCTGCTGGCGGATCCAGCCCCAGTTGCGGCTCGATTGCTCGGCCGCGATCCGGCCCTTCTCGCACAGCACGACGCGGCGCCCCGCGCGGGCGAGGTAATAGGCGCTCATCACCCCCGCGATGCCGCCGCCGATCACCACCACATCGGTGGCCGCGGGCAGCGGGTCGGCGAAGGTCACGGGCGCGGCGGTGGAAATCACGAAGGTCATGGCGGGTCTCGGCTCAGGCGCGCGCGGGCGCGGGGATCGGCCGAGCCTGCGGGGGCGCCGGGCGCGCGTCAAGGTGGTGCGCCGCGGCACAAGGCGGAATTGCGTCAGGCGCATGGGAGGGTTGCGCGCCAAGCGGGGCGAGGCCTGATCCGCGGGCCTGACACGCGGGCCAGTGCCGGGGGCCAGTGCCGGGGGTGCGGTGCGGGGGGCGGTGCGGGGCCTGCCGCTGTCGCAAACGGGCGGCGCGGCCCTTTGCGCCCGCTTGCCCGGGGGAGCGCGCGGGCCTAATCTCGGGGGCGAGGCCCGGGCCCATCGCCCGGGCGGGAGGAGCCATGACCGTGACCCTGAGCCGCCTTGGCGCGGCGCTTTTGGCGCTTGTGCCCCTTGGCGCGCCGCCCCCCCTGGCGCAGGCCGCGCCGGTTCTGCCGCCGCCGCTCGGCGAGGTGGATTTCGCCCCCGTCGACCCAGAAGAGGCGGCGCTCGGGCAGCTGCTCTTTTACGATCCGATCCTCTCGGGCAACCGCAATATCTCCTGCGCGAGCTGCCATCATCCGCGCTTTGGCACCTCGGACGGGCTGAGCCTCGGGCTCGGCGAGGGGGCCACGGGGCTGGGCCCCGCGCGCCATGTCACCGCCGAAAACCGCCCCGAGCAGCGGATCCCGCGCAATGCGCCGGCGCTTTTCAACCTCAATGCCCGCGCGGTGACGCGGCTTTTCCATGACGGGCGGATCGAGGTGGACCCCTCCCGCCCCTCGGGGCTGCGCACGCCGATGGAGGAGGAGATGGTCACCGGCTTTGCCTCGGTGCTCTCGGCGCAGACGATGTTCCCGGTGCTCTCGCCCGATGAGATGGCGGGGCATTACAACGAAAACGAGGTGTCGAAGGCGGTGCGCTCGGGGCGGATCACCGGGCCCGGCGGCGCCTGGGACAAGATCGCGGCGCGGGTGCGGGCGGTGCCCGCCTATCAGGCGCGCTTTGCCGCCGTTTACCCCGAGATCGGCGCCGGGCGGGCGCTCGATTTCACCGATATCTCGAATGCGATCGCGGCTTTCATGGCGCTCGAATGGCGCTCCGACAGCGCGCCTTTCGATGCGGTGCTGCGCGGCGAGGCGCCGCTTGCGGGGGCGGCGGCGGAGGGCGCGGCGCTCTTTTATGGCGAGCTGGGCTGCGCGGGGTGTCACGCGGGGCCGCTCCTGTCCGATCAGGGGTTTCATGCGATGGGCGCGGCGCAGATCGGGCCGGGCAAGGCCGAGCGCTTCGAGTCGCATGCGCGCGACGAGGGGCGGATGCGGGTGACCGGGCGCGCGGCGGATCGCTTTGCCTTCCGCACGCCGATGCTGCGCAATGTGCTCGCGACCGGGCCTTGGGGCCATGCGGGGGCGGAGGCCGATCTGCGGGTGTTTCTGCGCGATCATGCGGCGCGGGGGGCGGCGCTTGCGCCCCTTCAGGGGGGCGCGGTTCTGCCCGATCTGCCTGGCACGAAGCCCGATTTCGCGGTGATGGACGACCCCGCCCAGCGCGCCGAGATCGCCGCGGCGGCGGCGGCCGCGGGCCCGGGGCGGGCGCTGAGCCCGGCCGAGGTGGAGGCGCTCATGGCGTTTTTCGAAACGCTGAGCGACCCGGTGGCGCTCAACGGCCGGCTTGGCGTGCCCGCGGCGGTACCGAGCGGCTTGCCGGTGGAGCGCTGATCAGGGGCGGGTGATGACGCGCCGCTGATCGGCCGCGACCGCCTGCCAGGGGCCCACCGCGCCCCCCGGCCAGATCACCCGTACCTCGGCCTCGGTCTGCGCGCCCAAACCGAAATGCACCGGCCCCGCGACGCCGCCGGCATGGCCGCCGCCCACGGTGATTTCCTGCGCGCGCACCCGCCCGCCCGCGCGGATCTCGACCCAGGCGCCCACCGCATCGGGGTTCACCCCGCTCTGGCGCGGCACGATCTCGAGCCAATGGCCGGCGCCTTCGGTGACATTGCGCGAGAGCATCAAAGGCGCGCGGCGGTTCGAGACGACGAGATCGAGAAGCCCATCGGCGTTGAGATCGACAAGCGCCGCGCCGCGCCCGCGCGCGGTCGAGGCGACGCCCGCCGCCGCCCCGGCCTCGGTGAAGCGGCCATCCGCCCCCTGCATCAAGAGGTTGTCAGGGTCATGCGAGGCATTCGAGGGCATCTGATCGACATTGCCCTTGGCGATGAAGAGATCATCGCGCCCATCGTTGTCGACATCGCCAAAGACCGGGGTCCAGCCGGTCGAGGGGCGGCCATCATCGCCCAGATAGGGCCGCTGGGCATAGGTGCCCTGCGCATAGGGCGCGGCGGTGAAGCCGGTGCCGGTGTTGATCTGGAGAAGCTGATCGCCCATCGAGGTCATCATCACCTCGGGCAGGCCGTCGCCGGTGATGTCGCGGCTCGCGATCCCCATCCCCCAGAGCGAGACCTTCGGCCAATCGGCGCGCTCGGCGAGCGGCGTGAGGGTGAACATCTGCTCATGGCCGCCGCGAACGTAATATTGCCGGTCATTGGAGAGGCGCAGCTCGGGGCGGCCCTGGCGCGCCCAATCGGAAAAGAGCGCCGAGAGCGTGCACCAGCCGGGCTCGACGCGTTCGGGGGCGGCGTAGCGGGGCGCGGTGCCGCGAAAGAGCAGGTTCGCGTCGCAGGCCTCGAAGGGGCCGTCGGGGTTCGTGCGGTCGACGTAATTGCCGAAGAACAGCGTGGGCAGCGGCGCGCCGGGCTCCCAGGTGGCGGTGAAGGCGGTGGTCCAGGCCGCGCCCGGGTCGAGGCCGAGCGCCGCCGTCGCCTCCTCGAAGGCGCAATCGCCCAAGCCCCGCAGGAGCCGGTTCGGGCCCACCCGCAGCACCGCGAGATCCATCACCCCGTCGCTGTCGAGATCGAGCGGATAGGCGCCGGTGACGCCGGTCAGATCGCCCGCAAGCGGCACCGGGTCGAAGGCCAGCGCGCCGCCGGGCGCCGAGCGGTTGCGGTAAAGCGCGGCCGGGCTCTCGCCGCCCGCGGCGAAAAGATCGGGGCGCGCATCGCCGTCGCAATCGAAGACCGCCACCCCGCCGCCGACGAAATGCTCCCAGCCGCCGGTATATTCATGGGGCGCCGGCAGCGCGCCGGGCTCGGCCAGAAAGGCGGGCCCCGCCGCCGCCGGCCCCGCCCCCGCGGCCCCGGCGAGGAGCAGCGCGCAAACCGCCGCCCTCACGGCGCCACCTCGCGCGCCGCGCCCACGGTTTCCTCGGTCAGATGATCGAGCGCCAGCGCCGCCGCGCCATGGGCCCAGAGCAGATCGCCCCAGGCATGGATCTCGATCCGCGGCGGCGGGCGGCCGGTGTCGAGCATCATCTCGCCCATCTCGGTCAGCGTCTCCTTGGCGTAGAGGTAATCATAGCGCATCCGCTCGCCCGAGATGATGATCAGCTGCGGGTCGAAGAGGTTCATGACATTGGAGAGCCCGAGCGCGAGATAACGCCCCGCGCGGCGAAAGATCGAGCGCGCCGCGCCATTGCCGGCCTTGGCATGGTCAAAGAGGCTCTCGAGCAGGATCGGCACGGTGCGGGTCTCGCGGTTGGTCAGGTTCAACGCGGTGCGCGCCTCGCGCACGAGCGCGTAATCGGCGACATAGGCCTCGAGGCAGCCGCGCTGGCCGCAGCGGCACAGCGCCCCGTCGAGCTGCACCTTCGAGTGGCCAAGCTCCATCCCCATGCCGCGCGCGCCGCGGTAGAGACGGTGGTTGATGACATAGCCCATGCCGAGCCCGTGCTCGATGGTGACCACCGCGAAATCGGAAAGCTCGCGCCCGACGCCGAACCACAGCTCGGCCAGGGTGACGAGATTGGCGTCGTTGTCGACGAGCACCTTGAGCCCGAGCCGGGCGGTGAGCGCCGCGCCCAAGGGAACGTGGCGGGTCTCGAGGATCGGCGACCAATGGACCACGCCAAGCTCGGCATCGACAAAGCCCGGCACCCCGAGCCCGAGCGCGCCGACCTCCGCGCGCGCGAGCCCCGCACGGGCGCAAAGGGTGGTGACGAGCTGCTCCGCCGCGTCGAGAATCGCATCGAGCGCGAGCGCCCCCTCGACCCGCTCGATCGCCTCGCTGGCCACGACATTGCCGGCGAAATCGACGATCACGCCGGTGTGTTTGCGGTCCGAGAGCTTGATGCCGAGGACATGGCGGCGCCCCGGGCGCACCCGCAGCGCCACCGCCGGGCGGCCGCGGGTGGTCTCGGCGGCGGGCGGCGCGGTGACCTCCTCGAGCACGCCCGCCTCGATCAGCTCGGAGGTGGCGGTGGTCACGGAGGCGGGCGAGATCCCCAGATCCTTGGTGAGCTGCACCCGCGAGGCTTGGCCAAGGGCGCGGATTCGCTCGAAAATCTGTTGGCGGAGGGGGCGGGCGCCAAAGCCCGGCGGCTCGGTCAAGGGGCCGCAGCCGGGCTGCGGCTCGCGGCTGCGAGCGACGGTCTCGATCTCGAACATTTCTTCACCCACCAAATTAAACCATGCAGTTGCAGCATGGATAGCGTGAAAATCTCGCCGCGCGGCAGCGTATTTGCCCATTATATTGCCGTAGCGGGAAGATGTCTTCGCAATTTTATTTTGACAGCCGAAAATATTGAAGGCATCTTCGCTGCAACTCGGCCGCGCGCCGGGCAGCTCCGCGTGAGGCGGGGTCATCAACGGGAGGAACCTGATGCACAAGATTCTTTTGGCCAGCGTCGCGCTGACGGCGGGGCTCGCCACCTCGGCTTTCGCGGAAATGACCGTCGGCGTGTCCTGGTCGAACTTCCAGGAAGAACGCTGGAAAACCGATGAGGCCGCGATCAAGGGCGCGCTCGAGGCGGCCGGCGCGAAATATGTCTCGGCCGATGCGCAATCGTCCTCGGCCAAGCAGCTCTCGGATATCGAATCGCTGATGGCGCAGGGCGTCGACGCGCTGATCGTTCTGGCGCAAGACACCGCCGCGATCGGCCCGGCGGTGCAGGCCGCCGCCGACGAGGGGATCCCGGTGATCGCCTATGACCGGCTGATCGAAGACCCGCGCGCCTTCTATCTCACCTTCGACAACGTCGAGGTCGGCCGGATGCAGGCCCGCGCCGTTCTGGCCGCCGCGCCGAAGGGCAATTATGTGATGATCAAGGGCTCGCCCACCGACCCGAACGCCGATTTCCTGCGCGGAGGCCAACAGGAGGTGCTGCAACCGGCGATCGACGCGGGCGATATCACCATCGTCGGCGAGGCCTATACCGATAGCTGGCTGCCGGCGAACGCGCAGCGCAACATGGAGCAGATCCTGACCGCCAACGACAACAAGGTCGATGCGGTGGTGGCCTCGAACGACGGCACCGCGGGCGGCGCGGTGGCGGCGCTGGCGGCGCAGGGGATGGTGGTGCCGGTCTCGGGGCAGGATGCCGATTTCGCCGCGCTCAACCGCGTGGCCAAGGGCACCCAGACGGTTTCGGTCTGGAAGGACTCGCGCGATCTGGGCAAGAACGCGGCCGAGATCGCGCTGGCGCTGGCCGGCGGCACCGCGATGAACGCCGTCGAGGGCGCGACCGAATGGACCTCGCCCGCGGGCACCAAGATGACCGCGAAATTCCTCGCGCCGGTGCCGATCACCAAGGACAACCTCGCTGTCGTGGTCGATGCGGGCTGGATCAGCCAGGCCGAGCTCTGCCAGGGCGTCTCGGGCGGCCCGGCGCCGTGCAACTGATCTGACATGAACCGGGGCGGGCCGAGGTCCGCCCCCCTTCCCTGCCGCCCTCGCGGCGCCCCCCCCTCACTTGGATAGGCCCATGAACACCCCGGCCCCGCCCCCCGCGCCCGGCAAGCGCTCGCTCCTCAAGACGCTGGAGATCGACACCCGGCTTTTGGGGATGATCGGCGCTTTCGTCGCGATCTGCCTCGTCTTCGATCTGATCACCGACGGCCGTTTCCTGACGCCGCGCAACATTTTCAACCTGTCGATCCAGACCGTCTCGGTCGCGATCATGGCGACGGGGATGGTCTTCGTGATCGTCACCCGCCATATCGACCTCTCGGTGGGCGCGGTGCTGGCGCTGTGCTCCTCGGTGATGGGGGTGATGCAGGTGCAGCTCCTGCCGCAGCTCTTCGGGCTCGGCCATCCGCTGATCATGCCGCTGACCATCGTCGCGGGGCTGCTCACCGGCGCGGCGATCGGGGCGCTCAACGGCTTTCTGGTGGGATATCAACGGATTCCGGCCTTCATCGTGACGCTGGGCGGGCTTTTGATCTGGCGCAATGTCGGCTGGTATCTGACCGACGGGCAGACGCTCGGGCCGCTTGACCACAATTTCATGCTCTTGGGCGGGGTCGAGGGGACGCTGGGCGATCTGCTCTCCTGGGCGATCGGCGTGGTGCTCTCGGGGGCGGCGGTGCTCGCGATCTGGCGGGCGCGGGCGGCCAAGATCGCGCATGAATTCCCGGTCAAACCGCTCTGGGCGGAAGGCGCCTTGATGGCGACGGCGGTCGCGGCGATCCTTGGCTTCATCGCGGTGCTGAACAGCTATGAAGTGCCGATCGGCCGGGTCAAACGGATGTTCGAGGCGCGCGGCGAGGCGGTGCCCGAGGGGTTCGTGGCCTATTACGGCCTGCCGATCTCGGTCCTGATCCTGATCGCGATCGCGGTGGTGATGACGCTGGTGGCGCGGCGCACGCGCTTTGGGCGCTATATCTTCGCCGCCGGCGGCAACCCCGATGCGGCCGAGCTTTCCGGCATCAACACGCGGATGCTGACCGTCAAGATCTTCACGCTGATGGGGGTGCTCTGCGCGCTCTCGGCGATGGTGGCGCAGGCGCGGCTGGCCAACCACGCCAATGACATCGGCACGCTCGACGAGCTGCGGGTGATCGCGGCGGCGGTGATCGGCGGCACGGCGCTCGCGGGCGGCGTCGGCACGATCTACGGCGCGGTCCTTGGCGCGATCATCATGCAATCGCTGCAATCGGGGATGGCGATGGTCGGCGTCGACGCGCCCTTCCAGAACATCATCGTCGGCGGCGTGCTGGTGCTCGCCGTGTGGATCGACATCCAATATCGCAAACGCACGGGGGCGAAAGAATGAGCGAACGGGGCACTCCTCTGGTCGAGCTGCGCGACATCTCGATCGCATTCGGCGGCATCAAGGCGGTCGATCATGTCACCGTCGACCTCTACCCGGGCGAGGTCGTGGGGCTTCTGGGCCACAACGGCGCGGGCAAATCGACGCTGATCAAATGTCTCTCGGGCGCCTATCAGATGGACGCGGGCGAGATTTTCATCAACGGCGAGAAGGCCGAGATCCGCAACCCGCGCGATGCGCGCAAGTATAATATCGAGACGATCTATCAGACGCTGGCTCTGGCCGATAACCTCGATGCGGCCTCGAACCTCTTCCTCGGGCGCGAGCTCGTGACGCCGATGGGCTTTGTCGACGACGCGCAGATGGAGGCCGAGACCCGCAAGATCATGGGCCGGCTGAACCCGAATTTCCGCAAGTTCAAGGAGCCGGTGAAGGCGCTTTCGGGCGGCCAGCGGCAATCGGTGGCGATCGCGCGGGCGGTCTATTTCAACGCGCGCATCCTGATCATGGATGAGCCGACGGCCGCGCTCGGCCCGCATGAGACGCAGATGGTGGCCGAGCTGATCGAGGAGCTCAAGGCGCAGGGCCTCGGGATCTTCCTCATCGAGCATGACATCCACAACGTCATGAAGCTCTGCGACCGGGCCTCGGTGATGAAGAACGGCCAGCTCGTCGGCACGGTCAATGTCGATGAGGTCACCGACGAGGATATCCTCGGCATGATCATTCTGGGCAAGAAGCCCGACGGGGGGCGTTGATGTATCTCGGGCTCGATCTGGGGACATCGGGGCTCAAGGGCGTGCTGATCGACGAGGATCAGCGCGTGCTGGCCGAGGCCTCGGCGCCTTTGAGCGTGGCGCGGCCGGCGGACGGCTGGTCGGAGCAATCGCCCGCCGATTGGCTCGTCGCGGCGGAGGCGGTGCTGGGCGAATTGGCCGCGGGGCCGGGCCTCGGCGCGCTCAAGGGTATCGGGCTTTCCGGGCAGATGCATGGCTCGGTGCTGCTCGATGGCGCGGATAATGTTCTGCGGCCCTGTATCTTGTGGAACGATACCCGCGCGGCGGCCGAGGCCGCCTCGATGGACGCCGATCCGCAGTTTCGCGCGGTTTCGGGCAATATCGTCTTCCCCGGCTTTACCGCGCCGAAGCTCTCCTGGGTCGCGCGCCACGAGCCCGAGATCTTCAAGCGCGTGGCCAAGGTGTTGTTGCCGAAGGATTATCTGCGGCTGTGGCTGACCGGCGAGCATGTCGCCGAGATGTCGGATGCGGCGGGCACGAGCTGGCTCGATACCGGCGCGCGGGTCTGGTCGGAGGCGCTTCTCGCGGCGAGCGGGATGCGCATCGAGCAGATGCCGCGGCTTGTCGAGGGCTCCGAGGTCTCCGGGCGGCTGCGCCCCGAGATCGCCGAGCGCTTCGGCTGCCCGCGGGTGCCGGTGGCGGGGGGCGGCGGCGACAACGCGGCCTCGGGGGTCGGCACGGGCGTGGTGCGCGCGGGGCAGGCCTTTGTCTCGCTCGGCACCTCCGGCGTGCTCTTTGCCGCAAACGACGGCTATCGGCCGGACCCGGCCACTGCGGTCCATACCTTTTGCCACGCGCTGCCGGGCACCTGGCATCAGATGGGGGTGATCCTTGCCGCGACCGATGCGCTCAACTGGTTTGCGCGCCTCGCGGGGCGCGAGCCCGCGGCGCTCACCGAGGGCCTTGGCGCGCTCACCGCGCCCGGCAAGACGCGGTTCCTGCCCTATTTGGGCGGCGAGCGCACGCCGCTCAACGACGCCGCGATCCGCGGCGCCTTCATCGGGCTCGACCATGCGACCGACCGCGCCGCGGCCACGCGCGCGGTGCTCGAGGGGGTGACCTTCGCGATCCGCGATTGCCGCGACGCGCTCGCCGCGACCGGCACCGAGATCAGCCATCTGATCGGGGTCGGCGGCGGCACCCGCTCACGGCTCTGGTGCGAGATGATCGCGACCGCGCTCGGCACGCCGGTTCACCTGCCCGTCGCGGGCGATTTCGGCGGCGCTTACGGCGCGGCGCGGCTCGGCCAGATGGCCGCGACCGGCGGCGGCGCCGAGCTCGCCGCCCCCCCCGCCATCGCCGCCACGATCGACCCGGTCGCGGCGCTCACTGACGCTTTCGACGCCGGGCACGCGCGCTACCGCGCCGCCCAAGCTGCACTCAAGGACCTGACATGACAGAGTTTTTCAAAGGCATCCCGCAAATTCGCTATGAGGGGCCGACGAGCGACACCGACTTCGCCTTCCGCCATTACAACCCCGATGAGGTGGTGGCCGGCAAGCGGATGGAGGACCATCTGCGCTTTGCGGTCGCCTATTGGCACAGCTTCGCCTGGCCGGGCGGCGACCCGTTCGGCGGGCAAACGTTTGAGCGCCCCTGGTTTGGCGATACCATGGCTCTGGCCAAGCTGAAGGCCGATGTGGCTTTCGAGATGTTCGACATCCTGCAGGCGCCGTTCTTCTGTTTCCACGACGCCGATGTGCGCCCCGAGGGCGCCGATTTCGCGGAAAACACCCGCAATCTCGAGGAAATCACCGACTATCTCGCGGCCAAGATGGAGGGCTCGAAGACCAAGCTCCTGTGGGGCACGGCGAACCTCTTCTCGCACCGCCGCTTCATGGCCGGGGCGGCCACCAACCCCGACCCGGAGGTCTTTGCCTGGTCGGCGGCGACGGTGAAGACCTGCATGGACGCCACCCATCGGCTCGGCGGGCAGAACTATGTGCTTTGGGGCGGGCGCGAGGGCTATGAGACGCTGTTGAACACCGATCTCACCCGCGAGGCCGAGCAGGCCGGGCGGTTCCTCTCGATGGTGGTCGATTACAAGCACAAGATCGGCTTCCAGGGCGCGATCCTGATCGAGCCGAAGCCCCAGGAGCCCTCGAAACATCAATATGATTACGATGTGGCGACGGTTTACGGCTTCCTCAAGCGGTTTGGGCTCGAAAACGAGGTGAAGGTCAATATCGAGCAGGGTCATGCGATCCTGGCGGGGCATAGTTTCGAGCATGAGCTGGCGCTCGCCGCGAGCCTCGGGATCTTCGGCTCGATCGACATGAACCGCAACGATTACCAATCGGGCTGGGATACCGACCAGTTCCCGGATTCGGTTCCGGAGATGGCGCGGGCCTATTACGAGGTGTTGCGCGCGGGCGGATTCACCACCGGCGGCACCAATTTCGACGCCAAGATCCGCCGTCAATCGCTCGAGCCGGAGGATCTGATCCTCGCCCATGTCGGCGCGATGGATGTGTGCGCGCGCGCGCTCAAGGCGGCGGCGGCGCTTTTGGAGAACGGCGGGCTCGAGGCGGCGCGGGCGGCGCGTTATGCGGGCTGGGACCGCCCCGAAAACCGGGCGATGCTGCACTCCGATCTCGCCACGATCGAGGCGCGGGTGCGGGCCGAGGGGATCAACCCCGAGCCGCGCTCGGGCCGGCAGGAGCGGCTTGAAAACCTCTGGAACCGCTTTGTCTGAGACCCTGCCCCTCCCCGGCCGGGAAGACTTCGGCGCGCTGCCCTGTGGCGCGCCGGTCGAGCGGGTGACGATCGCGGCGGGCGGCGTGGCCGCGCGGGTGATCAGCTATGGCGCCTGCTTGCAAGAGCTCTGGGCGCCCGATTGCACGGGCGTTTTGGATGATATCGTGCTCGGCCATGACAGCCTCGCGGGCTATCTGGGCGCGCGCAATTACTTCGGCGCGACGATCGGGCGGGTCGCGAACCGGATCGCGGGCGGGCGGTTCGTGCTCGACGGCGCCGAGGTGCGCCTCGCGCAAAACGAGGGCGAGACCACGCTCCATGGCGGGCCCGAGGGGTTTGACCGGCGGCTGTGGCAGGTGGCGGAGGTCTCGGCGGAGGCGGTGAGCCTCACGCTCGAGAGCCCGGCGGGCGATCAGGGGTTTCCGGGCGCGCTCGCGGCGCGGGTGCGCTATGCGCTCGCGCCGATCGAGGGCGGCGCGCGGCTTGCGATCACGCTCGAGGCGCAGGTCGATGCGCCCTGCCCGGTCGCGCTGACCCATCACAGCTATTTCGCGCCGGCGGGGGCGCGGGCGCTGGCCAGCCGGCCGCAGGCGGTGCACGAGGCGCGGCTGACGCTGCCGGCGGCGCGCTATCTGCCGGTCGATGCGGCGCTGATCCCGCAGGCGCCGGCGCCGGTGATCGGCACGGGGTTCGATTTCCGCTCGCCGCGGCGGCTGGGCGAGGCGGCTCAGGCCGCGGGGCTTGCGGGCTTTGATCATGCCTTCGTGCTCGACGGCGGCTGGGCGCGGCTGGCCGATCCGGTCTCGGGGCGGGTGATCCGGATGGTGACCGACCAGCCCTCGGTGCAGGTCTATACCGCGCAACATCTGGGCGCGGTGGCGGGCAAGGGCGGCTACCTCTACCAGCCGCAGGACGGGATCTGTCTTGAGGCGCAGGCCTGGCCGAACGCGGTCAACATGCCGCCCGGTTGGGGCGCGCCGGGGGTGATCTTGCGCCCGGGCGAGCGCTTTCGCGCCGAGATCGGCTATGAGCTGAGCGCGCCGCCGCCGGGCGGGGTCGGCCAGTATCTGCGCGAGAGTTTCGCGGCGCGCTGAGCGGGGCGCGTCAGAGGCCGCGCGCCTCCGCCTCGGCCACCGCGAGCTCGGCCATCCGGTAAATCGCCTCGCGGCTCGCCGCGACCGCGATGAAGCGGCCGTTATGGCAGAATTTCGCGCCCGCAACACCGCAGGCCGCCTCGAGATCGGCATCAATCAGCCCCGCCCAGGCGGCGGGCAGATCGGCGCGCAGCTCGAAACCGTCCTCCACGAGCGAGATGCCGCGCAGGCTCCAATCCTTCTCGCGCGGGTTGATGACGAAGAGGATGTGATCGGCGCCCGAGCGGGTCAGAACGCCGTGGTAGGGCATGCCGCGCGGCAGTTCGAGCACCCGCCCCGCCCCGGTCGCGGCGATCGCGGCGCGCACCGCGGTCTCGGCGCGGCGCTTCTCCGCCCCGCGCGCAACCTGCGCCTCAAGGAGCATCCGCGCGACCTCCATCGCGGTGACGAAACAGGCGTCCTCCGCCACCGGGCCATCGGCATCAAAGGGCGGGCGCAGCGATTCGAGCAGCACCGGCAGCATCAGCTCGCTCAGAAGCGGCCCCGAGGCCGAGGGGCTGAGCGCACCATTGTCCATCAGGTCGATCGGCAGGACGAAGCTCGCGTCGACCGCCTCCTGCACCGCCGCGATGTCAGCCTCGGGCACGCCCAGCGCGGCGAGATAGGCCGCGCCGAAGTGGCGCCAGATCAGCCCGAAGGAGCTGTAGGGCCGGCCATCGGGGCGCAGCGGCGCGGGGCGCTGGTGGTGGTCGAAAATCGCCGCCTCGGGGCGATAGTCGCGGCCGACGTCATAGATGATGCGGTCGGACGCGGGGGTGATCTCGGCGGGGTCGCGGCTGCGCAAGAGGCGCGCGCCCGGGTAGAGCCGGCGCAGCACCACGGTCGAAAAGAGCTCGTCGGCGTGGAAACTGCCGGAATGGGTCACGAGAAGGTCGGGCACGGGGACAAATTCGTTCATCAAATCGTCTTTCCTGTCGGCGTCGGCGCGGGCCAGCATCATGCATCCGACCGCAGGGCGGGGCTTGTCAACCGCGGCGCGCGCGGGGCCGCAACAGGGCGGCGGGGCGTTGCATCAAAGCCGCTCAAGGCCTTGGCATCGGCGGATATTTCGCCCCTCCCGCTGCGCTCACCAGCGCAGAAGCCGCACCCCCGCGAGCGCGCCGAGCGCGCCGAGCGCCGTCATGAGCGCGATCGCGAGCCCATAACAGGTGACGTAGAACATCGGCGAATCCTCGGTGCAATGGAGGCTGTAGCCCACCGTCGCGAGCGCGCCGACCGCAAGGCCGAGCAGCGCGCCGGTGCGCGCGGGGCGGGTGCTCGCGCCGCGCCGGAGCGCCCAGAGCCCCGCGCCGAGCGGGCCCGCCGAAATCAACGTGATCGAAAGGAGACAGGCCGCCGCCGTGCCGCCCATCAGCTCAACCGGCCGCGCGGCGGGCGCCAGCGCAAGCGCGCGGGCGCCAAAGAGCGCCGCCGCGAGCGCCGCGGGCGCGAGGAAAGGCCAGAGCGGCGCGCGCCCCTCGGGCCGGGTGGAGCGCCGCAAGAGCGGCAGCGCGAGGGCCGCGAGGCCAAGCGGCAGCAGGGTTTTCGCCGCGGTGAGCGGCACTGCGAGCGCCGCGCCCAGATCAAGCCGCAGCCCGAGCACGCCCAACACCGCCCCCATCCCGAGCGCGAGCGCCGCCGCGATGAGGCCCAAGAGCCCCCCCCCGCCGCAGCGGCTCCGGCGCCGGCGCCCGCCCGAGCGCGGCGATCAGCGCCTCCGTATCTTGCTGACTGGTCACGTTTTTTCCTTTCCACAATCTCGCCAAGCCGGCGCAGCGCGCGGTGCAGCGCGACCCGCGCCGCGCCTGCGCTCAGCCCCAGCCCGGCGCCCGCGGCCTCGGCGCTTTCGCCCTCGAGGGTGACCGCGCGCACAAGCGCGGCCGCGCGCGGGTCGATCTGGGCCAACAGCCGCTCGGCATCGCGCCCGGCGAGGGGCGGCGCGAGGCGGGTTTCCTCGAGGCTCTCGGCGAAGGGCTCGATCGGCACATGGATCGCTGCGCCCCGCCGCCGGCAGGCATCGATAAGTTTGTAGCGCGCGATCGCATGGACCCAGGGGCGCACCGGCGCGCCGGGCTGCCAGCTGTGGCGCTTGAGATGCAGCGCGAGCAGCACCTCCTGGAGCACATCTTCATGCTGATCGGGCGGCAGGCCGGCGCCGCGCGCGCGCAAGATCGTGCGGATCACCGGGCTCACCTCGCGCAGAAATTGCGCGAAGGCCGCGCCGTCGCCGCGATTGGCGCGGATCAAAAGCGCCTCCCAGCCGTCTTGCGCCATCGTCGCCGCCCCCTGCCCCGCTGCGGCGGCCGCTGCCGCCACCGGCGCGAGCTTAGCGCCGCGCCGGGGCGCCGGTCCAGCCTCGGGCGCGACCGCCAGCCTCATCGCGCCCGCTCGAGCCCGAGCAGGCGGTCGAGCGACCAGCCGCCGGGCCCGAAGGCAACCCCGGCGAGCAGCGCCGCGGCCCACAGCCCATGGGTGATCCAGGCCTCGGGGTAGACGAAGATCTCGATCACCGCGGTCATGCCGATCAGCCCGAGCGCGGCGAGGCGGCTCGCCAGCCCGAGGATCATCAGCGCCGGCAGCAGATGTTCCGCGCCAGTGGCGAGCACCGCCGCCACCGGCGCCGGCACGAGCGGCAGCGCATAGTCATTTTCGAAGAGATACCAAGTGCTTGGCTTGATCGTGAAGCCCTCGACCTTGGTCCGCCCCGAGGCCAGAAAGACGAGCGCGGGGAAGATCCGCAGCGCGAGCAGCACCGCGTTGCGCGGCAGCCGCTCGGCGCGGGCGTTGAAACGGGCAAGGAGGGTCAGCATGGCGGTTGGCTTTCGATGAGCGCGCCGCCGAGGTGGAGCTCGAGGAGCAGCGCGGTGGGATCGGTGGGCAGCGCCCGGGCGGCAGCCGCGGCAAGCGGCGCCCCCGCGGCCAGCGCCGCAAGGAAGCCCGCCTCGCCCGCCGTGATCGCGCGCACCGGCACCGAGAAATCCGCCCGCCGCCAGATCAGCGCGATCTGCCCGCCCGGGGGCAGCGCCGCGGGGGCGGCGCCGGGCTGGTTTTGCGCCCAGATCGCCACCGCGGGGGTGTCAAGCGCCAGCCACCGCAGCGCGGGATGGAGCCCGAGGCGCAGGGTCTCGGGATCGGCGCCGGCAAGGCGCGCCGGCGCGAGCGCGGCGGCATCGGGCGCGTGGAAGGCCTCGCCGCGCGCCCAGTCGATGCGGGCGACATCGGCGAGGTAGGGATACCCGGCGAGCGGCAGGAAGTGTTTGAGAAACATCGGGAATTCCGCACCCCATTCGTGCAGGACCGGGCTTTGCGGCGGGTGCCGGGCGATGAATTCGGCGGCGAGCGCGGCGAAGAACTCCGCACCGAGGAGCCGCTCGATCACCGCGAAACGCTGCGCGAGGGCGCGGGCGCGGGTGACGGCGGCGGTGTTGCGATAGACGGCGAAGCGGCGCGCGAGCCCCTCGGTCGTGGGCGCGCGCAGCCCCGCCGGCGGCGCGCCCGCCCCCGGCGCGAGCGCGCCGCCAAAGGCCGCAAGGGTCTCACGATGCCCGCGCATGGCGCCGCCCCTCCCCCGCCAGAATCGCCGCCGCGCGCCCCGCCTCCGCGGCGAGAACCGCCCAATCCGGCAGATCATTGCCCCATTCGATCAGCGTCGCGCAGGCGCCGATCCGCGCCACCGCCTCGGCGTAAAGCGCCCAGACCGGATCGGCGACCGGCGCGCCATGGGCATCGATCAGCAGCGGGCCTTCGGGCAGATCGTGCTGATCATGGCCGCCCAGATGGATCTCGCCCACCGCCGCGAGCGGGAAATCGGCGAGCATCGCCCAAGGGTCGGCGCGGTGGTTGATGGCGGAGACGTAGAGGTTGTTCACATCGAGCAGCAGCCCGCAGCCGGTGCGCCGCGCGATCTGGCGCAAGAACTCGGCCTCGGGGATGTCGGATTGCTCGAAGAGGAGGTAAGTCGATGGATTTTCAAGGAGAATCTGGCGGCCGAGCGCCTCCTGGAGGGTCTCGACATGGGCGCAGACGGTGGCGAGCGTCGCCTCGGTATAGGGCAGCGGCAGCAGGTCGTTGAGATAGGCGCCGCCGTGGCTCGACCAGGCGAGATGCTCGGAAAAGCTCGCGGGGGCGTAGCGGTCACACAGCGCGCGCAGCCGGGCGAGATGGGCGCGGTCGAGCGGCTCGGCGCCGCCGATCGAGAGCCCGACGCCATGGAAGGAGAGCGCGTAATCGGCGCGCAGCGCGGTGAGCTGGGCATGGGGCAGACCGCCCGCGCCGAGGTAGTTCTCGGCATGGACCTCGAAAAACGCGACCCGGCGCCGGTCGGCGCGGATGGCGGCGAAATGCTCGGGCTTGAAACCCAGCCCGACGGCGGGCGGCAGGGTCGGCTTGGCAAGAGGGGGCATGGCGGCCTCCGGGGTGAGAGCCGGCGCGGGCCGGCGGGGGCCCGCGCGCGAGCGCGCGGCAGGTTCGGTGAGAAGAGCCCGCGCGCGAGCGCGCGGCAGGTTTAGAGAAAAGAGCCCGCGCGCGGGGCGCGCGGGCGGGCGCCTCAGGAGGCCATGTCGCGATCAAGCGCGCTCAGCGCCCCATGGCGCGCCATGCCATCGGCGCCCGCGGGCAGCTCGATCTCGGTGCAGGTGCCCGCCGGCACGAGCTTCCAGGCATTGCCCTGATAATCGACCTTCGAGGTGCCCGCGCAGGTGGTGCCGGGGCCCGCGGCGCAATCATTCTGGCCCGCGAGCGCGACGCCGTAGCATTTCTCCATATCGGCGGCCTGCGCGGGCGCGGAGGCCATCGCGGCGAGGGCGCACAGAAGCGAGGCGCCGAGCGCGCGGGTCTTGGTGGCAGTCATATCCGGTCTCCCTTGGATTGTGGAAAGGCTCCAGCGGCCCTTCACAAAGCAATTCGCACGCGCGGGGGAGATCGTTACAGCGCTCACGCAAGCGTGATGGCGGCAGCGCCGCGCGTGGCGCCAAACCCTTGGCAGAAAACAAAAAGGCGCCCGAAGGCGCCCTTTCCAACGAACCGGGTCACGCCCGATCAATGCGTCCAGTTCGCGCGCCGGTCGGAGGCGAAGTTCTCGCCATAGCCGCGCGGGCGGATATTGGCGGCGCGCTTGTGGCCCTCGGTCACGGTATAGTCGATGCCGTGCTCCTTGGCATAGGCCTCGGCGGCCTCGCGGCTCTCGAATTTCAGGCGGACCTGGCTTTGGGTATCGTCCGAGCTCGTCCAGCCCATCAGCGGGTCGATCTCACGCGCCGAGGCGGGGGCGAAATCCAGATACCAGATCTTCGTCTTGGCCTGGCCGGATTGCATGGCGTTGCGGGCCGGCTGATAGATACGCGCGCGCATGGGAACCTCCTCGGATGTTGGGTCTTTCTTAGACAATCGGGGCAAAAGCGCAAGACCCTAGCGCGGCCAAACGCCTCGGAGCGGGCGGGATTTCCGGCCCCGGCGGGGCGGGAGCGCTCAAAGGGGGGAGGTTGGTTGCCGGCCGGGCTTGGGGAGCGAGGGGTGGGGTGGTGCTCCGGCCGGCAACCTGATTGCTGCTTGCATGAACAATATGCGAACATTCGCCCGAAAAAGCAAGAGAAAAAATCAAATAACGCTCTGTTTTGATTTATAAAATTGGCGCGAACTCTTCATCTTTTCTTAACAGATACAACAACCCCTTGAAAGAGAACGAAAACAGATCAAGTCTAGGGGGCCCGGAGGTCGCGCGCGATGCCGCATAACAACACCAATCTGCCCACGGAACGGCCCGACGTTCTGACCCGCCCCAAGCTCGAGGGCGGCAAACGCTTCGTGATGAAGAGCGAGTTTGCCCCCGCGGGCGACCAGCCGACGGCGATTGCGGAGATTTCCGCGGCGGTTCTGGGGGGGGAGAGGAATCAGGTGCTGCTCGGCGCGACCGGCACCGGCAAGACCTTCACCATGGCCAAGGTGATCGAAGAGACCCAGCGCCCGGCGATCATCCTCGCGCCCAACAAGACGCTCGCGGCGCAATTATACGGCGAATTCAAGGGCTTCTTCCCCGACAACGCGGTCGAGTATTTCGTCAGCTACTACGATTACTACCAGCCCGAGGCCTATGTCGCGCGCACCGATACCTATATCGAGAAGGAATCGATGATCAACGAACAGATCGACCGGATGCGCCACTCGGCCACCCGGGCGCTTCTGGAACGCGACGATGTGATCATCGTGGCCTCGGTGAGCTGCATCTACGGTATCGGCTCGGTCGAGACCTATTCGGCGATGACCCAGGACATGACGGTCGGCGGGCTCTACGAGCAGCGCAAGTTCCTCTCCGACCTCGTCGCGCAGCAATACAAACGCCTCGACGCCGCCTTCCAGCGCGGCAGCTTCCGCGTCAAGGGCGATACGGTCGACCTTTGGCCCGCCCACCTCGAAGACCGCGCCTGGCGCTTCAGCTTCTTCGGCGAAGAGCTTGAAGGGATTACCGAATTCGACCCGCTGACCGGCGCGAAGACCGATACGTTCGAGCAGATCCGGATCTATGCGAACAGCCACTACGTCACCCCGCGCCCGACCCTGCAACAGGCGATCAAGCAGATCCGCGTGGAGCTCGCCCAGCAGCTCAAGCTGTTCAACGCCGAGGGCAAGCTGCTCGAGGCGCAGCGGCTCGAGCAGCGCACGAATTTCGACCTCGAGATGCTCGAGGCGACCGGCGTGTGCAACGGGATCGAGAATTATTCGCGCTATCTGACCGGGCGCGCGCCCGGTGAGCCGCCGCCCACGCTCTTCGAGTTCATCCCCGATCATGCCATTGTTTTCGCGGACGAATCCCACGTCACCGTGCCGCAGATCGGCGGCATGTATCGCGGCGACTACCGGCGGAAATTCACGCTCGCGGAACATGGCTTCCGGCTGCCCAGCTGCATGGATAACCGCCCGCTCAAATTCGAGGAATGGGACGCGATGCGCCCGCAATCGGTCTTCGTCTCGGCCACCCCGGCGGCCTGGGAGATGGAGCAGGCGGGCGGCGTCTTCACCGAACAGGTGATCCGCCCCACCGGCCTGCTCGACCCCGAGGTCGAGATCCGGCCCGTCGAGACCCAGGTCGACGATCTGCTCGACGAGATCCGCAAGGTGGCGGCGCGCGGGCTGCGGGTCTTGTGCACCACGCTGACCAAGCGCATGGCCGAGGATCTGACCGAATATCTGCATGAACAGGGCATCCGCGTGCGCTACATGCATTCCGACATCGACACGATCGAGCGCATCGAGATCCTGCGCGATCTGCGGCTCGGGGCGTTTGACGTGCTGATCGGGATCAACCTGCTCCGCGAGGGGCTCGACATCCCCGAATGTGGGCTTGTCGCGATTCTCGATGCCGACAAGGAGGGCTTCCTGCGCTCGGAGACCTCGCTGATCCAGACCATCGGCCGCGCCGCGCGCAACGCCGACGGGCGGGTGATCATGTATGCCGACAAGATCACCGGCTCGATGGAGCGCGCGCTCGCTGAAACCAACCGCCGCCGCGCCAAGCAGATGGCCTATAACGAGGCCCATGGCATCACGCCGCAGACCGTGCGCAAGAATGTCGACGATGTGCTCTCGGGTCTGTGGCAGGGCGACACCGATATGGCGCGCGTCACTGCGAAGGTTGAAAAAGTGCAAGTCGGGGCCAATCTGAGCGCCCATCTCGACAGTCTGAGGTTGCAAATGCGCAAGGCCGCCGAGAACCTCGAGTTCGAGGAAGCGGCCCGGATGCGCGATGAGATCAAGCGGCTGGAGGCGGTGGAGCTCGCTGTGGCCGATGATCCGATGGCGCGGCAGGAGGATGTGGCGCAGGCCGCCGAGGAGGCCGTGGCCTCGGTGCGCGGCCGCTCGACCGCCGGGCGCCCGGGCCAGCGCGGCGGCGTCAAACGCCCCCGCAAGCGCTGAGCCGCGCCTCAGCTTCGCCCGCCAAGCCCCCTGCCCGCTTGCATTCTTTCGCCCCTTGGCCGATCCTGCGCCGAAAAGAGGCAGGCATGGAACACGCATCGCTCGAGGCATTTCTGAAGGACGGCGCCGAGGCTCTCGCCAAGGGCCCGGTCGCGATCATCCTGATCGAGGATCTGGTCGAGGTGGAAAGCACGATCCGCCACCATCTTCTGGCTGGCTTCCGCACGCTCCTCGCGCTCGGCCCCGAGGGGCTCACCCTGCCCGAGGATCTGGCGGCAAAGGTCCATCTGATCCCGTTCAACATGCTCGCCCCGGGCGCGCTCACCGCCGCGCTCAACCCGATCATCGCCGCGACGCCCCCCGCGACCTGGATGTATTACTGTTTCAACACGGAATATCTGTTCTTCCCGTTTTGCGAGACCCGCAATGTGCGCGAGCTTCTGGCCTTCCACACCGAGGAGCGGCGCGACGCGATGCTGACCTATGTGGTCGATCTCTACGCCGCCGATCTCGAGGCGCGGCCCAATGCGGTCGATCTCGAGGATGCGATGCTCGACCGGGCGGGCTATTACGCGCTCGCCCGCCCGGACCCGGCCAACAACGGCCATCCGAAGGAGCGCCAGCTCGATTTCTTCGGCGGGCTGCGCTGGCGGTTTGAGGAACATATCCCCGCCGCGCGGCGCAAGATCGACCGGATTGCGCTCTTCCGGGCGCAAAAGGGGCTCGAGCTGCGCCCCGATCACACCTTTTCGATCGAGGAATACAACACCTACGCCTGCCCGTGGCACCATAACCTGACGGCGGCGATCGTGTCTTTCCGGGTGGCGAAGGCGCTGCGCTACAACCCCGGCTCGCGCTATGATGTGACGAATTTTCGCTGGCACAATTCGGTGCCGTTCAGCTGGTCGAGCCAGCAGCTGATGGATCTGGGGCTGATGGAGCCCGGCCAGTGGTTCTGAGCCTCAGCCCTCCTCGCCGCGCGAGGCGGGCGGGAAACGCGCGAGATTGAGCTCGATCCACCGGGTCAGCGCCTCGACCCGCTCGGCGAGGTCATGGCCGAGCGGTGTGAGCGCATAATCGACATGCGGCGGCACCACCGGATGCGAGGTGCGGGTGACGAGCCCGTGGCCGGCGAGGTCTTGCAGCGTGCGCGCGAGCATCCGCTCGCTGATCCCGCCGATCCCCCGGCGCAGCTCGGAAAACCGCATCTCGCCCCGGCGCAGCGCCACGAGGCACAGCACCGCCCAGCGCGTCGTCGTCTGGCGCAAGATCGCCCGCGAGGGGCAGAGCTCGGCCAGCACATCGCCGCGCAGGAGCGCCGCGCCGATCGGGTCGGGGGGGAGATCGTCGTCGAGCATCGGGGCCTCCAAAACTAACAAAGATGTGCGTACTTACTTTTTGTTAGCCGGTCAAATAGCTTTGTCTCATAAAGACAAGGAGACCCCTGATGATTACCGTCACCGGCGCCAGCGGCCAGCTTGGCCGCCTCGTTCTGGCAGAGCTTCTCGCGCGCCTGCCCGCCGATCAGATCACCGCGATGGTGCGCGACCCGGCGAAACTGTCCGATCTCGCCGGCACCGGGCTGCGCATCGTTCAGGGCGATTACAACGCCCCCGAGACGCTCGCCCCCGCGCTTGCGGGGACCGACCGGCTGCTGATCATCTCGGGCAATGAATTTGGCCGCCGAGTTGAGCAATATCAAGCCCTTGTGGCCGCGGCGCGGGCCGCGGACGTCGGCTATATCGCCTATACCTCGATCCTGCGGGCGAGCGAGAACCCGATGTATCTGGCGCAAGATCACCGCGCCGCCGAGGGGCTGATCGCGGCGACCGGCCTGCCCCATGCGTTCCTGCGCAACGGCTGGTATAGCGAGAATTACGCGGGCTCGATCGCGCAGGGCGCGGGCACCGGCGGGTTCATCGGCGCCTCGGGCGCGGGCCGGATCGCGGGCGCCGCGCGCGCCGATTACGCGGCCGCCGCGGCCAAGGTGATCGCCGAGGGGCTGACCGGCACCTATGAGCTCGGCGGGCCGGCCTATACGATGGAGGATCTCGCCGCCACGATCGGCGCGGTGGCGGGCCGCGCGGTCAGCTATCAGAACCTCACCCCTGAAGAGTTCACCGCGGCGCTGATCGGCGTCGGCCTGCCCGAGGGCTTTGCGCAGGTTTTGGGCGACAGCGACCGTTTCGCGGCCGAGGGCTGGCTCGATACCGGCTCGACCCAGCTTGCCGAGCTGATCGGGCGCCCGGTGACGCCGCTGGCCGAGGTGGTGAAAGCCGTTCTCGGCTGAGCCTCAGCGCGCCCGGATCGCGGCGGAGAAATCCGCCGCCTCCCCCGCGCTTTGGGCGCGCGGCGTGATCAGCGCCGCCGCCTCGCGCGCGGCCAACGCCCCCTCGCCGCCCAAAATCCCGAGGCTTTCGAGATAGGCCGGCAGCTCGCCCGAGGCCACGATCCGCCAATCGGGGCGCAACCCCGGCCAGAGCCGCTTTGCCAGATGATAGACCACGGTCGTGCAATTCGCGGTCAAGGTGTTGTAAAACTGCGGTTCTTCCTCGAGCCTCCGGGCGAGGTCGAGATAGGCGAGAAAGAGCGCGCGCCGCGCCTCGGGGGAGAGGATGACGGGGTAGAGCCGCACCTCCTCCTTGCGGAAATTGGTGCGCAGCTTGACGATATCGCGCTCGGTCGCGCCGATCAGGACGAGCTCGAACTGCCGGAAGAAGCCGCCGATTTCGTTGAACGCCTCGCCTTCCTCGCGGCGGATCTCGACCGAGAAGACGACATGTTCGCCGCCCTTGAAACCGAAGCTGACGAGGAGATGCGCGATCAGCGGGTTCGACCAGACCGAGGTGATCATGTCGGTGCTCTCGAGGTCGGCGAGGTCATAGCGCCGGGTGATCCAGCGCGGGGTGGCGGCCTCGGGCGAGGTCCAGTCGAAATCGCGCAGGTTCGAGAGCGTAACCCGCTCGCCCGCCACACGCGCGACGACCCCGCGCGAGACATCGAGCGCCCAATCGCGGTCTTGGCGCGGCGTAATCCCTTGATACCAAAAGAGAAGTGAGAGCCAAGCGGCCACCAGCGCGGCCCAGCCAAAGCGCGCGCCCAGGCGGCGAAGCCCCGCCGCGGCGAGAAGCGCGATCCCGAGCGCGGCCCAGGCGCCAAGCCGCGCCGGGCCCGCAAACTGCACCCAGAGCGCGCCCGCGCCCCAGGCCGCGGCGGCGAGCCAGGCGCCCCAAAAGGCGGCCCGTTCGGCCAAAGCCCTCACCGCGCGAGCCCCGCAAGATAGCGCGACACCGCCGCCGCGCGGGTGCGCGCGCGCGCCAGCGCCACGGCCGGTGTGACCGGCTCAAACCGGATCGCGGCGCCGGGGCGCAGTTGCGCAAAGCCGTCGAGCGCGCCATCGAGCACCGTCGCAATCCGGGGGTAACCGCCCGTCGTCTGGTGATCGGCGGTCAGCACCGAGGCCACGCCATCGCCCGACACCTGCACCGCGCCGCGCAGGATCGGCCCCGAGGGCATGTCGAGCGCCGCCGCGATCGGCAGGGCGGGCCCGGCGAGGCGGGTGCCCATCCGGTCGCGGGCGGGGGTGATGCGCCAGCGGGCGGTTTTGAAAATCTCGAGCGTTTCCAAGGAGAAGCATCCCTCCTGCGGGCCGATGGTCACGGGCAGGCGCGGGGTCGGCCGGGCGAGCACCGGGCAGGGAAAGGGCCCCTCGGCGCGGCCAGGCGCGGCCGGCGCGCCGATCTCGAAGACCGCGCCCGCGGCAACCGCGCCGCCGCCCAGCCCCGAGGCCCAATGGGTCGCCGCCGAGCCAAGCCAGCGCGGCGCCACCAGCCCGCCCGCGACCGCAAGATAGGCCCAGCTCCCCCAGGGCCCGGGCCGCAGCGTCAGCGGCGCGCCGGGCGCAAGCGTGAGCACCTGCCAGCCGCCGGTTTCGCGCGCGCCGTGGCGCAGCAGAAACCCGCCCCCCGCCACCGCCACGCGCAGGGCCGCGCCCTCGGCCTCGACCGTCAGCCCGCCGAGCGAGACCTCGATCGCGGCCGCGGTTGCGGGGTTGCCGAGCGCGCGGTTCGCGGCGGCAAAGGCGAGCCGGTCGAGCGGGCCCGATTGCGGCACGCCGAAGCGCGCAAAGCCCGGCCGGCCCGGGTCTTGCACCGAGACGAGCGGCCCGGCGGCGCGAACATGCAGGCGCGGGGCGCTCATCGCGCGGCCCCGCGCGCGTCGAATTCGGCGCGGGTGAGGCGGGTGAAGCGCACCGCCTCGCCCACCTCGAAGAGGAAGGGCCGCGCCGGGTCATCGGTCAGGATCTGTGTCGGCGAGCGCCCGATGATCCACCAGCCGGTCGGCATTTTCAGCGTCGAAACAAGGCATTGCGGCCCGGCGATCAAGACGCTGCCGGCCGGGATATCGCGCCGCGCCGTCGTTTTGCGCGGCAATTGTAAGGCTTGCGGCACGCCTGCGAGATAGGCGTAACCCGGCGCAAAGCCATACATGTAGACGCGATACTCCCCCGCCAGATGCGCCGCGATCACCGCCTCGGGCGGCATCCCGGTGCGGGCGGCGACCTCGGCCAGATCGGGGGCGAGCTCGCCCTCATAGCAGACCTCGACCTCGCGCGCGGGGGCGGCCGCGCGGGCCGCGGGCGGGGCGGCGCCGAGGCGCGCGCGCGCGGCGGCCTCGACCGCGGCGTGATCGGTCACGAGGGGGTCAAACCGGATCAGAAGGCCCGCATAGGCCGGCACGGCCTCGATCACCCCCGCGGGCGGATCGGCGGCGAGTGCCGCATCGAGCGCGAGCACGCGGGCATGGATCGCCTCGGCGATCTCGGCGCCGAATTCGACCAAAAGACCGTGTTCGGCCAGCGCGCGAAACCGCGGAAAGCCCATTTCAGCCCCCCCTTTCAGCCCCCGAGGAACGGCGCGATCACCACGCCCGCCTCTTCCAGCCGGGCGCGGACCGCGCGCGCCATCGCCAGCGCGCCGGGGCCATCGCCATGGATACAGACCGAATGCGCCGCAAGCCGCAGCCCGCCGCCGCCCACCACCGGCATCTCGCCGCTCTCGAGGAAGGCCAGGAGCCGCGCGGCGGCCGCCTCCGGGTCATCAAGCAACGCGCCCGGCGCCCCGCGCGCCACGAGGCGGCCATCGGCGCGGTAGCCGCGGTCGGCGAAAATCTCGGAATAGGTCTCGAGCCCGGCGGCGCGCGCCACCCCCTCGAGCACGCTCCCCGAGATCGCCAGAACCGCGAGCGCGCCGGGCTGTGAGGCCACCGCCGCCACGATCGCCTCGGCCACCGCGCGGTCCTCGGCGGCGAGATTGGCGAGCGCGCCATGGGGTTTGACATAGCGGATCTCGGCCCCGGCCAGCGCCGCAACCCCCGCGAGCGCCCCGATCTGCGCCGCCACCATCCGCCCCACCGCCGCCGGCGCCATCGGGATCACCCGGCGGCCAAAGCCCTCGCGGTCGGCGTAGCCCGGATGCGCGCCGATCACCACGCCGCGCGCCGCCGCCGCGGCCAGCGTCTCGGCCATCACCTCCGGGTCGCCCGCATGGCCGCCACAGGCGATATTGGCCGAGCTGACGAGACCCAGCAGCGCCGCGTCATCGCCGATCCGCCACGGGCCAAAGCCCTCGCCAAGATCCGAATTCAGGTCGATGCGCATCCGATGCCCCCCGTTCTTCGCCCCTTGATACCGCCAAAGCGCGCGCCGCGCGAGGCCGGATCAGATCAGATCCTCGGGGTAACCGTCGGCGCGGAGGCCATTTTCCGCCACCCAATCGGCGCAGCCCTGCCCGACCGCCGCCGAGACCGCCCGCCCGATCGCCTCGCCGAGCGCGGTATGGAGCCCCGCAAAGGCCCCCTCCCCCGCCGGCGCCGCCAGCGCCAGACAATCGGTGCCGGTGCCCAGCGCCGCGCGGCCATCGGCCAAGGTCACGCCCGAGGCCAGAACCGTCGCCGCCCGCGCGCTCGCCGCGATCGAGAGCGCCTCGAGGAGCGCGGTGTCGGTCAGCCCCTCGGAGAGGCGCAGCGCGATGTTGATCGTGCCGGGGGCGGGCGCGGTCTCGGGGCGGCGGGTGGGCCGGCGGGGCCCCAGCGCCTCGGCATTGCCAAGGCCGACGGTGGCGAGGCACTCGACCGTGACGCCGCCCACCTCGGCCCGCGCCGCCCGCCAGGTGCCGATATCGCGCGCGGTCAGCATCGCGACCGAGGCGCTGAGCCCCGCGCGCGCCAATTCGCCCGCAAACCAGGCGGAAAAATCCATCCCCTCGGGCAGATCGGCGTTTTTCACCTCGCGCCAGACGAGGGTTTGCGCGGTCACGAAGCCGGGGTTGTGGGGGGCGAAGCTCAGCACGCGATGGGGCGCGCCGAGATCGGCCACGAGCCAGGGCCGGGTGAGGCGGGGGGCGAGCAGGCCGGTCATCGCGCGATCACCCCCTCGGGCAGCAGCATCAGCCCCTCGGGGGTCGCGACGCGGGTGCAGCGGATGCCGAAGACCTCGGCGAGAAGCGCATCGGTGAGCACCGCGGCGGGCGCGCCATCGGCGACGAGGCGGCCCCGGTGGAGCACGATCAGCCGCGTGCAGAAGCGCGCGGCGAGGCTCAGATCATGGAGCGAGGCGAGCACGCCGCGCCCCTCGGCGGCGAGGGCCGCGAGCAGGCCCATGGTGCGGATCGCCTGCGCGGGGTCGAGGCCCGCGAGGGGCTCATCGGCGAGGATCAGCGGGGTATCTTGCGCGAGCGCGCGGGCGAGGAGCACGCGCGCCTGCTCGCCGCCCGAAAGCGCGTTGGCTTGGCGCGCGGCGAGGGGGGCGAGATCGAGCCGGGCTAGCGCCGCGGCGACGCTCGGGTGGGTCTCGGGGCGGCCACGCGCGGCGGCGCCGAGGCCGACGAGATGGGCCACGCTGACCGGCCAGACGATCTCGCGCGCTTGCGGCAGCCAGGCCGCGCGGGCGGCCCGCGCGGCGGGGGAGAGCGCGGCAAGCGCGCTCGTGCCCGAGGCGCCGATCAGGCCGAGCGCCGCGCGCATCAGCGTGGTCTTGCCCGCGCCATTGGGGCCGATCAGCCCCACACATTCGCCCGGCTCAAGGCGCAGCGACAGCGGCGCGAGCACCACCTCCCCCGCCCGCCGCACGGAGAGATTTTCAAGCGACATCAAGCTCATGGCTGGCCCCGCATGCGCCAGATCAGATGCAGGAAGACCGGCGCGCCGACCAGCGCGAGGAGCACGCCGAGCTTCAGATCGCGCCCGGGCAGCACCAGCCGCACCGCGATATCGGCCGCCAGAACCAGCGCCGCGCCGCCGAGCGCCGAGGCCGGCAAAAGCCGCGCAGGCCGCCCGCCCACCGCCCGGCGCAGCAGATGCGGCACCACGAGCCCGACAAAGCCCACCGTGCCCGCCACCGCCGTCGCAGCACCCACCGCCGCCGCCACCCCCGCGACCAGCGTCAGCCGCAGCCGCCCGAGATCGACCCCCATGCTGATCGCGGCATCCTCGCCCAGGGTCAGCGCCTCAAGCCCGCGGCCGGTGCGCGCAATCAGCGCCCAGCCAAGCGCCATCACCGGGCCCGCAAGCGCCACATGGGCAAAGGAGCGATCGGCGAGCGAGCCCATCATCCAGAAGACAATCTCGTTTGCCGCGAAGGGGTTGGGCGAGAGGTTGAGGACCAGCGCGGTGGCCGCCGAGGCCAGCGCCGAGAGCGCGACGCCCGCGAGGATCAGCCCGAGCGTGCCGCCGCCCCGCCCCGCAAGGCCAAGCATCAGCGCCACGCCCAGCGCCGCGCCGGTGAGCGCGGCGAGCGGCAGCGCCAGCGCGAAGGCCGCGACGAGCCCGGTCTGGATCGCGAGCACGGCACCGAGCCCCGCCGCGCCCGAGACCCCGATCAGCCCGGGCTCGGCCAGCGGGTTGCGCATCAGCCCCTGCAGCGCCGCGCCGGAGAGGCCAAGGCTCGCGCCGACGAGGACGCCCAGGATCGCGCGCGGCAGGCGGATCTCGCGCATCACGAGCGTGAGCGGCCCCTCGGGAAGAAACAGCGCGCGCAGGCTCTCGCCCGGGCCCGCCGCCGCCACCCCGGTCAGGAGCGAGCCCACGAAGAGCGCCGCGACCAGCGCCCCGAGCAGGGCCAGAAGACGGGGATAGCTCATCGTGCCTCCTCCGGCGGGGCGGCGCGCATCAGCCGCTCGACCGCGTCGAGCACCGAGGGCAGCCCGCAGATCCAGTCGTGATCCTCGACGACCGCGCTGGCGCCGCTCAGCGCGGCCAGCGCGGGGTGGTCGAGCACCTCCTCGGAGCGCGAGGCGCCCGGCTGGCGCGCGCCGCGGATCACGAGATCGGGGTCGGCCATCACCAGCGCCTCGAGCGGCAGCATGCCGCCGTAGGGAAAGCCGAGATCGCCCGCGATCGGGCGATAGCCCGCGGTTTCGATGATCTCGCCGGCGAGCGTCTCGGCGCCCGAGGTATAGCCGTTGGCCTCATAGGTGGCCGCGGTCGGGCGGCGCGCGGGCGCGGGCGCGGCGGCGCGGATCGCGGCAAGGCGCGCGTCAAAGGCCGCGAGCTCGGCCGCGGCGGCCTCCTCGCGCCCAAGTGCGGCGCCCATCTTCTCGATCCCGTCGCGCAGCGCCTCGAGGCTGTCGGCGGGGTCGAAGATCACCACAGTCACCCCGAGCCGGGTCAGCATCTCGACGCTCGCGCGCGCGGTGTAGCGCCCGGCCAGCACGAGATCGGGGTGGAGCAGATAGACCTCCTCGGCGAGGCCCTGGTTGACCGGCCAGGCCTTGGCCGCCTCGGCCATGGCGGAGGAGCGCGGATCACGCGCGAGCATCGAGACCGAGACGAGCTGGCCCGGCGCGGCGAGGCGCATGGCGAGCTGATCGGTGCACAGGTTGATCGAGACGACGCGCGCGGGCGGCGTTGTGGGCGGCGCGGCCAGCCCCGCGCCGCACGGCAGGGTGGCCAGCGCCAGCGCGAGGCCGCCCGCCCGGATCACCATTTCACGCCAAGCCCGAGATAGGCGGTGCGTTCCTGGCCGTAATAGCCCCAGCTTTCGGAATAATCCGCGTCAAAGAGGTTCACGACGCGGCCGGTCAGCTCGAGCTGATCGGTGAGCTGATAGCGCGCGGCGAGGCTCACGGTGGTGAAGGCGGGCAGCTCGGTCACCGCCGGCGTCCAGGAGCCCGTCCACCATTCGGCATCGTGGCTGCCCGCGACATGGCGCAGATCGGCGCTGACCGAGCCGCGCCCGCCGAAGGTCTGGGCGGTGGCATGAACGCCGATCTCATGGCGCGGGCGGCGGGTGAGCGGGGTGCCGTCGGCGGCCTTCGCCTCGGTATAGGTATAATCGAGGCCGAGATCGACGCCCGGGGTCAGCGCATAGCCGAGCGCGAGCTCGACGCCCTGACGGCGGCTCGTGCCCGCGACATTGACCGAGGTCGCGCCCGCGCCCTGGATCAGGTTGTCGACATCATCGCGGAAGAGCGTCACCCCCAGCGTGCCGCGCCCGCCCGCAAAGCCGAGATCGGCGCCGATCTCGCGGCTCAGGCTCTCCTCGGGCTTGAGGTTCGGGTTGCCGGTGTAAAAGCCCGGCGCGAAGCCGAATTGCTCGAACATCGTCGGGTTGACGATCGCCCGGCCGAGCGAGGCGCGCAGCTTCAGATCCTGCCCCGGCACCAGATAGGCGGCCGACAGGTTCCACGACGTGCCATCCTCGAAGACATCGTTGAAATCGCGGCGCAAACCGGCCTGCAGATCAAGGCCATTGGCGAGCTTGCCCTGATATTCGAGCCCTGCCGCGCGGGTGTTGCGCGCGAAAGTGCCCCCCGGCGCCCAGGAGGAGCGATAGGTCTCGCGCTCGGCCTCGAGCGAGAAGTTGAGCTTGTGCGCGGCGCTGTCGAGATCGGCGGTATCGAGCGCCACCGAGCCCGTGACTTTCGCCGCGCGCTGGGTCGCGGCATCGTCGTCGCTGTAGAAACCGCCGACCGAATTGGTGCGATCCTGGTCCATCGCCGAGAGCGTCAGCCGGTTCACCATCCGCCCGCCGAGCACCTCGCCCTCGACCCAGAGCGCGCCGAAGGTCTGGTTCAGCCGCGAGCTGCTGTCGCTGTCGATCACATAGTCGTCGGGGCTCGCGACGCCGACCCAGGAGGTCTCGTCATAGCCGAAATCCTGCCAGACGCGGCGCAGGCTGGCGCCGGCCTTCAGCGTCTCGGTGAGCGCCACATCGCCCTTGAGCGAGAGCGTGGTGGTGTCGTTGTATTCGGTATCGCCGCCCGGGCTGCGCGAGGCATCCTCGCCATCGGTCGCGCGGGTCTCGAGCGAGACCGCAAGCCCGCCGCGCGCGCCGCGGGTGGTGGCCCAGACCGAGGTCGCGGCGCTGCCCTGCCCGCCGATCTCGGTGCGCGCGCCGCCGCTCTGGCCCTCGGCCTCGGCGCCGCGGGTCACGATCGAGATCACGCCCGACATCGCATTGGCGCCGTAGAGGGTCGATTGCGGGCCGCGCAGCACCTCGATGCGCGCGACATCGGCGAGCCCGAAGCCGGTCAGCAGGTAATCGCCCGTGCCCGAGCTGTTCGCCTCGACCCCGTCGATCAGCACGAGCACATGGTTCGACTCGCCCCCACGCAGCCGGATCTGGGTATAGCCCGGCCCGCTCGAGGCGACCGCAACCCCCGGCAGCCCCGAGAGCGCCTGCGCCAGATCGGTGACCCCGCGCGCCTCGATCTGCTCGGCGGTGACGACGCTATAGGCGCGGCCGTAGGATTTCGCCTCGACCGGGAACATCGCGCCGGAGATCAGGATATCGTCGAGCGCGGTCACATCTTGCGCGAGAACGGGCGCCACGGGCGCGGCGAGGCAGCTTGCGCTGAGCAGGAGGCGGCGGGTAAAATGCCGATAAATCATAGTCTTGTCCCCGGATACGGGCGCGCGGCCCGGCGGTCGGTCTCTGCCCGGAAACCGGGCGGCGAAGTCACCGCTGCGGGGCAAGCCGCTCCCGTGGCGCGCCCCGCGCCGGGGAAGGGTGAGCTCCAAGCAGGTCTCCTGGCTCACGGGTCTGGGCTCGGCCGGCCTTCCCGGGGGGCTCCCCAGTGGCATGATCGACGTCGCTCGCCGCTGACAGTTGCGGGGGCAGCCGCGGCTGACGGGCAAGCCCGCTCCGCGTTCCCTTTTCATCCGGCGGGGCCGGAACTTGGATGGCGCCATCTCGCAAAGGGCCACGGGGCCTGTCAAGGCCGGAAAGCGCCACAATAGAAGGCCCGAGCGACCTGCGCGGCCAGATCGGCCGCCGCGGCGGGCCGGACTCACGGGCCGCTCACGGCCGCGCGAGGGGGCTGGTCAGGAACTTTCCATCGCCCGGCAATATCTCGAATTTCGCTTTCCACCCCCGCCCGCGGGGCGCAATCATCCATCTCTCACACAGGTTATATTTTCACAATTATTTCAATATCTTATCCGACATTCCCGGGGCAGGCCCCGCGACTCTGTGCCAGAAGGTCGCAGCGGAAAGCTGCGGCTGCGCCCCGGCGCGAAATATTCAAGAATTGCGAAGTGTAGATCGTTGCGACGAGAAGGGGGAACCCCGTGACCAAAGACCACCATGAGAGCGCGCTGCGCATTCTCGCCCTTGGGGTCGGCAACACGCTCCTGACGGATGAGGCGGCGGGGCCGCTGGCGGTCACGCTCTTCGAGGGCAGCCATGGCGCGGCGCTCGGGGTCACCTGCCTCGATGTCGGCACGCTGGGCTTTCCGCTCGCCGCCGAGATCGGCGCGGCCGATGCGCTGATCGTCTTCGATGCGGCGCGGTTCGGCACGATGCCGGGCACGGTGCGCGCGCTCGAGGGCGCCGAGATGGACCATTTCGTGCGCTCGGGCAGCCTCTCGGTGCATGAGGTGGGGCTGCGCGATCTGATGGATATGGCGCGGCTGAGCGAGGATCTGCCGCGCTACCGCGCGCTGGTGGGGATCGAGCCGGGCGAGATCGGCTGGGGCCTCGAGCCGAGCGCCGATGTCGCCGCCGCGATCCCGCAAGCGGTTGAGATCGCCGCCGAAATCGTCGCGCGCTGGCGGGCCGAGGCGCCGGAGGCTGCCGCATGAGCCGCCCCGATCTCAACGCGGTCTTGCGCCAACGCGCGCGCGGCACGGGCAATATGGTGCTGGTGCTGCATGAGGTGGCGCATGCGCTCGAGGCCTTGGCCGCGCGCGGCGAGGCCCGGGTGATCGACCTGAGCAGCCTGCCGATGACCGCGCCCGAGCTTGCCCGCCTGACCGATTGGCTCGGCCGCGGCGAGGTCGTCGCCCAGATCGAGGCCGAGGGCCGCTCGGAGGCGATGGAGACCGCCTATCCCGGCGTCTGGCTCGTCACCCACCGCGACCGCGACGACATGCTGCGCGGGCGTTACATCGAAATCACCCCCCTGCCCGAGATCCTGCGCAGCCAGCCCGCCGATATTGCGGCGGCCGGGCGGCGGATGGCGCGGGCGCTCACCCATTTCAGCGACCTTGAGGAGGCATCATGATCCGAAGGAGCCAACCCTTGAGCGAACGGCTGGAGGCGCGCGGCATTTCGCGGCGCAGCTTCCTGAAGTTCTGCACCACCACCGCCTCGCTTCTGGCGCTGTCGCCGGCGCTGGCGCCGCGCATCGCCGAGGCGCTGGAGAGCCCGCGGCGGCCCTCGGTGATCTGGCTGAGCTTCCAGGAATGCACGGGCTGTTCGGAATCGATCCTGCGCGCGGGCGCGCCCTCGATCGAGAGCCTGATCTTCGAGGCGATCTCGCTCGATTACCACGAGACCCTGCAAGCCGCCGCCGGCCATCAGGCCGAGGCCGCGCGCGAACAGGCGATGGCGGAGAATGCGGGCGGCTATATTCTCGTGGTCGACGGCTCGGTGCCGCTCGGCAATGCCGGCTTCTCGACGGTCGCGGGCCAAAGCAACCTCGACACGCTGAAAGCGGCGGCCGCGGGGGCTGCGGCGATCATCTGCATGGGCACCTGCTCGGCTTTCGGCGGCATCCCCTATGCCAACCCGAACCCGACCGGCGCCGTGCCGGTGAGCGAGATCATCACCGACAAGCCGATCGTCAACGTCCCCGGCTGCCCGCCGATCCCGGCGGTGATGACCTCGGTGATCGCCCATTACATCACCTTCGGCACCCTGCCCGAGCTCGACCATCTCGGCCGCCCGAAGGTGTTTTACGGGCAAAACATCCACGACCGCTGCTACCGGCGGCCGTTCTATGAGCGCGGCCAGTTCGCCGAGACCTTCGACGACGAGGGCGCGAAGGCGGGCTGGTGTCTTTACAAGCTCGGCTGCAAGGGCCCGACCACCTACAACGCCTGCGCGGTGCTGAAATGGAACGACGGCACCTCCTTCCCGATCGAGGCGGGCCATGGTTGCCTTGGCTGTTCGGAGCCGAATTTCTGGGATGGCGGCAGTTTCTACAAACCGCTCTCGCAAGGCACCGAGATCGGCGGCGAGACGCTGATCGCGGCCGGGGTTGCGGGGATCGCGGGCGGGGTTGCGGCGGGCGTGGCCAACCGCGCCAAGCAGAAAACCCTGCGCGCGCCCAAGCCTGAGGCCAAAAAGGAGGACAAGGCATGAGCCTGCTCGATTTCGCGCGAGGCCCCGCGCTCGAATGGGCCGCCGTGGTGTTCATGGTCGGCATGTTGTGGCGGATCGGCGGGCTGACCTTGATGCTGCGCAACAAGGTGCTCTCGAAGGACCGCACGCCCGAGCCCTGGAAGGGCGGGCTGCGCACCATGTTCACCCGCTTCTCGCCCGCGCCGGTGTTCCGCCGCAAGGTCGCGTTCCAATATATCGCGGGCTGGGTCTGGCATCTGGGCTTCGTGCTGGTGGTGTTCTTCTTCCAGCTCCACATCCAGTTCTTCAAGGGGATCGTGGGCTTTGGCTGGCCGGCGCTGCCCAACGGGATGATCGTGGCGCTTGGCGCGGTCTCGCTCGCGGTGCTGATCACGCTTCTGATCCGGCGCGTGCTGAACCCGGTCCTGCGGATGATCTCGAGCTTTGACGATTACGCCTCGACGGTGATCACGGCGCTTCCCTTCGCCACCGGGCTGATGGCCTTCGCCCATATCGGGCTCGCCTATGAGACCATGCTGGCGCTGCATTTCCTGTCGGTCGCGCTGCTTCTTGTCTGGTTCCCGTTCAGCAAGCTCTTCCATGTCTTCACTGTCCTGCCCTCGCGTTATGCTCTGGGCGTGAAATTCTGGCGCAAGGGGGTCAAGGTATGACCGAAGTCGTCACCAAAACCGAACTCGACGAAGCCTTCGCGATGTTCTACGGCATGGCCGCCTCGATCAAGGATCTGGCGAGCCCGGAGCCCGAGATGACCGAGGCCGAGCGTGTCGGCGCGGCCAAGGGGGTGTTTCTCAAGGCGATCGACGCCGAGATGGCCACCCAGCTCGACGCCTGTGTGAAATGCGGCGCCTGTGCGCAGGCCTGCCAATATTCGATCGGCACGAACGACCCGAAATACACCCCGGTGCGCAAGCTCGAGCTTCTCAAACGGGTCTATGACCGCGAGCTGAGCCCGCTGCGCTGGCTCAAGCGGCTCTATACACCCGATCTCACCGAGGCCGATCTGCGCGCCCATCAGGAGCTCGTCTATGATGCCTGCACGATGTGCGGGCGGTGCAACCTGGTCTGCCCCTCGGGGATCAATATCGCCGATATGGTGGCGCTGAACCGCTCGGCGCTCGCGGCGGCGGGGCTGATGCCGGCCGAGCTGCGCTTCATGCAGGAAGGCCAGGAGGCCGATGGCACGATCTTTGGCGCCGATGAGGATCTGTTCCTCTACCGCATCCAGGATCTGCAGGAACGGCTCGGCTTCGAGATCCCGCTCGACAAGGAAAAGGCCGATGTCCTCCTTGTCACCTCGGGGCTCGATATCCACCTCTTCCGCGATGCGACCGGCGGCGCGATCGAGGCGCTGCAACACATGGGCGTCGATTACACGCTGCGCACCGATGGCTATGAGGGCGCGAATTTCGGCCTTCTCTCCGGCCATGACGGCACCAAGAAGAAACTCACCAACCATCTCGTCGATGTCGCGATCAAGACCGGCGTGAAGGTGGTGATCGTGCCCGAATGCGGGCATTCTTACCCCGCGCTGCGGTTCTATGGCGCCGAGGCCCATGGCGGGGCGATCCCCTTCGAGGTGATGACGGTGTCGGAATATTTCGGCCGCGCGGTGATGGAGGGGCGGCTCAAGCTCGAGAAGGATGCCGAGCGGCGCGTCGTGGCGCTGCATGACCCGTGCAAGGTCGGCCGCTGGGGCGGCGTCTTCGAGGAGCCCCGCGCGATCATCGAGGCGATCGGCTGGGAGCTGCACGAGACCGAAAGCAACCGCGCCTACAACTTCTGCTGTGGCGGCGGCGCGGGCAATTTCCTGATCGAAAGCGCCGATCAGCTCAAACGCACGGGCTATCGGATCAAGATGAACGAGATCGAGCAGACCGGCGCGAAATCGATCGTGGTCTCCTGCGGGAGCTGCCGGATGAACTTCGAGGTCGGCAAGGTGAAGGCGGGCGACACGATCCCCGTCGAGAGCCTCGCGGCGCTGATTGCCGCGCATCTGCCCAAAGATAAAGGAGCCAAGGCATGAGCCGCATCGTCGTCGACCCGATCACCCGCATCGAGGGGCATCTGCGCATCGAGGCGCAGATGGAGGGCGGGCGCATCTCGCAAGCCTTTTCCTCGGGCACCTCGGTGCGCGGGCTCGAGATCATCCTCAAGGGCCGCGACCCGCGCGACGCCTGGGCCTTTGCCCAGCGCATCTGCGGGGTCTGCACGCTCGTGCATGGCATGGCCTCGATCCGCGCGGTGGAGGATGCGCTCAAGATCGACATCCCCGCCAACGCGCAGCTGATCCGCAACCTGATGATCGGCGCGCAATATGTGCATGACCATGTGATGCACTTCTATCACCTCCACGCGCTCGACTGGGTGGATGTGGTCTCCGCGCTCAACGCCGATCCGGCGGCGACCTCGGCGCTCGCGCAATCGATCTCGAAACACCCCAATTCCTCGCCCGGCTATTTCTCGGACGTGCGCCAGAAGCTGAAAAACTTCATCGAGACCGGGCAGATCGGGATCTTCAACCAGGGCTATTGGGGCCACCCGGAATACAAGCTGCCGCCCGAGGCGAACCTGATGGCGGTGGCGCATTACTTCGAGGCGCTCGCCTGGCAACGCGAGGTGGCCAAGCTGCATGCGATCTTCGGCGGCAAGAACCCGCATCCGAATTTCGTCGTCGGCGGCGTGCCGAGCCCGATTGATCTCAATTCCGACAGCGCGATCAACGCCGAGAAACTGGCGCAGGTGAAGGATATCATCGCGCTCGCCACCAGCTTCGTCGACAACGTCTATCTGCCCGATACGCTCGCCATCGCGGGCTTCTACAAGGATTGGGCGATGCGCGGCGAGGGGGTGGGCAACTTCCTGACCTATGGCGATTTCCCCTCCGACGGCCTCGGCGACCCGGCGAAATGGCTGGTGCCGGCCGGCGTGATCCTGAACCGAGATCTCTCGGTGATCCACCCGGTCGATCTCTCGGCCGATGGCGAGATCGAGGAATATGTCGCGCATTCGTGGTATGATTACGAGGGCGGCAAGGACAAGGGCCTGCACCCCTGGAAAGGCGAGACCGCGCTCAACTACACCGGCCCGCAGCCGCCCTTCAAGGAACTCGATGTCGAGGGCAGCTATTCCTGGATCAAATCGCCGCGCTGGAAGGGCAAGCCGGTCGAGGTGGGGCCGCTCGCGCGCGTCTTGATGATGTATGCCTCGGGCCAGGATCAGGCGCGCGAGCTCGTCGACCAGGCGCTCTCGACGCTCGGCCTGCCGGTGCGCGGGCTTTACTCGACGCTCGGCCGCGTGGCCGCGCGCACGCTCGAGACGAAGATCATCGTCGATGCGATGAAGGTCTGGTACGACGCGCTGATCGCCAATATCAAGGCCGGCGACACCACCACCTTCAACGCCGCCAAATGGGAGCCCTCGAGCTGGCCGAGCGAGGCCAAGGGGGTGGGCTTCATGGAGGCGCCGCGCGGGGGCCTGGGCCATTGGATCGTCATCAAGGACGGGAAAATCGCCAACTATCAAGCCGTTGTGCCCTCGACCTGGAACGCGGGCCCGCGCGATGCCGAAGGCCAGTCGGGCGCCTATGAGGCCGCCCTTCAGGATAACCATACGATGGCCGTCGAGGATCAGCCGCTCGAGATCCTGCGCACGATCCACAGTTTCGACCCCTGCCTCGCCTGCGCGGTCCATGTCATGGACCCCGAGGGCGGCGAGCGGCTGCGGGTTCAGGTCTGCTGAGAAGGAGAAAGACCAGATGAGTGAAATTTTCAGCCCCGAATGGCTCGCGACCTTCGCGCAGAACTGGAACGCCGAACCCGCGCTCTCCGGGGCGCTGGCGGAGATCGGCTTCACCTCGACGATCGCCTATGGCTACAAGGGCGAGCCTGCGCCCAAGGGCGTGCTCGTCGTCGAGAACGGCAAGGTGACCGCCTCGGGGCCCTACACCGGCCAGCCGCTGAACTGGGATATCCGCTGTACGCCCGAACATTGGGACAAATGGCTGAAGAAGCCGCCGACCATGATGGATCTGGGCGTGGCCTATACCACCGGCAAGATGAAATTCGAGGTCGGCGATTACGGCGCGATGATCAAGGATCCGCGCATGACCGGCCCGTTCATCAAGAGCTTCGCCGCGATGTCGCGGGTGGCCTGACCCTGCGCGCCCGCCCGCCGGCACCGGGCGGGCGCGTTCCTCCTCCCTCCCCAAGCCTATGGAGGCTTTCATGACCCTCTCTCTCAAACGCCAGCTCGCGGGCTCCGCCGCGCTTCTGATCGCGGCCGCGGGCCTGCCGGGCGCCGCCCAGGCCACCGAAGGCTATTTCGCCCTTGCCTATGGCACCGCCCAGCGCGGTGTCGCGGGCGCGGGCGTTGCCTATTCCCAAGACGCGATGTCGGGCGCGATCAACCCCGCCTCGGTCGCCTCGGTCGGCCATGAGTTCACCATCGGCGGCGAGCTCTTCTCGCCGCGGCGCAAATATACCGGCACCGGCACCGGCTTCATCGGCGCGGGCGAAATCAAGAGCGAAAGCAACTACTTCCTCGTGCCCGACATGGCCTACAACCGGCCGCTCGCGAATGGCGCGGTGCTCAATATCTCGGCCTATGGCAACGGCGGCATGGATACCTCCTACCCCGATTTCCCGAACGCCAACTGCGGCTTCTTCGGCGGCGGCTCGGGGGTGTTCTGCGGCGGCGAGGCGGGGGTGAACCTCACCCAGCTCTTCGTCTCGGCGACCTATGCGCAAAAGGTCGGCCGCTTCTCCTGGGGGATCGCGCCGACGCTGGCGGTGCAGAGCTTCTCGGCCGAGGGGCTCGCCGCGATGGGCATCACCGCGGTCAAACACGATTACTCCTCGGGCTTCGGCCTGCGGGCGGGGATGCAATATGAGCTCACCCCGCAGCTCACCCTCGGCCTCGCCGGCCAGACCAAGTTCAACATGTCGAAATTCGACAAATACGCCAACCTCTTCGAAAACGGCGGCGATTTCGACATCCCCGCCGCGATCACCGCGGGTCTGGCCTATCACGTCCGCCCCGATCTGACCCTGATGCTCGATTATCAGCGGATCTTCTACAGCGACATCGGCGCGGTCGGCAACGCCACCAACGCCGGCCCGATGGGCGCGCCGGGCGGGGCGGGCTTTGGCTGGGATGATGTCGATGTGGTGCGTCTCGCCGCCGAATGGCAGCAAACGCCCGACATGACCTGGCGGGTGGGCTATGCCCATGCCACCAACCCCGTCGGGCCCGAGGATGTCACGCTCAACATCCTCGCCCCCGGCATCGTCGAGGATCACATCAGCTTCGGCGGCTCGAAGAAGCTCAACGACACCGACAAGCTCGATTTCTCCTTCGCCTATGCCTTCTCGAACAGCGTCTCGGGCCCGGTCCCGGCGCCAATGGGCGGCGGCACGGTCGATCTCGAGATGCATCAGTTCAGCGCCGCGATCGGCTGGACGCGCCGGTTCTGAGCGCCCCTGCCCCCGGGTCACCCCCCGCGAAAAGGGCGCCTTCGGGCGCCCTTTGTCACATCCTTGCCCTCGGGGGCCCCTTGCCGCAGCGCGCGGAAGCATGGAAAATAGGCAGATTACCCGCCCCGCCCGGAGCCTGACTTCGGGGCCTGCCTTTTCTCCCTGAGACCGGAATTGAAATGAACGACGCCGCGAAACCCACCTCGCTCTCGCAAAACCCCCATGCCCTGCGCGAAAGCCGCGAGAAGAACCTCGAGGTCGCGATCGGGCGGCAGGTGCGCGAGCTGCGCAAGCGCCAGCGGATGACGGGTTCCGATCTCGCGGCGCAGACCGGGCTCTCGGTCGGCATGCTCTCGAAGATCGAAAACGGCGTAATCTCGCCCTCGCTCAACACGCTCCAGGTGCTTGCGAATGCGCTGCGCGTGCCGCTGGTGCAGCTTTTCTCGGGCTTTGAGGAAACCCGCGGCGCGATGCATGTGAAGGCCGGCAAAGGCGTCGAGATCGAGCGGGCGGGCACGCGGGCGGGGCACCAATATCACCTGCTCGGCCATATCGGCTCGAACAATTCGGGCGTCGTCGTCGAGCCCTATCTGATCGTGCTGACCACCCAGAGCGACCGCTTCCCGACCTTCCAGCACGAGGGGATCGAGATGCTCTACATGCTCGAGGGCCGCGTCGATTACCGCCACGGCGAGCAGATCTACCCGCTCGAGCCGGGCGATACGCTTCTGTTCGATTCGGATGCGCCGCATGGGCCGGAGACGCTGCGCGAGCTGCCGGCGCGTTATCTGTCGATCATCTGCTACCCGCAAGCGACCTGAGTCGCCCGCCCCGCGCGCCCGAATTTGCGGCAGCCGCGCCCCAGCCCCCCGGAAAAGCGCCCGATTTTTGGGCGCTTTTTTCATAGGCAAATTTTTTTCCCGAGCGGAAATCAATTATCTTGAGGGGCAATTTTGTTTCTTGATAGGTAATCCGTGACGGCTCTGGCCGAAACCGAAACGGAGAGAAACATGTGTGGCATCGTTGGCCTGTTCCTGAAGAAGGAAGAACTGCGCCCGCAACTGGGTGAAATGCTCACCGACATGCTCATCACCATGACCGACCGCGGCCCCGACAGCGCCGGGATCGCGATCTATGGCGATGAAGCGGGCGGGCTGAAAATGACCGTTCAATCGGATACGCCGGCGGTGGCTTTCGCCGGGCTCGACGCGGCCCTGACCGAGGTTCTCGGCGGCGCGGTCAGCATGAAAGTGATCGATACCCATGCGGTGCTGACCCTGCCCGAGGGCTCGGAAGCGGCGGCGCGCGCCTTCCTCAAGGCCCGCGGCATCCGCATCATGGGCACTGGCGCCTCGATGGAGATCTTCAAGGAAGTCGGCCTGCCCAAGGACGTTGCGGCGCGCTTTGGCATCCGCGCGATGGGCGGCAGCCACGGCATCGGCCACACCCGGATGGCGACGGAATCGGCCGTCACCACGCTCGGCGCGCACCCGTTCTCGACCGGCGACGACCAATGTCTCGTGCACAACGGCTCGCTGTCGAACCACAACCAGATGCGCCGCGTGCTGACCGAGAAGGGCTTTGCGCCCCAGACGCAAAACGACACCGAAGTGGCGGCTTGCTACATCTCCTCGCGGCTGGCGGAGGGCGCGAACCTCGGCGAGGCGCTCGAGGGCACGCTCGAGGATCTCGACGGCTTCTTCACCTTCGTCGTGGGCACCAAGAATGGCTTTGGCGTGGTGCGCGACCCGGTCGCGTGCAAGCCCGCCGTGATGGCCGAGACCGAGGATTACGTCGCTTTCGGCTCGGAATACCGCGCCTTCGCGAAACTGCCGGGCATCGATACCGCCCGGGTCTGGGAACCCGAACCCGCCACCGTCTACTTCTGGGAGCGTTGAGAATGCAGACGATCGATATGGCCACCACGCCGCTGCGCGAGCTGAACACCGCGCTGCAGGCCCAGGCCCAGCAGACCAACCAGACCCAGTGGGTCATCGAGAACCCCAAGGGCGCGCATGCGATCGCGGTCGGGCTCGACGCGCCGATCGAGGTCACCGTGAAGGGCTCGACGGGCTATTACTGCGCCGGCATGAACAAGCAGGCGACCGTCCATGTGACCGGCTCGGCCGGCCCGGGCGTGGCCGAGAACATGATGTCGGGCACCGTCATCATCGAGGGCGACGCCTCGCAATATGCCGGCGCGACCGGCCATGGCGGGCTGCTCGTGGTGAAGGGCAATGCGTCGTCGCGCTGCGGGATCTCGATGAAGGGCATCGACATCGTCGTGTTCGGCAATGTCGGCCACATGTCGGCCTTCATGGCGCAATCGGGCAATCTCGTGGTGTGCGGCGATGCGGGCGATGCGCTCGGCGACAGCCTCTATGAGGCGCGGCTCTTCGTGCGCGGCTCGGTCAAATCGCTCGGCGCCGATTGCATCGAGAAGGAGATGCGCCCCGAGCATCTCGAGATCCTCGCCGATCTGCTCGCCCGCGCGGGCTCGGATGCCAAACCCGAAGAGTTCAAGCGCTACGGCTCGGCGCGCAAGCTCTACAATTTCCACGTCGACCACGCTGGCGCGTATTGAGGACCTCAGAGATGGACAAGACCCCCCAAACCCTGCCGCGTGACAGCTGGACTTTCTCGCCGTCGATCAACGCCGAGATCCGCCGCGCCGCCGAAACCGGCATCTATGACATCCGGGGCGGTGGCGCCAAACGCCGCGTGCCGCATTTCGATGACCTGCTGTTCCTCGGCGCCTCGATCTCGCGCTATCCGCTCGAGGGCTACCGCGAGAAATGCGACACCTCGGTCACGCTCGGCACGCGCTTTGCCAAGAAGCCGATCGAGCTGAAGATCCCGGTGACGATCGCGGGCATGTCGTTTGGCGCGCTCTCGGGCCCGGCGAAAGAGGCGCTCGGCCGCGGCGCGACGATGGCCGGCACCTCGACCACCACCGGCGACGGCGGCATGACCAACGAAGAGCGTGGCCATTCGGAAAAGCTGGTTTATCAATACCTTCCGAGCCGCTACGGGATGAACCCCGATGACCTGCGCCGCGCCGATGCGATCGAGATCGTGGTCGGCCAGGGCGCCAAACCCGGCGGCGGCGGCATGCTGCTTGGCCAGAAGATCACCGAGCGCGTCGCCGGCATGCGCAACCTGCCCGTCGGCATCGACCAGCGTTCGGCCTGCCGTCACCCGGACTGGACCGGCCCCGATGACCTCGAGATCAAGATCCTCGAGATCCGCGAGATCACCAATTGGGAAAAGCCGATCTACATCAAGGTCGGCGGCGCGCGCCCCTATTATGACACCGCGCTCGCGGTCAAGGCCGGCGCCGATGTCGTCGTGCTCGACGGCATGCAGGGCGGCACCGCGGCGACCCAGGACGTGTTCATCGAACATGTCGGCCAGCCGACGCTCGCCTGCATCCGCCCGGCGGTGAAGGCGCTGCAAGATCTCGGCATGCACCGCAAGGTGCAGCTCGTGGTCTCGGGCGGCATCCGCACCGGCGCCGATGTGGCCAAGGCGCTCGCGCTCGGCGCCGATGCGGTGGCGATCGGCACCGCGGCTCTGGTGGCGCTTGGCGAGAACGACCCGAAATGGGCCGCCGAATATACCAAGCTCGGCACCACCGCCGACGCCTATGACGATTGGCACGAGGGCCGCGACCCGGCCGGCATCACCACCCAGGACCCCGAGCTGATGAAGCGGCTCGACCCGATCGAGGCGGCGCGCAAGCTGCGCAACTACCTCGCGGTGCTGACCCTCGAATGCCAGACCATCGCGCGCGCCTGCGGCAAGAGCCATGTCCACAACCTCGAGCCCGAGGATCTGTGCGCGCTGACCATCGAGGCGGCGGCGATGGCGGGGGTTCCGCTTGCGGGCACCAGCTGGATCCCGGGCCAGGGCGGCTTCTGAACAATGACGGGCGGGGCATCGTGACCCCGCCCGCGCTTATCAACAGGGAAACGAACCAATGACCGATCTTGCCGCCTTCGCCCGCGAGAAGGGCGTGAAATATTTCATGATCTCCTACACCGACCTGTTCGGCGCGCAGCGCGCCAAGCTGGTGCCGGCGCAGGCGATTGCCGATATGCAGGTCGATGGCGCGGGCTTTGCGGGCTTTGCCACGCATCTCGACCTGACCCCCGCCCACCCCGACATGCTGGCCGTGCCCGATGCGAGCGCGGTGATCCAGCTGCCGTGGAAGAAGGACGTGGCCTGGGTCGCGTCGAATTGCGTGATGGATGGCGCGGATCTCGCCCAGGCGCCGCGCAACGTGCTCGCCCGGCTGATCACCGAGGCCGCCGAGATGGGCCTCGAGGTCAAGACCGGCGTCGAGCCGGAATTCTTCCTGCTCACGCCCGAGGGCACGCAGATCTCGGACCCGTTCGATACCGCCGCCAAGCCCTGCTACGACCAGCAGGCGGTGATGCGCCGCTATGACGTGATCGCGGAGATCTGCGATTACATGCTCGAGCTCGGCTGGGAGCCCTACCAGAACGACCACGAAGACGCGAACGGCCAGTTCGAGATGAACTGGAAATATGACGGCGCGATGGCCACCGCCGACAAGCATTCGTTCTTCAAGTTCATGGTCAAATCGGTCGCCGAGAAGCACGGCCTGCGCGCCACCTTCATGCCCAAGCCGATCATGGGCCTGACCGGCAACGGCTGCCATGCGCATATCTCGGTCTGGGATACCAAGACCGGCAAGAACGCGTTTTCCGACCCCTCGAAGGAGCTGAGCCTCTCCGACAGCGGCCGCGCCTTCCTCGGCGGGATCATGAAACACGCCTCGGCGCTGGCGGTGATCACCAACCCGACGATCAACTCCTACAAGCGCATCAACGCGCCGCGCACGATCTCGGGGGCGACCTGGGCGCCCAATACCGTGACCTGGACGGGCAACAACCGCACCCATATGGTGCGCGTGCCCGGGCCGGGGCGGTTTGAGCTCCGCCTGCCCGATGGCGCGGTGAACCCCTATCTCTTGCAAGCCGTGATCATCGCGGCCGGGCTTTCCGGGCTCAAGACCAATGCCGACCCGGGCCCGCGCTACGATATCGACATGTATGCCGAGGGCCACAAGATCGAGGGCGCGCCGAAGCTGCCGCTCAACCTGCTCGATGCGATCCGCGCCTATGATGCGGATGAGGGGCTGAAGGCGGCGATGGGCGCGGAATTCTCGGCGGGCTATCTCAAGCTCAAGATGCAGGAGTGGAACAGCTTCGTGAACCACTTCTCGCATTGGGAACGTGACCACACGCTCGATATCTGATCTGACAGCGGCGGGCCCGCCCCCGGGCCCGCTTCCCCCCTTTCGAGACGATCCATCATGCGCTTTTCCGGTTTTCGCGTCATCAAGGAAGCCCTGACGGGCTACAAGGGCTGGGGGCCGCTGTGGCGCAACCCCGAGCCGCAACCGAGCTACGATTATGTGATCGTGGGCGGCGGCGGGCACGGCCTTGCGACCGCCTATCACCTGGCCAAGGTGTTCAAGGGCAAGCGCATCGCGGTGCTCGAGAAGGGCTGGCTCGGCTCGGGCAATATCGGGCGCAACACCACGATCATCCGCTCGAACTACCTGCTGCCGGGCAACGAACCCTTCTATGAATTCTCCATGAAACTCTGGGAGAACATGGAGCAGGAGTTCAACTTCAACGCGATGGTCAGCCAGCGCGGGATCTTGAACCTGATCCATACCGACGGCCAGCGCGACGCCTATCGCCGCCGCGGCAATGCGATGCTGCTGGCGGGCGCGGATGCGGAGCTGCTCGACCGCGAGCAGGTCCGCGCGATGTATCCGTGGCTCAATTTCGACAATGCCCGCTTCCCGATCAAGGGCGGCCTCCTGCAGCGCCGCGCCGGCACCGCGCGCCATGATGGCGTGGCCTGGGGCTATGCGCGCGGCGCCGATCTCCTCGGCGTCGATCTCATCCAGAATTGCGAAGTCACCGGCTTCCGCATTGAAAACAATCGCGTTCTCGGCGTCGAGACCTCGCGCGGCCATATCGGCGCGGGCAAGGTCGGCGTCGCGGTCGCGGGCTCGTCGGGGCGGGTGATGGCGATGGCGGGCATGCGCCTGCCGATCGAGAGCCATGTGCTGCAAGCCTTCGTCTCCGAGGGGCTCAAACCCGTCGTCGACGGCGTGATCACCTTCGGCGCGGGGCATTTCTACGTCAGCCAATCCGACAAGGGCGGGCTCGTCTTCGGCGGCGATATCGACGGCTACAATTCCTACGCGCAGCGCGGCAACCTGCCCGTCATCGAGGACGTGGCCGAGGGCGGCATGGCGCTGATGCCCGCGATCGGCCGGGCGCGGCTCCTGCGCGCCTGGGGCGGGATCATGGACATGTCGATGGATGGCTCGCCGATCATCGACCGCACCCCGATCGACGGGCTCTATCTCAACGCCGGCTGGTGCTATGGCGGCTTCAAGGCGACGCCGGCGAGCGGCTATGCCTTCGCGCATCTGCTGGCCACCGACCGCCCGCATGAGACCGCCACCGCCTATCGGCTCGACCGCTTCAACCGCGGCCATGTCATCGACGAAAAGGGGATGGGCGCCCAGCCCAACCTGCACTGAGCTCCAGATCCGAGACCCATCATGCTGATCCCCCATCCTCTCCTCGGCCTTCGCGACGCGCAGGAATTCACCTATCTGGGCGATGCGGCCCTGCTCGAGCGCCCCGACGGGCTCGCCGAGGGCGCGGCCGATGCCTTCAACGCCTATGTCTATCTGCGCGACAACCCCGCGGGCGTGCACCGCGAGCTGTGGTTCCACGAACAGGGCGACCGCTCCTGGCTCGTGGTGACGCGCAATACAGTGACCCATGAAATCCTCGGCGCCGAGCTTGCCCGCGATGTGGCGCTGGCCCGCAAAGGGGGTGCGCAATGACCCGTCTCTCCGGTGGTCTCGTCGACCGTTCGCAACGCCTGAGCTTCTCCTTCGACGGCAAGACCTTCACCGGCCACCCGGGCGACACGCTCGCCTCGGCGCTTCTGGCCAATGATATCCGCCTCGTCGGGCGCTCGTTCAAATATCACCGCCCGCGCGGCCTCTTCGCGGCGGGCTCCGAGGAGCCGAACGCCCTCGTCGAGCTGCGCGAGGGCGCGCGCCAGGAGCCCAACACCCGCGCCACCATGGCCGAGCTCTATGACGGGCTCGTCGCGAAAAGCCAAAACCGCGTGGGCTCGCTCGCCTTCGACCTGCTCGCGGTCAACGATCTCGCTTCGCCCTTCTTCGCGGCGGGCTTCTATTACAAGACCTTCATGTGGCCGAAGGCGTTTTGGGAAAAGCTCTATGAGCCGGCGATCCGCAAGGCCGCGGGGCTTGGCTCGCTCTCGATGCTGCCCGACCCCGATGAGTACGACAAAGGCTTCCTGCATTGCGATCTCCTCGTCATCGGCGGCGGCGCGGCGGGGCTCGCGGCGGCGCTGACGGCGGCGCGGGCGGGGGCGAAGGTGATCCTCGCGGATGAGGATTTCCGCCTCGGCGGGCGGCTTCTGGCCGAAACGAACCCGCTCGACGATGCGCCCGCGACCGAGTGGCTCGCCCGCGTCGAGGCCGAATTCGCGGCGCTGCCGAACCTGCGCGTGATGCGCCGCACCACGGTTTTCGGCGCCTTCGATCACGGCATCTACGGCGCGGTCGAACGCGTCGCCGATCACCTCGCCACGCCCGGCGGCGCGGTGCGCCAGACGCTCTGGCGGATCACCGCCAAGCGCATCGTTCTGGCCGCCGGCGCGACCGAGCGCCATATCCCCTTCGCCAACAACGACCGCCCCGGCGTGATGCTGGCGGGCGCGCTGCGCGCCTATGCCAACCGCTGGGCGGTGGCGCCGGCGAAGACCGTCGCGATCTTCACCAACAACGACGACGGCCACCGCACCGCGCTCGATCTGGCGGCCAAGGGCGTCGAGATCGTGGGCGTGATCGACCCGCGCGCGGGCGTGAAGGCGCTGGGCAATTACCCGCTCTTCTCCGGCGCGGTGGTGTCCGACACCAGGGGCCGGCTCGGGCTGAGCCGCATCGAGGTGACGCGCGAGGGCCGCAGCCAATGGATCGAGGCCGGCGCGCTCGGCGTTTCGGGCGGCTGGAACCCGAACGTCCATCTCGCCTCGCATCATCGCGGCCGCCCGGTCTGGGATGACACCCTGCTCGCCTTCGTGCCGGGCAAGGATGGCCCGCCGGGCCTCACCCCCGCCGGCGCCGCCGCGGGCCGGGGCTCGACCGCAGCCGCGCTCGCCTCGGGCGCCGAGGCCGCGCGCGCCGCGCTCGCCGAGATCGGCATGAGCGCCGCGCTCCCCGCCCTGCCCCGCGCCGAGGACCGCCCCGTCGCCCAAGCCGCCTTCTGGCATGTGCCCGGCAAGGGCCGCGCCTGGGTCGATTTCCAGAACGATGTCACCGTCAAGGACATCAAACTGGCCCATCAGGAGAACATGCGTCCCGTCGAGCATCTCAAACGCTGGACCACGCTCGGCATGGCGACCGATCAGGGCAAGACCGCCAATGTCTCGGCGCTGGCGGTGATGGCGGAGCTCACCGGCAAGACGATCCCCGAAACCGGCACCACGATCTTCCGCCCGCCCTATACGGGCGTGGCGCTCTCGGTGCTCGGCGGCGGCGACACGGGCACGCATTTCCGCCCCCGCCGCCTGACGCCCACGCATGAATGGGCCAAGGCCCAAGGCGCGGTTTTCGTCGAGGTCGGCCAATGGATGCGGGCGCAATATTTCCCCCGCCCGGGCGAGAAGACCTGGCGCGAGACGGTCGACCGCGAGGTTCTGGCCACCCGCGCGGGCGTCGGCCTGTGCGATGTGACCACGCTCGGCAAGGTCGATGTGCAGGGCGCCGATGCGGGAGAATTCCTCGACCGGCTCTATGCCAATGCGATGAAGAGCCTGAAGGTCGGGATGGTGCGTTACGGGCTGATGCTGCGCGAGGATGGCCATGCCTATGACGACGGCACCTGCGCGCGGCTGGCCGAGGACCATTATGTCGTGACCACCACCACCGCGCAGGCGGGCCCGGTCTACCGGCATATGGAATTCGCGCGCCAGTGCCTCTGGCCCGAGCTCGATGTGCAGCTCATCTCGACGACCGATGCCTGGGCGCAGATCTCGGTCGCGGGGCCGAATGCGCGCCGCCTGCTCGAGCGCGTGGTCGACGGGTTCGACCTCTCGAACGCGGCCTTCCCGTTCATGGCCTGCGCCGAGATGACGGTCTGCGGGGGGCTGCGGGCGCGGCTCTTCCGGATCTCCTTCTCGGGCGAGCTTGCCTATGAAATCGCGGTGCCGGCGCGTTATGGCGCGGCGCTGATGGGGCGGATGGTCGAGCTTGGCGCGGATCTCGGCGCCACGCCCTACGGCACCGAGGCGCTTGGCGTGTTGCGCATCGAGAAGGGCCATGCCGCGGGCAATGAGCTCAACGGCCAGACCACCGCGCAGATGCTCGGCATGGGCCGGATGGTCTCGACCAAGAAGGATGCGATCGGCGCGGTGATGAGCCGCCGCGAGGGGCTCACCGCCGAGACCCGTGTGCTGGTCGGGCTGCAACCGGTCGATCCGGCCCAACCCGTCACCGCGGGGATGCATCTCTTCACCCAAGGCGCGCCGCGCAATACCGCGACCGATCAGGGCTGGATCACCTCGGCCTGCTACTCGCCCCATGTCGGCTCGATGATCGGGCTCGGCTTCCTCGCCGGCGGCGCCGAGCGGCTGGGCGACGTGATCGTCGGCGCCAACCCCTTGCAGGGCCAGGAAACCGCGCTGCGTGTCGTTTCGGCCCATTTCGTTGACCCCGAAGGAGGACGCCTTCGTGACTGACCTTGCCCCCCTGACCGCGCTCGGCGCGGCTGCCCCCCGCTCGGCCGCCTTCGGCGCGCTCACGCTCGCGGAAAACGCAGATCTCGGCCTCGCCTCGCTCGCCCAACGCCGCGGCGCGCCGGTGCCGGTGCCGATGGGCCTCGCGCTGCCGGGCCCCGGCCTGTGGCACGCCGGCAATGGCTTGGCCGCCTTCTGGACGGGCCCAGGCCAATGGATGATCGAGGCGCCCGGCCGCGCCGCCGAGGATTTCGCCGCGGCCCTCAAACGCGCCGCGCCCGAGGCCTCGGTCACCGAACAGACCGACGGGTTTTGCGCCTTCGAGATCGCCTCTTCGGCCGGGCCCGCGCCGATCGTGGCGCTCCTTGAGAAGCTCGTGAACCTCGACGCGGGCGCCTTCGGCCCGGGCTCGGCCACCCGCACCGGGTTCGAGCATATGTCGATCTTTGTCATTCGCCGTGCCGAGGACCGGCTCGCGGTGCTGGGCATGCGCTCGGCGGCGGGCTCGATCTGGCACGCTTTGGAAACGGCCGCGCGCCGCCTTGAGGAGATGCCCACATGACCGCAACGATCATCGACGGGAAGGCTTTTGCGGCCAATGTGCGCGCGCAGGTGGCGGGCCATGTGACGCGGCTGAAGGAGGAACAGGGGCTGACGCCGGGGCTTGCGGTGGTTCTGGTGGGCGAGGACCCGGCCTCGGAAGTTTACGTCCGCAACAAGGGCATCCAGACCCGCGAGGCCGGGATGGCGAGCTTCGAGCACAAGCTCGACGCCACCACCTCGGAGGCGGAACTCCTTGATCTGATTGGCAAACTCAACGCCGATCCGGCGGTGCACGGGATCTTGGTGCAGCTGCCGCTGCCCGGCCATCTCGACGCCGATCTGGTGATCAATGCGATCGATCCGGCCAAGGATGTCGACGGGTTCCATATCTCGAACGTCGGGCTGCTCGGCACCGGGCAGAAGGCGATGGTGCCCTGCACGCCGCTGGGCTGCCTGATGATGCTGCGCGACCATCTGGGCTCGCTCTCGGGGCTCAACGCGGTCGTGGTGGGGCGCTCGAACATCGTCGGCAAGCCGATGGCGCAGCTTTTGCTGGGCGAGAGCTGCACGGTGACGATTGCGCATTCGCGCACCAAGGACCTCGCCTCGGTGTGCCGCGGTGCGGATATTCTGGTGGCGGCGGTGGGCCGGCCCGAGATGATCCCGGGCGATTGGGTCAAGCCGGGCGCGACGGTGATCGATGTCGGCATCAACCGCATCGAGCGCGACGGCAAGACGAAGCTGGTGGGCGATGTCGATTTCGCCTCCGCCGTCGAGGTCGCCGGCGCGATCACGCCGGTGCCGGGCGGCGTCGGGCCGATGACCATCGCCTGCCTTCTGGCCAATACGCTCACCGCCTTCTGCCGCGCCAACGGCCTGCCCGAGCCGCAGGGCCTCACCGCCTGAGTATCCGCCGCGCGGCGGGCAGGCCCCGGCAGAAGGGCCGCTCCCGCCCGGCGTTTTCCGCAACCCGACGACATTTCGCCGCGCCTCAGGGGGCGCGACCGGGCCGCGCGCCCAAACCTTTCCAGGGAGATCCCGATGACCAAATACTGCCTGACCGTGACCTGCCCCTCGACCCGGGGGATCGTCGCCGCCATCGCCAATTACCTCGCCGATCAGGGCTGCAACATCACCGACAGCTCGCAATATGATGACCCGCTGACCGGCCAGTTCTTCATGCGCGTGAGCTTCACCCCCGAGACCGGCGCCAGTCTCGCGAGCCTCGAGAAGGGCTTTGCCGAGACCGCCAAGAGCCTGAAGATGAACGCGAAATTCCATGACGAGACCGAGAAGATGAAGGTCGTGATCATGGTCTCGCGCTTTGGCCATTGCCTCAACGACCTGCTCTACCGCACCCGCATCGGCGCGCTGCCGATCGAGATCGTGGCGGTGATCTCGAACCATATGGATTACCAGAAAGTGGTCGTGAACCAGGACATCCCGTTCCATTGCATCAAGGTCACCAAGGAAAACAAGCCGGTGGCCGAGGCCGCGATCATGCGCGTCGTCGAGGAGGCGGGGGCCGAGCTGATCGTGCTGGCGCGCTACATGCAGATCCTCTCGGACGAGATGTGCCAGAAAATGTCGGGCCGGATCATCAACATCCACCATTCGTTCCTGCCGAGCTTCAAGGGCGCCAACCCCTACAAACAGGCCTATGAACGCGGCGTGAAGCTGATCGGGGCGACCTCACATTACGTCACCGCCGACCTCGACGAGGGCCCGATCATCGAGCAGGACATCGTGCGCATCACCCATGCGCAATCGGCCGAGGATTACGTCTCGCTCGGGCGCGATGTGGAAAGCCAGGTGCTCGCCCGCGCGATCCACGCCCATGCCCACCGCCGCACCTTCCTCAACGGCAACAAGACGGTGGTCTTCCCGGCCTCGCCCAGCGCCTATGCCTCCGAGCGGATGGGCTGACCCAACTCGGGTTGGGGGGCGCTGCCCCCCGCCCGTTCCGGGCTCCCCCCGGGATATTTATGGCAAGATGAAAGGGCTGCACTTCATCTTGCTCCAAATATCCCGGGGGTGAATGCCGAAGGCAGAGGGGGCGGCGCCCCCTGCGCCCTCCCCGCCCGCGCCTCTGGCCTTCGCCTGCGCGCCGGTTTATCCTTCTCGGGCCTCACCGGCTTGATCGAAGGAATTTTCCGTGCCGCCCTCCTCCGGACGCAATTTGCCCAGCCATCAAGAGCCCGTCGTCGGGGCAACGGTGCAATATGTGGTCGATACGCTGACCATGCAGATCATGGGCGGCGATTACGGGCTCGACGAGCGGCTGCCCTCCGAGCGGCAGATGGCGCAAGATCTCGCGGTGGCGCGCAACACGGTGCGCGAGGCGCTCGATCTGCTCGAGGGGCGCGGGTTGATCCGGCGCCGGGCGGGCTCGGGCTCGTTTGTCACCTATGATCCGAAGGGCCAGAGCGAGGCGCTCGCGCCGGTCGCGGCCGAGACGGGGCCGTTGCAGCTTCAGGTCGTGCGCGGGATCCTCGAGCCCGAGATGGTGCGTCTTGCGATCATCAACATGCCGCCGCGCGCGATCGAGGCGCTGGGCGAGACGCTTTCGCAGATGGAGGCAGTGCAGACCGAGGCGGCGGATTTCGTGCGCCTCGAGGAGGAGTTCCACCGCCAGATCGCGGCGGGCACCGGCAACCCGCTGCTCATCGCCTGTTACAACCTCGTCATCGACGCGCGCCGGCAGAGTTTCCGCGCCGCGATGTATCGCCGCCACCTCACCCCCAACCGCATCGCCACCTATCAGCGCGGCTACAACGCGCTGTTCAACGCGATCGCGGCGCGCGACATCGAGGAGGCGACGGAGTTCATGAAACTCACGCTGATCGAGGACCAGAAGCTCTTGATGCAGGAGCTTTGAGCGCGGGGGGGCGCGCCGCGAGGCGCTGGTTCCACAGCTGCCCGAGCTCGCCCAGATGGCGCGCGAGCAAGGGCCCGTGGTGGCTGAGCCAGCCCATCACCGAGCCGAATTCGACGATCCGCGCGCGGCCCTCGACGATCCGCACCACCGGCCAATCGCCCACCAGCGCATTGTCGATCCCGAAGATCTCCGCGCCCCACCAGCGCGCCGGGCCGAAGGCATGGGGCATGTCCTGGCCGCGTTTCATCGCCGCGAGGACCGAGACCGGCTCGGTCGTATCGGCAAGCTCGACCGCATTGTGCCACAGATCGAGGATCGAGGCATATTCCCAGCTCACCGCGCTCCATTCGCCGGGAAAGCGCGCCGCATAGGCCTCGAAGAAGGCCTTGGGACGGCGGAAGAAAAACGCGGTCTCGGCGAGTTTCGGGTCGTCGAAATCGGGGAACTGGAAGGTATAGCGCGCCATGAACTCGGGGCTCGTGCGGGCGATCATGCGCGGGTAATCATCGGCGGTGCAGGCCAGGATCTCGCCCTGGAAGCCCTGTTCATGGGCGGCTTCGGTCAGCGCCTGCATCATCGGCGGCGCCGAGGAGCACCAGCACAGCACATCGGGCGCCTGCGTGAGCATCGCGCGCACGATGCCCGCGGCGTCGCGGGTTTGCGGCGCATAGCGGATCTCGCTGACCATCCGCCGCCCCGCCGCCTCGAAAGCCGCGCGGTAGACGGCGAGCGAGGGCAGGCCGAGGCTGTCGCTCTGGCTGCACAGCGCCACGCGCCGCGCCGCCGGGCGGTGGCGGGCGAGCCAGTCGACGCCGGTGACATTGAAGAGCGGGTGCACCTCGGCGGGCGCGATCAGATAGGGCGTGTCGGGCGACAGATCCGAGGGCAGCAGCGTCGCGACGAGCACCCGGCGCTCCATCAGATAGGCGAGCGCGGGGGCGAAACTGTCGCCGCCGAGCGTCAGGACCAGTTTGACGCGCTGGTTCTCGACCATGTCGCGCGCCGCCGCCAGCGTCTCCTCGGGCGCGCGCGCGCTGTCATGGGCGGTGATCTCGACGCGCTGGCGCTTGCCCGCGATCATCAGCCCGCCCGCCTCGTTGATCCAATCCGACCAGATCCGGCAGCCATCGAGCCCCGGCCGACCCCAGATTTCCTCGGGGCCCGAGAGCGGCGTGAGGAAGCCGATCCGGACCGGAGCCCGATTCGTCGCCCCCAGCCGAGGCAGGGAACCAGTTACCGCGAGGCGCTGTGCGAATGATGAACTGCTCATAAATTCAACATTACCCGCTTTTTCGCGGGGGGAAATGCCCAAAAACCTCCCCGGACCATATTCCGCACAGGAAAATAATTTGACCGAAAGTCGCGATTCGCCACCCAATTGGTTCATGCCGAAAGGGCCAGTTTCATGGACTGGTTCAGACCGGAAAACAGGGAACCAAAAATGACCAAACGCGTTGCTGTCATCGGCGCGGGCCCGTCGGGGCTTGCTCAACTTCGTGCTTTCCAATCGGCCGCCCAGAAAGGCGTCGAGATCCCGGAAGTCGTCTGCTTCGAGAAGCAGTCGAACTGGGGCGGCCTGTGGAACTACACCTGGCGCACGGGCGTCGATGAGAACGGCGAGCCGGTGCATTGCTCGATGTATCGCTACCTGTGGACCAACGGCCCGAAAGAGGGGCTCGAATTCGCCGATTATTCCTTCGAGGAACATTTCGGCAAGCAGATCGCCTCCTACCCGCCGCGCGCGGTGATGGTCGATTACATCGAGGGCCGGGTGAACAAGGCCGGCGTGCGCGACTGGATCCGGTTCAACTCGGTGATCCGCTGGGTCGAGTATGATGCCGAGGCCGATGATTTCACCGTCACCGTCTATGACGCCGAGAAGGACCACGTTTACAAGGAGCGGTTCGATCACGTCATCGTCGCCTCGGGCCATTTCTCGACGCCGAACGTGCCCGAATACCCCGGGTTCGACCAATATTTCGGCCGCATCGTCCACGCCCATGATTTCCGCGACGCGCGCGAGTTCGAGGGGCAGGATGTGCTCGTCGTGGGCTCGTCCTATTCGGCCGAGGATATCGGCTCGCAATGCTGGAAATACGGCGCGAAATCGGTGACCTCGTGCTATCGCTCGGCTCCGATGGGCTTCAAATGGCCGGAGAATTGGGAAGAGAAACAAGGCCTTGTGCGCGTCGAGGGCAAGACCGCCTTCTTCCAGGACGGCAGCTCGAAACATATCGATGCGATCATCCTGTGCACCGGCTACAAGCATTATTTCAACTTCCTGCCCGATGATCTGCGGCTCAAGACCAAGAACCGCCTCGCCACCGCCGGCCTCTACAAGGGCGTGGTCTATGTCCACAATCCGAAGATGTTCTACCTCGGCATGCAGGACCAGTGGTTCACCTTCAACATGTTCGACGCCCAGGCCTGGTATGTCCGCGACATCATCCTCGGCCGGATCGAGGTGCCCGCGGACAAGCAGGTGCTGATGGCCGATGTGGCCGAGCGCGAAGCCCGCGAAGAAGCCTCGGATGACGTGAAATACGCGATCAAATACCAGGGCGATTACGTCAAGGAGCTGATCGCGGACACCGATTACCCGAGCTTCGACGTCGATGGCGCCTGCGCGGCCTTCTTCGAATGGAAGAAGCACAAGGCGGTCGACATCATGACCTTCCGCAACAACGCCTATCGTTCGGTGATCACCGGCACGATGGCGCCCGTCCACCACACGCCCTGGAAGGACGCGTTGGACGACTCGATGGAAGCCTATCTGGCCAATTGAGCCAAGGTCCCCAACTCGGGGGGGAGTCGTCGCCCCCCCGGTTTTTTCCTCTGACGGTTTGCCCAGACTAGGACGCGCGATGATTGCACTGCCCCCCGATGGCCTCTTCCGCCCCGGCCCGCCGCGGCCCTCGCGCGCGCGCCGCCCGCTCGGCTTTGGCCGCGGCTCCGGCGAGGAGCGCTACACCGTCCCCGGGGGCGGCGCGATCGTCGTCGAAATCGCCGAGGGCGACCGGCTCGAGGTGATCAATGACGAGGGCGGGCAGCGCTGCGAGCTGATGGCGGCGCACCCGGACGGGCGGGTGGATTGCGGGCTCCTCGGCTGGCAGGGCGATTGCGCGCCCGAGGGGCTGAAAGCGGCGCTCACCCGCGGCGAGCCCTCGCTCGCGCGGCTTGGCGCCGCGCTTGCCCGCCGCGGGATTGATCTCGCGCAGGCCCGCGCGATCGGGCTCTTCGGCGCGGCCTCGCGGGCGGGCGAGGCGGTGGCCTTCGCCGCGCAGGGCCCTGGGTTTGCGATCCTCGCCGCGCCGGGCGGGCCGATGGATCTCGAGGCGCAAGACACCGCGACGCCGCTCACGCTGCGGCTGAGCCGCGCCGCGCCGCGCGCGCGTGCGCTCTTCGATCTGCCCGACCCGCTCGCCGATCCGCTCCTCGATCTGCGCGTGAGCTCCGCCACCGCCCGCGCCTTCACCGTCAAGGCCGGCGAATTCATCCAGGTGATTGATGTCGACGGCCGCCAATGCACCGATTTTCAATGCTTTGACGCGCGCAAGCTCGACCGCGGCCTCGTCCGCCCGCTCGACCCGACCACCACCCGCACGCTGATGGGCCATGCCTATCCGATGCCGGGGCTGCATTCGAAATATTACGACCACGACATGACCGCGCTCGTGGAGGTCGTGCAGGATACCTGCGGGCGCCACGATGCTTTCGGGCTCGCCTGCGCGGCGAAATATTACGATGACATCGGCTATCCGGGCCATGCCAATTGCACCGACAATTTCAACGCGGCGCTGGCTGAGTATGGGATCGAGGCGCGCGCGGGCTGGATGGCGGCAAACTTCTTCTTCAACACCGGCGTCGACGCCCATGGGGTGATGTATGCCGACGAGCCCTGGTCGCGGCCGGGCGATTATGTGCTGATGCGTGCGCTGACCGATCTGGTCTGCGTCTCCTCGGCCTGCCCTGACGACACTTCCGCCGCCAATGGCTGGGAGCTGAGCGATATCCATGTGCGCAGCTATGGCGCGGGCGAGCGGTTCCAGCGCGCCTCGGCCTGGCGCCCCACCCCCGATGCGGAGCCGATCATGACGCGCCAGAGCGCCTTCCACGACAATTTTGCCGCCCTCACCGAAGAGTTCATTGAATACAAGGGCTTCTGGCTGCCCAATTCCTTCGCCCAGACCGACCCGGTGGAGAGCTACTGGGCCGCGCGCGAGGGCGTGGTGGTGATGGATCTCTCGGCGCTGCGCAAATTCGAGGTCACCGGCCCCGATGCCGAGGCGCTGCTGAACTGGGTGCTGACGCGCGATGTCACGAAGCTCGGCCAGGGCCAGATCGTCTATTCGGCGATGTGCTACCCCCATGGCGGGATGATCGACGACGGCACGCTCTTCCGCCTCGGCGCGCAGAATTTCCGCTGGATCGGCGGGTCGGACGAGGGCGGCGTGTGGATGCGCGAAGAGGCCGCGCGGCTCGGGCTCAATGTGATGATCCGCGCCTCGACCGATCAGATGCACAACCTCGCGGTGCAGGGGCCGAAATCGCGGGAACTGGTGTCGCAGATCATCTGGACCCCGCCGCATCAGCCGAGCCCCGGCGCGATCGAGTGGTTCCGCTTCACGGTCGGGCGGGTCGGCGGGCCGACCGGCGCGCCGGTGGTGCTCTCGCGCACCGGCTACACGGGCGAGCTCGGCTATGAGATCTTCTGTCACCCGAAAGACGGCGATGCGGTCTTCAAGGCGGTCTGGGCGGCGGGCGCGCCGCTCGGCCTCAAGCCGATGGGCCTTGCGGGGCTTGACCTGTGCCGGATCGAGGCGGGGCTCGTCTTCGCGGGTTATGATTTCTCCGACCAGACCGATCCCTTCGAGGCGGGCGTGGGCTTCACCGTGCCGCTCAAGTCGAAAACCGCCGATTTCGTCGGCCGCGAGGCGCTCATTCGCCGCAAGGAGACGCCTGCGCGCAAGTTCATCGGCCTCGAGATCGAGGGGCAGGATCCGGTGGGCCATGGCGATTGCCTGCGCATCGGGCGCGCGCAGGTCGGCGAGATCTGCTCGGCGATGCATTCGCCCCGCACCAATCAATGGATCGCGCTCGCGCGGATCGATGTCGCCCATGCCGCCCCCGGCACCGCGCTCGAGGTCGGCCGGCTCGACGGACATATCAAGCGGATCGCGGCGCGGGTCACCCCCTTCCCGCATTACGATCCGAAAAAGGAACGCCCGCGCTCGTGAGGGCCGGCGGCGGGGAGGGAGCCCCGCAGACGAAGCCCGGGCAGCCCATCGCCCGGGAGGGAGGCAAGAAAACCAGGGCAAAATCGCCCCATTCCACTCAACAGGGAGTTTGGACGTGGAACAGGACCTTGCAACTTTGGCGGCTGCCGTCGCCGAACTGAAGGAGAAGACCGCCGGCACCGGCACGACCTTTTCCGAGACTTTCTATTTTCTGACGATCCCGCTCATGGTGCTGATCCATGTGGGCTTTCTCGCCTATGAGATGGGGGCTTCGCGCTCGAAGAATGCGCTCGCTTCGGGGATCAAGAACATCCTCGCCTTCGCGATGATCGTGCCGTTTTTCTACTTCGTCGGCTGGTGGATCTACTGGGCCTTCCCGACGGGGTTCGACCTCTCGGCGGGCCCGGTCGGCACCTCGGGGCTGGCCTATGCCAACGAGGTCGCCGCGCCCTGGTCGCCCTATATGGGCCCGAACCTCGACGACCGCGCCTCGGGCGTGTTCTGGGGGCTTTCGTGATGTTCGCCGCGACCACCGCCTCGATCCTGTCGGGCGCGCTGATCGAGCGGATCCGGCTCACCGGCTTTGTCGTGCTCGCCACGGCGCTGGGCGCGTTCGTGTGGATCCTGGGCGCCGCCTGGGGCTGGCATGCGGATGGCTGGCTGGTCACCAAATTCGGCTATCATGATTTCGGCGCCGCGGGCGTGGTGCACCTGATCGCGGGCGCCTTCACGCTTGGCGTGGTGATCAACCTCGGGCCGCGGATCGGCAAGTTCAACCCCGATGGCACGGCGAATGCGATCCCGGGCCATTCGATGCCGATGACGCTCGTCGGGCTGATGCTGATCATCGCGGGGTTCTGGGGCTTCCTGATGGGCTGCGTGATCGTTCCGGGCGAGGCCTGGAGCTGGTCGGGCACGATGACGGCGACGATCTACGGCACGCCGATGACGCTCTCGGGGATGACCTTCAACACGCTGATGGGCATGGCCGGCGGCATCATCGGCGCCTGGATGATCACCCGCGATCCGTTCTGGATGATGTCGGGGGCGCTTGGCGGGATCATCTCCTGCGCGGCGGGGCTTGACCTCTGGTATCCGCCGATGGCCTTCGTGATCGGCTTCTTCGGCGCGGCGACGATGCCCTTCGTCTCCTCCTTCGTCGAGCGGCTGAAGATCGACGACGCGGTCGGCGCGGTGGCGGTGCATATGTATCTGGGCTTCTGGGGCGTGATCGTGGTCGGCATCGCGGCGCAGGGCTACCCGGCGCTCGCGGGCGAGAATGTCATCGAGACCTCGTTCATGGGCCAGCTCGTCGGCGCGCTCGTGATGATCGCTCTGGGCTTCGGGCCGGGCTACGGGCTTTCCTGGGTGCTCAAGGCGATGGGCCAGCTGCGGGTACCCGCCGAGGCCGAGCTTCTGGGCCTCGACAAGACCAAAGTCCCCGCCTCGGCCTATCCCGAAGCGCTCCACCCCACCGTCACCCCGGCTGAATAAGCCGCTGATCTCGAAAGGAAATACCTATGGAAGCCCCTTTTGACGCCGCAAGCTGGGATGGCATCACCGGCGCGATCTACGCAGGCTTCGGCTCGGCCGAGCTCTTCTGGATCGGGCTGTGCTACCTCTGTGTGCTCTGCGCCGTGATCCTCGGCTGGCGCCACGAAAAGCACGCTTATGACGCGGCCAAGAACGGCCAGCATTGAGCCAAAGGCCGCGGGCGGCGCCCCCGCCCGCGGCCCCTCACCCAAAGCAAAACCGACGACGACAGGACAAGGAAACGAGAGATGACCGCATCGTGGAGATTTTCGGCGCTGGCCGACCGGCACCGGGCGCTGGGCTCGAAGCTCGAAGACTGGAGCGGCATGGGCACCGCCTGGTCCTATGACGGCGACCCGCTCGCGGAATATATGGCGATCCGCACCAAGGCGGGGCTGATGGATGTCTCGGGCCTGAAAAAGGTCCATATCACCGGCCCGGGCGCGAGCCATGTGATCGACCGCGCCACCACCCGCAATGTCGAGAAGCTGATGCCCGGCCGCGCGGTCTATGCCTGCATGCTCAACGACGCGGGCAAGTTCGTCGACGATTGCGTGATCTATCGCACCGGCCCGAACGCCTTCATGGTGGTGCATGGCTCGGGTCAGGGCTTCGAGCAGCTGACCATGGCCGCCGAGGGCCGCGATGTCTCGATCCGCTTCGACGACAATCTCCATGACCTCTCGCTGCAAGGCCCGCTCGCGGTCGATTACCTCGAGAAACATGTGCCGGGGATCCGCGCGCTGCCCTATTTCGGGATCCTGCAGACCTCGCTCTTTGGCGTGCCCGCGATGATCACCCGCACCGGCTATACCGGCGAGCGCGGCTATGAGCTCTTCGTGCGCGGGCAAGATGCCGGGATGGTCTGGGACCGGATCCTCGCAGAGGGCGCCGAGATGGGGATCATCCCGTGCCGCTTCACCACGCTCGATCTGTTGCGCACGGAAAGCTATCTGCTGTTCTTCCCCTATGACAATTCCGAGATGTATCCGTTCGAGAACGAGCCCTGCGGCGATACGCTGTGGGAGCTCGGCCTCGATTTCACCGTCTCGCCGGGCAAGACGGGCTTCCGTGGCGCCGAGGAACATTACCGCCTGAAGGGCCGCGAGCGCTTCAAGATCTGGGGGCTCAAGCTCGAGGGCAAGGCGGTTCCGGGCAACGGCGCGCCGGTGATGCGCGAGGGCGTGCAGGTCGGCGTGGTGACGCAGGCGATGTATTCGCCGCTCAACGACTGGACGGTGGCGATCGCGCGGCTGCCGGTCGATTGCGCCAATGAGGGCACGAAGCTCGTCGTCAATTGCGCCGAAAACGGCCCGATCGCGGCCACCACCGGCGCGATGCCGTTCTTCGACCCCGAGAAGAAGCGCCGCACCGCGAAGGGCTGAGCGCCCCCTCAAGACCGGCAGGGGCGGCGATCAAGACCGCCCCGCCTCCCGACAGGATCAGCGAAGGACCTCCCATGCCACGCACCGAATTTTCCCCCTCGATCATGAGCCGCCCGGTCTATGCCCCCCTCAAGGCCCAAGGTGCGGCGCCCGCGCTGATGCTGGCCGAGGCCGAGGGCGCCGACGCGATCCTCGATCTCGCCGCGGCCGACCCTTCGGTGATGAACCGCGCGCATCTGATCTTCATCCCCGGCGGCACCGGCTTCGGCCCCCGCCTCGCCGCGCTCAAAGCCCGCCTCTACCATGAGGCGCCGAGCTACGCCGCCGCGCTCGAGCGCTATCGCAAGGCGCTTCTCGATGCCCATATGGGCACCCAGCTCTATCTCGCCGGTACCGAGGGGCTGATCGGCCAGGCCTCGGCCGAGGCGCTCGCCGCGGGCCTGCCCGCCGACGCCATCCAGGCCGAGCACCGCGGCTCGCTCGCGCGGCGGATGCAATGCGTGCATTGCAAGGGCGTGACCGAAGGCGTCACCACCGACCCGTTCACCTGTTCGCATTGCGGGCTGACGCTCTTGGTGCGCGACCATTTCTCGCGCCGTCTCGGCGCCTTCCAGGGCGTCTGCGTCGATGCCGAAACCCCCGGGGTGATCCCCGCCGTCAAGGAGATCAAGGCATGAGCGCGCTGACCCTGCGGGTGACCGAGATCACCCCGCTCTCGCCCCTCGTCACCCGCTTCCGCTTCGAGCACCCCGAGGGCGCGGGGCTGCCGCTCTTTTCGGGCGGCGCGCATGTGGTCGTCGAGATGCCCGATGCGGGCGTGCTGCGCCGCAACGCCTATTCGCTGATCTCCGACCCGCTCGACGGCTCGGGCTATGAGATCGCGGTGCGCCGCGAGGACGGCGGGCGAGGCGGCTCGCGGTTCCTGCATACCAAGGTTTCGGTGGGCGATCTGCTGCGGGTGAACCTGCCGGTGAACCTCTTCGCGCTCGATCTGCGGGCGAAGAAACAGCTGATGATCGCGGGCGGGATCGGCATCACGCCGTTTCTGGCGCAGCTCAAACAGATCGCGCGGCTGCAAATCCCCTTCGAGCTGCATTATGCCGCGCGGAGCCGCGCCGAGGCCGCCGGGGTCGCGCTGCTGCCCGATCTGCCGCAGATCCATGTCCATATCTCCGACGAGGGCAACCGGATGGATCTCGGCGCGATCCTCTCGGGCCAGCCTCTGGGCACCCATGTCTATACCTGCGGCCCCGAGGGGCTGATCGCGGCGGTCGATGAGACCGCGGCGCGGCTCGGCTGGCCGAAGGGCGCGCTCCATGCCGAGGCCTTCCTCGCGCCGCCGCCCGGCGCGCCGTTCACCGTCACGCTGACCTCGGGCCGCGAGATCGAGGTGGGCGCGCATCAAAGCCTCCTCGAGGCGCTCGAAGCGGCCGAGGTCGCGGTCGACTGGTCGTGCCGCGGCGGCGCCTGCGGGCGGTGCGAAACCGGCGTCTCGGCCTGCCACGGGCGGATCGAGCACCACGACCACTGGCTCTCGGATGAGGAAAAAGCCAGCCAGACCAAGATCATGCCCTGCGTTTCGCGGTTTGTCGGCGAAACCCTCACCCTCGATCTCTGAAGGAGGCCGCAATGACCATCCGCTTCAATGACGAAACCTTCCGCGACGATTACACCTTCCACAATTCCCCCGAGGCGATCCGGCGCTTCCCCTTCCCGTTCGACCAGGACAGCTACATGTATTCGGTCAATCTCGAGCCCCATGCCGGCGGGCGCGCGGGCACGCCGTTCCAGAACCGCTTCGATGTCGATGAACATTACGTCGCCGAGATGAAGGACCGCGAGATCACGCTGGCGCAAGATCCGCTGCGCTGCCAGTCGCTGCCGCATATGGAGCTCGCGGGGTGGGATTTTCTCGAGCTGGTGATGGTCTCGAAGGCCGAGGATTACCCCGAGCTTTTCGAGCTGCACCGCGACGGCGATCGCTGGCACTGGATCAACCGCCCGCTGGGGATCGAGCAGCGCTTCACCTTCCTCGACCCGACCACCCTGCCCTGCGGGCCGCTGGAATATATCACCCGCCAGACCCAGGGCGACCATGCGCTTCTCGATCAGCGCGACGACAACCTCTGGATGGATGCCGGGATGATCACCAGCCAGGCGGATTGGTCGCTCGATTTCGACATCGGGATGAATTTCTACGAATGGCACGCGCCGGTGCCGAAGGCCCATGAGATGGGCGTGTTCCAGCGCGCGCTGAAATTCCTGCTGAACCTGCGTCAGGAGGCGCCGGTGCGGCGGCTGAACTGGACGATGACGGTGAACCCGCGCCTCGATACCTCGCCCGAGAATTATCACAAATGGGGCCCGGAAAAGCGCACCATCACCCCCGAGACGGTCGGCGCGAAACAGCATCTGCGGGTCGAGCTGCAAACGCTGTGGCGGCTGCCGCGTTCGAATGCGATCGCCTTCCCGATCCGCTGCTATCTGTGCTCGCTCGAGGATATCGTGACGCAGCCGAAATGGGGCCGCCGGCTGCACCGGGTGCTGCGCGATCTGCCCGATGAGCTGGCCGAATACAAAGGCTTCGCCGTCAACCGCCCGACGATCGTCGACTATCTCGCGAAGTTCGACGATGGCGCGCCGACCTCGCCGGGGATCTTCCCCGACTGAGCTCCCCCGGTCCTCTCCCTGCCCCCGGTCGCCCCCGCGCCCGGGGGGTCTTTCAGGCCCCGCGCCTGGCCGCCATCTCGGCCGCAAGCCGCCGCATCGCGCCGGCAAAGATCGTCACATCGATCCCCACGCCGAGGAAGGTCGCCCCGGCCGCGCGCGCCTCCTCGATATAGTCGGGCTCGGTCACCAGCACCCCGGCGGCCTTGCCCGCCGCCCGGATCCGCCCGAGCGCGCCCAGCACCGCGGCCTTGACCTCGGGCGCGCCCGAGCGGCCCAGATAGCCCATGTCGGCGGCCAGATCGGCCGGGCCGATGAACACCCCGTCCACCCCCTCGACGCCAAGGATCTCGTCGAGCGCGGCCATCCCCGCGCGGGTCTCGACCTGCACGATCAGACAGATCTCGGCATTGGCGGTGGTCAGATAATCCGGGATCGCCGAGAACCGCGAGGCGCGCGCGAGCGCCGCGCCCACGCCGCGAAACCCCTCCGGCGCATAGCGCGTCGCGCGCACGAGCTCGCGCGCCTGCTCGGCGCTCTCGACCATCGGGATCAGGAGAGATTGCGCCCCGATATCAAGCACTTGCTTGATCTTGGCCGGGTCGCCATCGGGCAGGCGCACGACCGGCGCCGAGGCGCTCGGCTCGATCACCGCGAGCTGCGCCATCAGCGAGCGCAGGTCATTGGGCGCATGTTCGCCATCAATCAGCAGCCAGTCGAAGCCGGCCGTGGCCGAGATCTGCGCGAGATAGGGGTCGGCCAGCCCGATCCAGCAGCCATGCAGCACCTCCTTGGCGGCGAGGCGGTGTTTGAGCGTGTTACGCGGCGCAGGCATCGGGGTCTCCATCGAAGCGCGGTCTGGCGCCATATTGCGCGCGGAGGGCGGCGCTCCACAACCCCCGCCGCGCCTCAATAGACCGGCGGCGAGACCACCCAGATCACCACCGCAGGCTCCGGGCCCGGGTTGCGCCAGGCGTAATCGGTGTCGCGGAACTGAAAGCTGTCGCCCGGCGCCAGCGTGATCTCGCGCCCGTCGAGGATCAGCGTGAGCTCCCCCGAGATCAGCACGCCGCCGTCCTCCTTCGGGCGCAGCTTGCGCAGCCCCTTGCTCGAGGCGCCGGGCGCAAAGACCGATTTGATCATCTCGAACGACCCGCTCAAACTCGGCGAGAGCAGCTCCTCCTCGAGCCCGCTTTCGGTCGAGCCGATCCGCGTGCGATCGGCGGCGCGCAGCACGAGCCCCTGTTCCTCGGGCGCGCGGCTCGCGGAGCGGAAGAAAAAGCTGATGTTGACGCCCAGATGTTCGGCGATCTGGCCCAGATCGCGCACCGAGGGCGGCGTCTGGCCGCGCTCGACCTGGCTCAGCCAGCCGACCGAGCGCCCCACCGCCCCCGCCAGCGCCACCAGCGTCAGCCCGCGCGATTTGCGCAACGACCGGATATCTTCTCCCACATGATGGCTCATCGGCGCTCCTTCCTCGGCGCCACCCTGTCGCAGCGCGGCGCCGAATTCAACCGCCCGCCCGGACGGAGGTGGAATTTTTCGCCATTTCATCACCTGAATGAAATTTTAGATTGAAATTTCATTTTATCTCCGCCTAGCCTGCCCTACCCCCCTAGCTCAGGAGCCCGCCATGACCGACCTGCCCAAATCCGCCCGCGTGGTGATCATCGGAGGCGGCATCTCCGGCTGTTCGACCGCCTATCACCTGGCCAAACTCGGCTGGACCGATATCGTGCTTTTGGAGCGCAAGCAGCTCACCTCGGGCACCACCTGGCATGCCGCCGGGCTGATCGGCCAGCTCCGCGCGAGCCAGAACATGACCCGGCTGGCGAAATATTCGGCCGATCTCTACCGCAGCCTCGAGGCCGAGACGGGCCTTGCGACGGGGCTGCGCAGCTGCGGCTCGATCACCGTCGCGCTGACCGAGGAGCGGCGGGTGGAGATCTTGCGTCAGGCCGCACTCGCGCGCGCTTTCGGGATCGAGGTCAATGAGCTCGGGCCGCGCGAGGTGGCCGCGCTCTACCCCCATATCGAGACGGCCGATGTGGTCGCGGGGGTGCATCTGCCGGGCGACGGGCAGGCCGACCCGGGCAATATCGCGCTGGCGCTCGCGAAAGGCGCGCGTCAGCTCGGCGTGCAGATCTGCGAGCAGGTGAAGGTCACGCGGGTCTTGACCGACCGCGGCCGGGTGAGCGGCGTCGAATGGCAGGCGGAGGGCGCGCAGGGCGTGATCGCGGCCGAGCATGTGGTCAATTGCGGCGGCATGTGGGGGCGCGATCTGGCGGCGCAAAACGGCGTCACGCTGCCGCTGCATGCCTGCGAGCATTTCTACATCGTCACCGAGGCGATCCCGGGGCTCGGCCAGCTGCCGGTGCTGCGGATGGTCGATGAATGTGCCTATTACAAGGAGGATGCGGGCAAGATCCTGCTCGGCGCGTTCGAGCCGAAGGCGAAGCCCTGGGGCATGGGCGGGATCCCGGAGAGCTTCTGTTTCGACCAGCTGCCCGAGGATTTCGACCATTTCGAGCCGATCCTCGAGAAGGCCGTCGCGCGGATGCCGATGCTGGCCGAGGCGGGCATCCACACCTTCTTCAACGGCCCCGAGAGCTTCACCCCCGATGACCGCTATTACCTCGGCGAGGCGCCGGGCCTGGGCGGGTATTGGGTCGCGGCGGGGTATAATTCGATCGGGATCATCTCCTCGGGCGGCGCGGGGATGGCGCTGGCGCGCTGGATGACCGAGGGCGCGCCGCCCTTTGACCTGTGGGAGGTCGATATCCGCCGCGCCCAGCCCTTCCAGCGCAACCGCGCCTATCTGCGCGAGCGGGTGAGCGAGACGCTGGGCCTGCTCTACGCCGACCATTTCCCCTATCGGCAGATGGCAACCGCGCGGGGGCTGCGCCGCTCGGCGCTCCATGACGCGCTCAAGGCGCGCGGCGCGGTCTTTGGCGAGGTCGCGGGCTGGGAGCGGGCGAACTGGTTCGCCAGCCCCGGTCAGGCGCCCGAATACCGCTATAGCTGGGGCCGGCAGAACTGGTTCGAGAACCAGCGCGCCGAGCATCAGGCGCTGCGCGAGGGGGTCGGGCTGATCGACATGTCGAGCTTTGGCAAGATCCGCGTCGAGGGGCGCGATGCGGCGGCCGTCCTCAACCGCCTTTGCGCCAACCAGATCGACGTGGCGCCCGGGCGCATCGTCTATACCCAGATGCTCAACCCTCGCGGCGGCATCGAGAGCGACCTGACGGTGACGCGGCTTTCGGAGACGGCGTTCCTGCTCGTCGTGCCGGGCGCGACGGTGCAGCGCGATCTGGCCTGGCTGCGCCGCCATATCGGCGAGGCCTTCGTCACCGTCACCGATGTCTCGGCGGGCGAGGCGGTGCTCGAGGTGATGGGGCCGAAGGCGCGAGATCTGCTCGCCCGCGTCTCGCCCGAGGATTTCTCCGACGCCGCCCACCCGTTCGGCACCGCGCGCGAGATCGAGATCGGCATGGGCCTCGCACGCGCCCATCGGGTCAGCTATGTGGGCGAGCTCGGCTGGGAGCTTTACATCTCGACCGAACAGGCCGCGCATGTCTTCGAGACGCTGATCGCGGCGGGCGAGGCGGTCGGGCTCAAACTCTGCGGGCTCCATGCGATGGACAGTTGCCGCATCGAGAAGGCCTACCGCCATTTCGGCCATGACATCACCGACGAGGATCATGTGCTCGAGGCGGGCCTGGGCTTTGCGGTGAAACCGGCGAAGGGCGATTTCATCGGCCGCGAGGCGGTGCTGCGCAAGGCCGAGGCCGGGCTCACGCGGCGGCTCGTGCAGTTTTGCCTGACCGAGCCGGAGCCGCTTCTCTTCCACAATGAGCCGATCTTGCGCGATGGCGCGATCGTGGGGCAGATCACCTCGGGCAATTACGGCCATGCCTTGGGCGGCGCGGTGGGGCTGGGCTATGTGCCCTGCCGCCCCGACGAGAGCGCCGAGGAGCTGCTCGCGGCGCGCTACGAGATCGATGTCGCGGGGCGGATCGTGGCAGCCCGCGCGAGCCTCGCGCCGCTTTACGACCCGAGCGGGGCGCGGCTGCGCGGCTGAAGAAAGAGGCGCCGCGCGGGGGGCGCGGCGCCTCTGGTCTGGCCTGGGGGAGGAGGATCAGGCCAGCGCGGTCGTGGCTTTCGCCGCGCCATCGAGGCGGCGCTTGGCGAGGCGCAGCGCGATCACCGAGACCGCCGTGCCCACCAGCATCGCGATCACGAAGCCGCCGAGATTGCCCACCGCATTCGGGATCGGCAGCACGAAGACCCCGCCATGGGGCACCTTGAGCTGCACGCCAAGCGCCATGCACAGCGCCCCGGCCACCGCCGAGCCCGCGATCAAGGAGGGGATCACGCGGAACGGATCGCGCGCCGCGAAGGGGATCGCGCCCTCGGTCACGAAGGCCAGCCCCAGCACGAAGGCGGCGTTACCGGCCTCGCGTTCCTCGGGGGTGAAGCGGTTGCCAAAGAGCTTGGTGGCGAGCGCGAGCGCAAGCGGCGGGGTCATGCCCGCGCACATCACCGCCGCCATCGGCTCGGTGACATTGGCCGCGATCAGCGTGGTGCCGAAGGCATAGGCCGCCTTGTTGATCGGCCCGCCCATGTCGACCGCCATCATCCCGCCAAGCAGCGCGCCAAGCACCGCCGCCTGCGCGCCCTGCATGCCCTGCAGCCATTCGGTCATCGCCGCAAGGAGCCGCGCGGTCGGCGCGCCCACCACATAGAACATCATCAGCCCGGTCAGCGTGACGCCCAGAAGCGGCAAGATCAGCACCGGCTTGAGCCCTTGCAGCGTGCGCGGCAGCTTGATCACCCGGTTGAGCCAGAGCACCCCATAGCCCGCGATGAAGCCCGCGAGGATCCCGCCGAGGAAGCCCGCGCCGATCGTGCCGGCGATCACGCCGCCGGTCATGCCGGGCGCGATGCCGGGCCGGTCGGCGATCGAGAAGGCGATATAACCCGCCAGCGCCGGCACCATCAGCGTGAAGGCGCCCTTCGCGCCGATCTGGAAGAGCGTCCAGCCCAGCGTGCCCTGATGGGCGTCGTCATAGACATAGATGCCGCCCAGCGCGAAGGCGATCGCGATCAGGATCCCGCCCGCGACCACGAAGGGCAGCATGAAGGACACGCCGGTCATCAGGTGCTTGTAGGCGCCCACCGCGCCGCCCGCCTTGCCCGGGCCCGCGCCCGCGCCCGGCGCGGCGGCCTCGGCCGTGGCGCCGGCCTCGCCCGAGAGCGGGCGCGCCTCGGCAACGGCCTTGCGCAGCAGCGCCGCGCCGTCATTGATCGCCGGTTTGGTGGGCGATTGATAGACCCGCTTGCCGGCAAAGCGGCCAAGCTCGACCTGCCGGTCGGCGGCGATCACCACCAGATCGGCCGCGGCGATTTCCGCCTCCGTCAGCGTGTCTTGCGAGCCGACCGAGCCCTGGGTCTCGACCCGGATCGCGGCGCCGAGCGCGCGCGCGCCCTCCTGCAGCCCCTCGGCGGCCATGAAGGTATGGGCGATGCCGGTCGGGCAGGAGGTGATCGCGACGATCTTCAGCCCGGCAAGCGCCGCGGCGGGCGCGGCGGTGGCGGGGGCTTCGGCGGCCTCGAGCCGCGCCAGCGCGCCCGCGGGCGCCTCGAGCAGCTCCGACAGGCTCACCCGCACGAGCGTGCGCCCCGCAAGGCGCGGCTCGGCCGCGACCTCGCCCACCACGAGCACCGCCCGCGCCGCCGCCAGCGCCGCGGCGGGCAGCGGATCGGCCACCCCCTCGGCGGTGATCAGCTCGATGCGGATCTCGCGGCCGGCTTCGGCCGCCGCCTTGCTCAGCACCTCGCGGGCCAGGACGCCATGCGTCGGCCGATCTGCGGCGCCGATCACGGCAAGGATAGTGTCTGACATAGGGTCCTCCTGTGACTTGCTGACCGCGCCCGAGGGGCCGATCGGATCCTCCTGACGCGCCCGGCGACCGGGCGCGCAATGCTCATGCGCCCGGCTCTTGGGCGAGCCACTCGGCGAGCGGGCGCACCGCGACCGCGCGCTCGAGCGCGCGGATCTCGCCTTGCTCGGGCAGATGCGGGCCTGCGTTGCGCAGCTTGCCCACCGCGAAAGCCGTCGCGCGCGCGGCGAGCGCCTCGGGGCCGAGCCCCTCGGCCAGCGCCGCGACGACCCCCGCGACCATGGCGTCGCCCGCGCCCACCGTGGAGCCTTGCGAGAGCGCCATCGGCAGCGCCTGCAGCTCGGCCGCGGCGGAGAGGAAAATCGCCCCCTCGGTGCCGAGCGAAACGATGACGAGCCCGATCCCGCGCGCCACGAGCCCGCGCGCCGCCGCCACCAGATCGGCCCGGCGCGACAGATCGGCGCGCAGGCAGGCCTCGAGCTCATGGCGGTTGGGCTTGATCGCGAAGGGCAGCGCATCGGGCGCGCGCGCCAGCGCCGCGCGCAGCGGCGCGCCCGAGACATCGAGCACCACCCGCGCCCCGCGCCGGGTCAGCGCCGCCGTCAGCCGCGCCGAGGCCTCATCCTCGAGCCCCTGCGGCTGGCTGCCCGAAATCGCGACGAGCGCGCCGGCGCCGAGCGGGGCCAGGCTCGCCTCGACCGCCGCCAGATCGCGCGCGGAGGCGGAAAACCCCGGCAGGTTGACATCGGTCGTGCGCCCGCCCTCTTCGAGCAGCTTGATATTGGTGCGCGTCGCCTGCGGCAGGCGCACCATCGCATCGCTGATCCCCTTGGCGGCAAAGAGCGCCTCGAACCGCGCCGCATTCTCGAGCCCGAGCAGCCCGTGGATCGTCACCGCGGTGCCCCAATCGGCCAGACAGGAGGCGACATTGACCCCCTTGCCGCCCGGATCATGGCGCGCAGACCGCGCGCGCGCGACCTCGCCGGGCACGAGCTGCGACAGACCGACGGTGAGATCGATCGCGGGGTTGAGCGCGACGGTATGCACGTCGCAGGGGCCCGAGCGCGTCATTCACACCTCCCCCGCCACCGTGCCGCCGCCAAGCGCCGGATCGGCGCCCAGCGCGCGCACCGAGGCCGCATCGGGCAGCGCGAGCGCGCGCTCGGCCAGCGCCCGCAGATCCGCGATCGCCGCGCCGCGCAGCCGCGCCTTCACCGCCGGAATATCGCGCGGCGTCATCGAGAGCTCATCGACCCCGAGCCCCGCGAGCAGCGCCGCGCCGAACGGATCGCCCGCGATCCCCCCGCACACCCCCACCCAGCGCCCCTTCGCCCGCGCGCCCCGCACCGTCGCCGCGATCAGCGCCAGCACCGCCGGGTGCAGGCTGTCGGCCTCGGGCGCGAGCACCGGGTTTTGCCGGTCGATCGCGAGCGCGTATTGGGTCAGGTCATTGGTGCCGATCGAGAAGAAATCGGCATGCACCGCGAGCCGGTCCGCCATCAGCGCCGCCGCCGGCACCTCGATCATGATCCCCAGCGGGATCGCCGGCGCCTTCAGCTCGGCCCGGATCCGCTCGGCGGTCTCGCGCAGCGCGATCAGCTCGGCCTCGGAGGTGATCATCGGGAACATCACCGAAATCCGGGCGCCCTCGCGCGCGGCGCGGTAAAGCGCGCGCAGCTGCGGCACCAGAAGCTCGGGCCGGCGCAGCAAGAGCCGCGCGCCGCGCACGCCCAGAAACGGGTTCTCCTCGCGCGGCAGATCGAGATAGGAGACCTGCTTGTCGCCGCCGATATCGAGCGCGCGGATCACCAGCGGGCGCGCCCCCATCGCCGCCGCCATCGCGCGATAGGCCTGGAACTGATCCTCCTCGGTCGGGCTCTCGGCGCGCTCGAGGAACAGGAATTCGGTGCGCATCAGCCCGACCCCCTCGGCGCCCAGCGAGAGCGCGAAGGGCGCCTGATCGGCGAGGTTGATATTCGCGCCGATCTCGATGCGGTGGCCGTCGGTGGTGGTGGCGGGCAGCGCGCGCGCCGCGCTGTCGCGGGCGCGGCGGGCCTCTTCGGCGGCGATGAAGGCGCGCGCGGAGGCAAGCTCGGCCTCGGTCGGCGCGAGGTAAAGCCGCCCCGCCGTGCCGTCGAGGATCGCCGGTGCGCCGGCCTCGAGCCGCCCGAGCGCCGCCCCCGCCCCGACCATCGCCGGCAGGCCGAGCGTGCGCGCCAAAATCGCGCTATGCGAGCTCGGCCCGCCCTGCGCGGTCACCAGCCCCACCACCCGCGCCGGGTCGAGCCCGGCGGTATCGGAGGGCGTCAGATCATCGGCGATCAGGATCGTGCCGGGCGGCGGCTCGAGCGGCGCGGTGCGCCCGAGCGCGGGGTCGAGCAGCGCCAGAACCCGCTGGCCGACATCGCGCAGATCGGCCGCGCGGCCGGCCAGAACCGCATTGCCCGAGGCGCGCATCGGCGCCGCCGTCTCCTCGATCGCGCGCGCCCACGACCAGGCGAGCCCGTGGCCTCCGACCAGCGCCTGCGAGACCCGCGCGACGAGGCCCGGGTCGGCCAGAAGCTCGGCCTGCGCGCGGAAGATCCCGGCATCGACCTCGCCCAGACGGCGCGCGGTATCATCGGCGAGCGCGCCGAGCTGCTCGCGCGCCCGCGCCAACGCCTCATGCAGCCGATCGGCCGCCCCCGCCAGATCCTCGCGCGCGCCGGGCGCGAGATCGGCCACCTCGCGCGGGCCGGTTTCCAGCCGGTGCAGCCAGCCGATCGCCAGCCCCGGCGCCGCCGCAACCCCCTCGACGAGGCGCGCATCCTCGGCCTCGAGCGGCTCGGGCGAGACCCAGCCCCCCGCCGTGGCCGCCGCCGCGCGCTTCTCCGCCGCCTCGGCCGCTTGCGCCTTTTCCCGCGCGCTCAGGCCGGTCACGACGACCCGCAGCGTCGCCAGCGCATCGGCGGCATCGGCGCCCTCGGCCGAGAACGTCACCCGATCCCCCGCCTTCAGCCCGAGTTGCAGGAGCGAGAGCATGGTGCGCGCCTCCGCCGCCTCGGCGCCATGGCGCACCCGGATCCGGGCGCTGAACCGGCGCGCGGTCTCGGCCCATTCGGTCGCCGGGCGGGCATGCAGCCCGGAGGGATAATCCACCACCCAATCGAAACTCTGCGCGAAATCCTGCGCGGGCGCGGCCTCGGCGGCGGGCGCCTCCGCCCCCTCGAGCGCGGCGATGATCTCCTCGGGGTCGGCGGTGGTGACAAGCCGCGCCAGCCGCGCCTCGTCCTGCATCAGCCGCGTGAGCCGGCGCAAGATCCCGATATGGGCATCCGAGCGCGCCGCGATCGCGACGACGAGCCGCGCCACCTGCCCCGGCCCCCAGGCCACGCCCTCGCGCAGCTGCAAGACCGCGATCCCGTCACGCAAGATCAGATCGCGATCCTCGACCATGCCATGCGGGATCGCGATGCCCTTGCCCAGATAGGTTTCCGCCGCGCCCTCGCGCCGCGCCATGCTGGCCGCGAAGCCCGGGCGCGTGCAGCCCCCCGCCTCGAGCAGCGCCGCCGCCTGACGCAAGGCCTCCGCCTTGTCCGCGACGCGCGCGTCCAACTGGATGAGTTCCCGGGGCAACAGGCCCGGCTCAGCTTTCGGGGACACTGGCTCTCCTCCCAATCTCCAAGTTGGAGCCAGCCTAGCATGTTTGCGGGAACGTTCCCACAAAATTCTTCACCACCCCCGGGGCCTCGCGCGCGCCAGGTGCTGTTTCTATTGAAAACCCGGCGGATTCTGTCATTCTATGCGCGAAATCAGGCTGCAAACGTTTTCACGCCATGACCGTCAGCATCAAGGATGTCGCCCGCGCCGCGGGTGTATCGACCTCGACCGTGTCGCGCGCGCTGGGCCAGGGCCCGGTCAGCGCGGAGGTCTTGCGGCGCGTCGAATCGGCGGTGGCGGCCACCGGCTACCGCCCCAATCTCGCCGCGCGCCAGCTGCGCTCGCAGCGCTCGATGACCATCGGGCTGATCGTCGCCGATATCCGCAACCCGTTCTTCACCCAGGTCAGCCGCTCGGTCGAGGATGTCGCCTATGCGGCGGGGATGCGGGTGTTGCTGTGCAATACCGACGAAGACCCGGAGCGCGAGGCGATGTATCTCGAGCTGATGGCCGAGGAGCGGGTCAGCGGGCTGATCGTGACGCCGACGCGGCATCTGAGCGCGGCGGCGCTGGCGCGGGTCGACCGGCCGGTGGTGCTGATCGACCGCGGGCTGGCGGAGGGCGGGTTTGACAGCGTCGTGCTCGACAATGCCCGCGCCGCGGCGCAGCTCGTCGATCATCTCGTCGCCTCGGGGCGGCGGCGGATCGCGGGGCTCTTCGGCTCGACCTCCGCGACCGGGCTCGAGCGGCGCACCGAGGTCGAGGCGGCGCTGGCGCGGCACGGGCTTGCGGTGCGCACGGTGATGGCGCCGCCGAGCTTCGATGCGGGACATGCGGCGCTCGCCGAGCTCTTCGACGCCGACCCGCCCGAGGCGCTGATCCTGTCGAACGGCCTGTTCCTGCGCGCCGCGCTCAAACTGTGCCGCGAGCGGCGGATCGAGGTGCCCGGCCGGCTCGCGCTGGCGGGGTTCGACGATGAGGTCTGGAGCGATCTGGTCAGCCCCGGGATCACCGTGATCCGCCAGCCCGTCGAGGCCTTCGGGCGCGAGGCGATGGCGGCCCTTCTGGCGCGGATCTCGGGCGGGCCGGCGCCCGCGCGGCGGATCATGCTCTCGGGCGAGCTGATCGTGCGCGGCTCCACCGCGCCGGTCTGAGCGGCCGGAAACGCTCGCGCGCCCCGAGGGAGAGCGGCTCCGGGCCGGCGCGTGTCAGGGGGGGAGTGGCGGAGGGGATGGGTCTGGGATCGAACGTTCTCCACACCAAGTGCCGGCGACTGTGCGGCCACGGCAATGCTCCCCTTGGCTATCGATCACCCTGACCCGCACCCGACAGCGCGGCAGACTGCGGCCCGGCTCTGTCCGGCCAGCCTCTTGCGCTCCGCAATCAGGACGATTTCGGGCGAAAGGCGTCGCAGACCCCAGGATCGGTTTCGATCCGAGCCGCCCCGATCAGATCGAGGCAATAGGGCACCGCGCGGAACACCGCCTCGAGACAGGTGGAAATCGCCGACGGCTTGCCGGGCAGCGTGATGATCAGGGACCGGCCACGCACGCCTGCATCCTGGCGCGACAGGATCGCCGTCGGCACCTCGGCGAGGCTCGCCAGCCGCATCGCCTCGCCAAAGCCGGGAAGGCGTTTGTCGATCACGGCGTCAAACGCTTCCGGGGTCTGGTCGCGCTCTGCGGGCCCGGTTCCGCCGGTAACCAGGATCAGGTCGGCCGCCTGTTCGTCGGCAAGTGCGCGCAACGCGGCGGCAACGGTTTCCCGCCCGTCCGGCACGATCTGGCGCTGATACCGAACCGGCGTGGTGATGGCGCAGCGAAGCCATGCCTCTGCGGCCGGGCCACCGAGATCTTCATACGCGCCACGCGCCGCGCGGTCCGAGGCGACGAGGATGGCGATGAGCGGGGTGTCAACGGACATGGACGGTCTCCCTCGTGGGTTTCGGGGCGGAGGGGTGTCTTTGGATTGCTTTGGTCATCGTCCGACGTCGCCCGCTTTGTCAGCATCATACGAGCCCGATTTTCCACCATCCTTGTGGAGCAGCCTGATCCCGGTGACAATCATGCCCTTCTCAACGGCCTTGAGCATGTCGTAGACCGTGAGCGCCGCGACGGAGGCGGCGGTGAGCGCCTCCATTTCGACCCCGGTCTGGCCGGAGGTGGCGACCGTCGCGCGGATCAGAACGCTGGCGGTTTCGATCTGGGGGGTCAGCTCCAGCGCCACGCGTGTCAGGGCAAGTGGGTGGCACAGAGGGATCAGGTCCGGCGTCCGCTTCGCCGCCATGATCCCGGCGACCCGGGCAACCCCCAGCACATCGCCTTTGGTCGAAGTCCCTTCGAGGACATAGGCCAATGTTTCCGGCTTCATCTCGACCCGGGCTTCGGCCACGGCAACGCGCCTCGTGTCGGGCTTGTCGGAGACATCCACCATATGGGCCTGCCCCGCAGCATCGAAATGCGTCAACATATGCCGTGCTCCCGGCCGCAGACCGGACAGGCCGGATCGCGTGCGACGCGCACCAGTCGACGGTCATTCCACAACGTGTCGATCAGCAGGAGCTGGCCGCGCAGCGAAGCACCTGCACCGATGATCGTCTTGATCGCCTCCAACGCCATGGTCGCCCCGACGATCCCGGGCAATGCCCCGACGACGCCCTTGCCCTGTTCCGGGCGCGAGCCGGTTTCGGGGAAAACGCAGGCAAAACAAGGGCCACCGTGCGAGGGATCATAAAGCCCGACCTGCCCCTCCCAGGCCGCGATCGCACCCGACAGCAATGGCACGCCCGCCTCGACGCAGGCCCGGTTCAACAGGTGGCGCGCCGCGAGGTTGTCGGTGCAATCGACCACGAGGTCGTGCCCGGTGACCAGGATCGGCGCCGTCGCCGCGGTCACGCGCAACGGATGGGCAACGATCCGCACATCGGGATTGAGGTCGGCGAGCCGGTCCGCGGCCGAGGCGACCTTCGGGTCCCCCAAGCGGCTCGTGGCATGGAGCACCTGCCGTTGCAGGTTGGACAGCGAGACGACATCGTCGTCCGCGATGGTGAGCTGGCCCACGCCGGCGGCGGCGAGGTAGAGCAGGACCGGCGAGCCGAGCCCGCCCGCACCCACCACCAGCACCCGCGCGGCGGCCAGCCGGTTCTGCCCCGCTGATCCGATCTCGGGCAGGACGAGGTGGCGCGCATAGCGGCCTTCCAGGGCGGCGCCGTCGGGCATTTCAGCCTCCGGTCATCGGCGGGAAGATCGCCACTTCGCGAATGCCGGAAAGCGGCGTGGAAAAGGTTGCCAATTCCTGATCGAGGGCGACGCGCAACGCGGAAAGGTCGGCAAATGCGGCCGCATAGCGCGGCCCGCGCTCCCGCAGTTCAGCGACCAGTTCGGAAACGTCGTTGGCTTCCGTCTGCACCCGCTCGCGCGGCAGCCCGATCCGTTCGCGGACCCAGGCGAAATAGACGACGTCAAGCTCGGCCATGGTCAGCCTCCCGTATGGTTCATGCTGCGCGACAGAGCGCCTTCAACCGCGCCCGCGCCATAGCCGAAATCGTGGCCGCGCGGTTTGCGCGCCAGCGCATCCTCGATCGCGGCGAAAAGCGGCGCGTTGTCCGCAGCGCCCCGCAGCGCCGGACGCAGGTCGACCGACCCTTCGCGCCCGAGGCAGGAAAAGAGCTCGCCCCGGCAGTTCACCCGCACGCGATTGCACGTCGAGCAGAAATTGTGGCTCATCGGGGTGATGAAGCCGATCCGCTGGCCGGTGCCGACGACCTCGGCGTAACGCGCCGGCCCGCCAGTCGTGAACCCGGTGTCGCGCAGGTCGAACCGCTGCTCCAGCACCTTGCGCAAGTCGTCGAGCGGCCAGTACTGGCCGGCGCGCTCATCCGCGCCCACCTGCCCCATCGGCATCACTTCGATGAAGGCCACATCGCAGCCGTGCCCGGCGGCCCAGTCGACGATGTCCAGAACCTCGTCGTCATTCACGCCGCGCAGCGCCATGGTGTTGATCTTGACCTTCAGCCCGGCGTCCCGCGCGGCCTCGATCCCGTCCAGCACCTGGCCGAGCCGGCCGCGCCGGGTGATCGCGGCATATTTCGCCGGGTCCAGCGTATCGAGCGAGACGTTCACCCGGCGCACACCACTGGCGGCAAGCCCGGTGGCGTGGCGCGCCAGTTGCGTGCCGTTGGTGGTCAGGGTGACTTCATCAAGCCGACCAGCCGCCACCGCGTTCCCGAGCGCGGCGACCAGCGTCATGATCCCATGCCGCACCAGGGGCTCGCCGCCGGTCAACCGCACCTTGCGCACACCCATGTCGATGAAGGCCCCCACCAGCCGCTCGAGTTCTTCGATGGAAAGAAGGTCGCGCTTCGGCAGGAAGGTCATCCGCTCGTCCATGCAATAGGTGCATCGCAGATCGCAGCGGTCGGTGACAGAAAGGCGCAGATAGCTCACCGTTCGACCATGGCCATCGCAAAGGGTCGGGTGGAAGTCACGCGGCATGGCGGGCCTCTTTCTGATCTTGGGCCCATGCCAGGACCGCATCGGCATCGAACGGCAGATCACTGGCCAGTTCGCCACCGAAGTCGGCCCAGGCGGCGGCGTATTTTGGCCGCACCGTTGTCAGCACCGGGATCCCGAGCTCGAGCGCCCGCGCGATCAGGTCGCGAAAACCACGACCCTCGCTCTCACCTTGGCCGAAGCGGTTCAGCACCAGGAGGTCCGGCTTCGTCGTCAACTCGCCGGCAAGAACCTCGGAACATTGCGCCAGCGCGCCGGGATGCAGGCGGCAGCCGTGCGAGCCGTTGCCAAGCGGCTGCGAGATGCGAAAGACCTCGCCCGTGGCGATCGAAGTCAGATCCATGTCGGCGCAATGACACTCGGTATCGGCGATCCCGCGCGACTGCAGTACACCGCTCAGCCGCCACCCGGCCGAGCGCAGGACCTCGACAAGACCTGCGACGAACCCGTCGATGTCCTGATCGTCAAACCGGATGGCGGCGAGCGGTGTCGCGGTCATTCCAGACCTCCCTTGCAGAAGGGTTGCCAGCGGATCATGTCGCCCTCGGACACATGCGCAGTCGAGGCAGCGACGAGGCCCAGCCCGTCAGCTTCGGTGAGAGGGAACAAGGTGGCCGACACCCCGGCGCCGAGGCGTTCGAGGATCTGCACGCCCGCCGGATCATGGCCCGCAAGGCGGGCCGGGAAGACCTCGGCACGGCCGGGCTTGCGGCTCCAGCCGAACCCGGCGCGGGCCGGCACGGAGGCAAACGGTGCGGGCGCGGCGCCGGCAAGGCGCGCGATCTGCGGCCCGGCAAAGAGACGGAAACCGGTGTAGGCGGAAAACGGGTTCCCGGGGAGCCCGGTGATTGCCGTCTTTCCGATCCGGCCGAAAGCCACGGGCTTGCCCGGCTTCAAGGCCACCCGCCAGCCGGTGAGCGCGCCGCCCGCCGCGACGATGGCGTCGCGCATGTGGTCGCGCCCTCCCATCGACACAGCGCCGGAGGTCAGGATCAGGTCGAACCGGTCGCCGAGCGCGGCGAGGGCCCGGGTCGTTGCGGCAAGGTCGTCGGGCAGAATACCCATGTCTTCGGCCTCTGCCCCGGCTTCACGCGCCAGCGTCAGGAGCATCGGCCGGTTCGCGTCATGGATCCGGCCGGGGGTCCCGCCGCCGGTCAGTTCATCGCCGGTCGAGAAAACGGCGACGCGGGGACGCCGCGAGACCTCAACTTGTGTGATCCCGTTGGCGGCCAGCAGACCGACATGCAGGGGCCGAAGCGGCTGGCCGCGCGCAACAAGGCGCGCACCGAGAGGCTGGTCGCTCCCCGCGCGACGGATGTTGTCTCCCGCTTTCGGAAGGCGGTGGAATTGCACCCGTGCGCCCGCAACGCGCGCGTTCTCGATCATCACCACCGCATCGGCGCCCTGCGGCACCGGCGCGCCGGTGAATATCTCAAGCGCGACGCCCGGGGGCAGATCGCGAGGTGCGGCACCGGCCGGCACCGTTCCGGCCAGCGGCAGGCTGTCGCCACCAGCGAGGTCGGCCAGGCGCAAGGCAAAGCCGTCCATGGCCGAATTGTCGAACAGCGGCATGGCGGCGGGGGCCAGAATGTCTTTCGCCGCGACCCGCCCAACAGCTTCGGCGAGCGGGATGCGCTCTGCCTGGGCAATCGGAGAAACCTGGGCGAGCGCCAAGGCAACGGCCTCATCCAGCGGCAAGAGCCCTGGGGTCATCTCGCAGCTTGTGCCTTCGGGGTAAGTCACATCGTGCATCTCGGCCTCGCGGAAAAAGGTGGGGCGGCCGGCTGGGACCGGCCACCCCAGGGACGTCAGGCTTACTTCGGCGCGTCGGCGGCGCGTGCCATCAGGAAGTTGCGCACCGTCTCCTGCTCGACATCGTCGAGACCGGCGCGTTCGAACATCGACGGCAGCACCGCCTGCCACTGCAGCTGGGTGTAGTGGCTGGGTTCGCGCGGCGCGTGGCAGACGGTGCAGCGCTCGTAGAACAGGTGCTCTTCGGGCGACATGTCGGCCATGATGCTCTCGAAGATCGCGTCGACCCGCTCGAGGCCAAGCGCATCGTCGTCGATCGCCGCGATCTCCATGTCCTCGATGATCGCCGGCTTCTCGTAGGCCATGTTCGGCCCTTCCGGGTCTTCGCACTTCTTGAGCGAGGCGAGCACCGTGTTGGCGGTGGTGGCATTGGTGAGCCCCGAAGCGGGCCGGGTCGAGGTGAGGAAGTTGGCCAGCCCCGAGTTGTCGCGGCCCTTGCTGTCCAGCGACGGCCAGCAGCCCTCGTAGATCGACATCACGCCCGGCATGATGTCGTCAGACACCACGGCGCCGGCAAGGATCGTGCCGCGCTCGTTGTAGAGCTCGACCACATCACCATCGACGATGCCACGCGCCGCCGCGTCCTCGCTGTTGATGCGCACCGGCTCGCGGCCCTGCACCTTGTAGAGCGCGCGCAGGCCCTCGGAGTTGTCCATCTGGCTGTGCAGCCGGTACCACGGGTGCGGGCTGACCACATGCAGCTGGCCCTCCTGAGCATTGCCGAGGTACTCGCCGGGTTCGAGCCACATCGGCATGCCGGGGCAGTCCTCGATGGCGAGGTCGGCGATCGCCTGGCTGAACATCTCGATCTTGCCGGTCGCGGTGTGCAGCGGATTGGCTTCGGGGTCGGCATAATAATCGGCGTGGCGCACCCATTTGCGCGCTTCGGCCGGTATCGGCATCCGGGCATAGCCCTTCTCCCAGAACTCCTCGAACGGCACCGTCGCCGCCGCGCCGGATTTGGCGTAGGCCGCCTTGACGTGATCGATGAACTCGAGCGAGTCGGTGAACTTCGCCCAGAAGCCCATCTTGTCGGCCAGCGCCTCGAAGATCTCGTAATCCGACTTGGCCTCGGCCATCGGCTCGATCACCTTCTTCATCGCGTAGATCTTGTCGTTCGAGTAGGTACCGCCGACCGAGATGTCGTCGCGCTCCAGCGTCGAAGTGGCCGGCAGCACGATGTCGGCCCAGCGGGTCGCCGCCGTCCACCAGATGTCCTGGCTGACGATGTGATCGACCTTCGCCAGCGCCTTGATGAGCCGGTTGGTGTCCTGCTGGTGCGACATGAAGTTGTTGCCGGCGTTGTAGATCATGTAGACGTCCGGGTAGGTCCGGGTCACGCCGTTGTACTGGAACTCGGTGCCGGGGTTTTCCAGCATCTCGGTGATCCGGCTCGCCGGGCAGATCATGTCGACGAAGTTCTTGCCCTGGCTGAGGCCGACCGGGGTGGCGTTGCCGCCCTGCGGCATGCCGCCGTTGCCATAGTGCCAGGAGAAACCGACGCCCTCGCCCGGCTTGCCGATCTTGCCGGTGAGCGCCGCGAAGTTGACGATCGCCCAGTAGATCATCTCGCCGTGGTGGGCCCGCTGGATCGCCCAGGAGCCGGCGATCTCGGTCTTCGACTTGGCCAGAAGCTCGGCCAGTTCCTTGATCTTCGCCTCGTCCATGCCGGTGATTGCGGCGGCCCAGGCCGGGGTCTTGGGCTCGCCATCGGTCTCGCCCTTGACGTAGGCGATCCACTTGTCGGCGCCGACGGTGTATTTCGCCATGTAGTCCTTGTCGTCGAGCCCCTGTTCGAGCACGTGGTAGGCCATGGCGAGGAACAGCGCGGTATCGGTGTTGGGGATGATCTTCACCCACTCGGCATTCAGATATTCATCCGAGGCGGTGCGCTGCGGGTTGATCGAGATGAACTTCACCCCGGCGTCGCGGATCTCTTCCCACGGGCCATACATGCCGTGGTCGGCCACGGTGTATTCGACGCGGTTGTTCTTGATCGGGTCGGCGCCGACCAGCAGGAACACCTCGGTGTTGTCGCGGATGACCTCCCACGCGGTCTGGGCGGAATAGACCTCCATGTCGCCGATGATGCGCGGCATGATGATCTGGCCCGCGCCCGCCGACCAGTCGCCGGCGGTGGTCGAGCAGCCGCCGATCAGGTTGAAGAACCGGCCCTGCATCACGTTCGGGCGGAACGAGCCGGCATTGGCCCAGCCGCCGTAGGACGACGAGAAGATGCCTTCGTTGCCGTGCGCCTCGATGGTGTCGAGGATCGCCTTGGCGACGAGCGAAAGCGCGGTATCCCAGTCCACTTTCACCCATTCTTCCTTGCCGCGCAGTTCGCGCTTGGTGTCGCCCGACTGCCAGCCCTCGAGATAGGACTTGCGCACCATCGGGTAGTCGATCCGGGTCTTGTCATAGGTGCGATCGAGGATGCCGGTGGTCAGCATTTCGGTCGGCCGCTGATCGAGCTCGATCATCGGCGCGAGGCTGACGATCTTGCCCTCGCGCACCACAGCTTCGAACGGGCCGAAGTGGGTGGCGTGGAACACGCGGCCGGAAAACGAGTTCGGATCGATCGCGGACAGCGCCGTCGTGCCCCAGAGGCTCGACAGGCCGAGGGCGCCGGAACCGATGAGAAAGCCGCGGCGGGTCGGGGTGGCGAATGACATGACAGGTCTCCTTCGGGATTGTCTGCCAGAAGACTAGGCGGCGGGTGTGAACCGGTCTTGCCGGTTATGTAAACGCCCTGTAGGAAGATGTAACAGGATGTAAAAGGGGCGCTCCGTGAGCCAGCACATCGTGATTGTCGAAGACGACGTGGTGACACGCCGCCGGCTGGCCGCTCAGCTCAAGCAGCAGATGTACCGGGTGAGCGAGGCAGCCGACGCCGCAGCGATGGAGGAAATCCTTGCGCGCGACCCGGCTGATGTGCTGCTCGTCGACATCAACCTCGAGGGCAAGGACGGGCTGACGATCACCCGCGAACAGCGGGCGGTCTCGAAGGTCGGGATCATCCTGCTTACCGCCCGGACCGATCAGATTGATCGCATCGTCGGGCTGGAACTCGGCGCCGACGACTACGTGACCAAGCCCTTCGACAAGCGAGAGTTGTTTGCCCGGATCAAGAACCTCGCGGCCCGGGTCGAGGATCTGCGCCGGGCCGCCGCCGAGACCGTCGCCCTGCCGGACGCCCGGTTTGGCCGCTGGTCGCTGGACCGGACCCGGCGCCGGCTAATCGACGACGCGGGCACGGTCGAGCCGCTCACCCGCGCCGAATACGAGTTGCTTGCCGCTTTCGCGGACCATCCCGGCGTGATCCTTAGCCGCGATCGCCTTCTCGACATGATTCAGAACCAGAAATGGGCGCCGGACAATCGCACCGTCGACGTGCTGGTGGGCCGGTTGCGCAAGAAGCTGGAAGCCGACCCTGCGCACCCCGAGTGGATCATCACCGTGCACGGAGAAGGCTACCTGTTGGCCGAGCTGTCCTGAAGCACAAGCCCGAGCCCGCGCGCCGCCGCCCGCAGCTCTGCGAGCGCCTCGCTTGCCGCCTCGTCGATCCCCTCCCAGGCCGCACCGATGCCCTCGCCACTGCGCGCGGCACGCTCCAGATGTCCTAGCCGGTCGCAGAACGCCGTCATCGCGAAGTTCGAGGCGGCGCCCTTGAGCCGGTGGGCGGCACGTGCCAGCGCCTCGCTGTCGGACGCGGCGCGGGCGGCTTGCATGGTGGCCAGCGCCGGGCCGAGTTCGGCGATGAAGGCGTCGACGATACCGGCGGTCTCGGCGGCGCCAATCTCGTCAATATCGGACCGAAGGGTGTCCGAGACCGCCCCCGGCACCGCCACGCCTTGCGCACCAGAACCCGGCCCGAGTAGCGCTGCAAGCGCCCGAGGCGACAGCGGCTTGTGCAGCACCGCGTCGACGTGGAGCGCCGAACGCTGATCCGGCGTGTCGTCAATGCGGTGCGCCGTCAGGGCCACGATCTGCGGTGACTGGCCCTCGCGTTCCACCTTGATCCGGCGTGCCGCCTCGCCACCCGTCATGTCGGGCAGGTCAATATCCATGAGGATCAGGTCGAAGATCTCGGACAGCGCAACGCGCACCGCGTCTTCGCCAGTTTCGGCCTCCACCACCATGCAACCCAGGCGCTCGAGGAAGCCGCGCGCCACCATCCGGTTGACGGCCTGATCCTCCACCACCAGAACGCGCTTGCCGAACTTCTGGGTGATGACAGTCTCGGCCTGTCGCACCACGAGGGCCGGATCGCCGATCACCAGGGGCACGGTCAGGGTGAAGCGCGCGCCCTGCCCAGGCGCGCTTTCGAGCGCGATCGAGCCACCGAGCGTCTCTGTCAATCGACGGCAGATGCTGAGCCCAAGCCCAAGCCCTTCGATCATGCCCTCCCCCGCACCGTCGCCACGCGCATAGGCATCGAAGATCCGGGCGTGGTCCTCCTGTGGGATGCCGCGCCCGGTGTCAGTCACGGCGAAACTGAGCACGGGCGCGCCGCTTCTCGGATCGGGCGCGAAGTCAAGCAGCAGCGCGACCTTTCCAGTCTCGGTGTATTTGACCGCATTGGACAGAAGATTGACGACCACCTGGCGGATCTTCTGAACGTCACCGAACAACACCGGGGGCACATCCTCGGCCATGTCGATGCTAACGGAAAGGCCCTTTTCGCCCGCGTTGGCCCTGAGATAGCCGGCCAGTTGCCCCATCAATTCGCGAATGTCGAAGTGCACCGGCCGCAACACCGGACGACGATCCTGCGTCGCGGAATAATCTAGAATATCGTTGGAAATCACCAGGAGGTTCTCGGCGCTTTGCCGCGCCACGGTGGCCCGTTTCTTCTGCTCGGCGCCCGCAGCCTCGGCTTCGAGCAGACGCAACATGCCCACGATGCCGTTGAGCGGCGTGCGGATCTCATGCCCCATCATGGCGAGAAATTCCGTCTTTGCACGGTTCGCATCCTCGGCCTCGGCGCGTGCCCGGTCATGGGCATGCATCTCGGTCACCACGTCGCGCGTGCGCTGGGTGACGGCCACTTCGAGTTCGCCCCGCAATCGTTGCGCTTCGGCCGCCCGCAACCGCAGCACATGCAAGGCCCGCTCCATCCGGCCAATTTCGTCATGCCCGGTCTCCGGGATGTCTCGGTCGTAGTCGCCGCGCGCAAGCGCCGTGATGTGGCGCGAGATCGCAGCCAGTCGCGCGACCGTGCGCCGACTGACAATCGCCCATGCTACGATCGCAGCGACAACCGCGCCGGAGAGGAGGGCGACAAGTCCAACTGTTATCCACCAACTCACGGTCTCCGTGCGGGCCTGGCTCGCGGCCGCCTCGGCTTGCATCCTGGCAAACAGGGCGGTGGAATAGACCGCCAATCCGTCGGTTTGGTCTTTCAGGCGTTCCAGCGCATCCACCAGTTCGCCTTCAGCAACCAGACGTTTCTCGGTCCATGCGAGCACGCCGTCAGGATTGAGGGTCTCGGCCACACCGGCGACCATCCTCCGGATGTCATCGCGCGCGTTCGGCGAGGGCAAATAGTCAATCCGACCCTGCACCGTCGCCAAGGCCGCCGTCAGCTCTTCGCCAAGAGCCTTTGCTGTCTCCGGGCGGGTAATTTGTGGGACCTCGCCCAATCCGTTGCGTACGCTCTCGACCGCCCGTGCCAGTTCGACCAAACGATCATAAGCAAAGAAGTCGGCATCGGCCAGTTCATCCAATCCGGGAGCGACCTGGTCGTGCGGCGCGTCATAGAGGTCCGAGATCGTCGCCGTCACCTGAACCCGGGCGGTGTCGATCTGGCGTTCCAGGATGTCTTCGATCTCATTCAGGAGACTGTCCGCGGCGGCAAGGCGCGTGCGCGTCGCGTCCTGTGCCGCGAGCCGCGCGAGGGCCGCCGCGGTTTCGAGTTCGACCGCCGCCTGCAACGCCGTGAATGAAGGTCCATCGGGCGACGTTTCCGTCGGTCTGTGCGAGGCAAGTTGGGCCACGGATGCGCGCAGCCCGTCAACCCTGACCACAAGTTCCTGGCCCAATTGCGCAAGTCCCGCAACGTCGGCAATATCGGGAACGGCGCCGGCCAGCTTTGCAAGATAAGCACTGTCGGCCTGAATTTGCCGGGTCAGGTTCGCTGCCGGCAAGTTGTCCTGGATCAAGGTCCGGTGCGTCTCGACCAGATAGCGGTTCGAAAGAATGGCGACAATTCCAACCACGACCGTAAGCCCGGCGATGAAACCGAAAACCCTGCGAAGCTGTCTGTCGAAACGTGCGCGTGCCATGGCCTCGTTCTACGCGCGCGCTTTTGGTCCCGCAATCTTGCTGTTGGCCGGGGTCACGGGCGCTGTCGCCTCCAACGCCCCAAGCCTTTGCGTCATCGTTCCCCACTTCAAGGACGAGTACTGGCTGTCGGTCGGCTATGGGCTGGAGCAGGCCGCCGATACCGCGGGGGCCGAACTTTTGACCTTCGAATCCGGCGGCTATCACTCGGTGGAACGACAAATCGAGCTTCTGCAAACCTGTCTTGAGGCCGGCAGCGACGCGATCCTGCTTGGCGCGGTTTCAGCTCACGATGAAGGGTTGGTCGACGCCGTCGTCGCCGCCGAGAAAAGAGTTCCGGTCCTGGCACTGGTCAACGAACTGGCAGCGCCGGGGCTGTCGGGCTGGATCGGGGTCGATTGGCGGGCGATGGGGGGTGCTGTCGGCGAGTTTCTTGCCGCGCGCGCGCAGGCAGAAGGCAGACCACTCACCGCCGTGCTCGTGACCGGGCCCACCGAGTCGGGCTGGGCGCCGATCCTCGACGAGGGCTTGGCCGAAGGTCTCGCACACAGCCCGGTGGAGATCGTCGCCACATACCGCGCCGACACCGGCCTGAGGGAGCAGTTGCGAGAAGTTGAACAGGCCCTGGCCGAGCATCTTGACGTGGATGTGCTTATCGGCAGCGCGCCGGCAATCGAGGGAGCGATGGCGCTGATCCGTCGGCTACCCGAGGGCGCCCATCGTCCAATGCTGGTCGCCACCTACATCAGCCACTCGGTATTGCGCGGCCTGCGCGGCGGGCAGGTCGCCATGGTCCCGTTCGACGACCCGATCGCGCAGGGGCGCGCGGGCGTCGACCTTGCCTTGCGGGCCATCTCCGGCGAGTCCTTTCCCGGTCTGTCTGGGCCGGTGATCGTGTCGGTGACAACCGGTACGCCAGATGTGCAACGGATCGAACTCTCGCCGTCGGGGTTCTTTCCGGCCTTGCAGTAGGGCCGCGTCTTCCCATCGCGGCCTGGCTCCGAATCCACCAGCATGGCGCAACACCGGACCTGAGCCCTGCCCCACCCATGGAAAGATCGCAGGTGCTGGAGGCGATGAGCCAGCTGAAGTTGTACGGGATGAAGGCGGCATACGATGAGCTGATCGCCACGGCGGTCATCCGCCCGACATTCTCCTGACGAACTACATGATGGCAGAATTGCTTCTGACGCGTCAGGACGACCTGGACTCGAAAGTCGTTTCGAACGCGTCCGGTCTTGAGTTCATCATTCTCGACGAACTCCATACCTATCGCGGGCGCGAAGGCGTCGCGGGCGTGATCCGCGAGATGATCGCGCCGCGCGACATGGAGGCCGCCGAATGACCCGTGGCAATGGCACGATCCGCGTGCTGATCCCCCTGAAGCTGCGCAAGAAGAACGGGCGGCCCAAGATCATGCCGCCCGCCGATTACAGCCCGAGCGAGGATCAGGCGCAGGACCCCCACATCCTGCGCGCCATCGGCCGGGCTTGGGGCTGGCGGCGGCGTATGGAGGCAGGTGAATTCGTCACGATCCAGGAACTGGCCGAGGCCGTCGGCCTGGCCGAACGCCATGTCAGCCGCCAGCTGCGCCTCGCCTATCTGGCGCCGGAGGTGCTCAAACGCCTGACCTGCGGCCGCGAAGGTTAGGGTCAGGACCCATTGATTTCCTAGGGATGGCATGATTCACGGTTCGAAAACGAGCGGTGAACATGTCTGATCTGTTTTGGCTGACCGACGCCCAGATGGCGCGTCTTGAGCCCTTCTTTCCCAAGTCACACGGCAGGCCACGCGTCGATGACCGACGTGTGCTGAGTGGGATTATCTTCATCAATCGCAACGGCTTGCGGTGGCGGGATGCCCCCATCGCCTACGGTCCACACAAGACGCTCTACAACCGTTGGAAACGATGGAGCGACACGGGCATCTTCGCGCGAATGATGGCCGGTCTGGCTGCCGAGCACAGCGAGACGAAGACCGTGATGATCGACGCGACCTACCTCAAGGCCCACCGAACAGCGATCAGTTTGGGCGTGAAAAAGGGGGGCGTGGACGCCTGATCGGTCGGACGAAGGGCGGCATGAACACTAAACTGCACGCTATCTGCGACAGCCAGGGCCGGCCGCTCAACCTCTTCGTCACCGCCGGACAAGTCAGCGACTACATCGGCGCGCGAGCGCTGCTCAGCAGCCTGCCGAAGGTCGATTGGCTGCTCGGCGATCGGGGGTATGATGCCGACTGGTTCAGAGAAGCATTGAAAAACAAGGGGATACGCGCCTGCATCCCTGGCCGTAAGCAGCGCAAGAAGGCGGTGAAATACGACAAGCGCCGCTACAAACGCCGGAACCGGATCGAGATCATGTTCGGCAGGCTAAAGGATTGGCGACGCGTTGCGACACGATACGACAGGTGTCCGAAGGTCTTCCTGTCTGCCATCGCCCTCGCAGCAACCGTCATCTATTGGTTATGTGTCCTGACCCTAGGCCTCACCCCGCCTCGCGGAACTTCTCGAAGCGCGAGAGGTGCTTGGCGATATGCGCCTCGATCCCGCCATCGCGGGCGATTTCGCGTTTGAGCAGGTCGACGGCGAAATCCTCGGGCAGCGTCGTGTAGCTCAGCGGTGCATCGTCATCGTCGTAAAAGCCCCAGTCGTCGATCATCGAGCCGGTATCGCACAGCATTACCGCGCCGTCTTCCGTCAGCACGAGCTCGGGGCGGTCGAAGCGGGGGCGGAAGATCACCCGCTCGGAGGAGGGTTTGACGCGCTCCACCTGCGGGATCAGCGCGAGCACATTGGCCGGGATCAGCACGAAGGGGTCGCCATAATCCTCCTCGGCGATGTCGCTTTCGAGCAGGAGCGCCTGTTGCGGGGCGACGAAGCGCTCCTCGGTATTGCCAAACAGCCCCGGCGGCAGGCGCAGCGGCCAGAGCGCCTCGGGCACCTCGGTGCGCAGCCAGGAGAACTCCACCCGCTCGATGTGGCGCACCGGCTGCGGGCCGTGATCGAAGGTCAGGACGCGGTCGCCGACCGCCACGCGCGCGATCGGGCGGGGGCCATCGGTGGTCAGCAAGACGGTCTCGGCATAGAGACCATGGCCGAGGTCGATGAACGAATCGAAGCTGATCGGCTCGCGCGGGTCGCCCTTCCTGAACCCCGGGCGCGTTAAAACGGCGCGCAAGCGCTCCCGAAAACTGGACATCCCCGTCCCCTCGTCTTCCCAACCGCGGCCAGGGTATCAAGGACATCTTAATAAATGCTCAAAGTGCGATATATCGCCCCCACGCGCGCCGAAAGAAGGTGCGGCAAAAGCACTTGCCCCGCCCGCAGTTGCCGCATATACGAGGCGGCGGAGACGTGGCCGAGTGGTCGAAGGCACACCCCTGCTAAGGGTGCAGGCGGGAAACCGTCTCGAGGGTTCGAATCCCTTCGTCTCCGCCATTTTACCTATCTAAGTGTCAACGGCGGAGTAAAATTGGGCCACGGGGCGGCGCAAAATTGGGCCACTTTGGGTTTGCGCGAGACGCGGCTGATGGGCGGCGGCCAGTCAGCCGCGCTCTCCATATAGCTTGCGGGTGACTGGCCGCCTTGGACCGTCAGGTCCAAGTCTGATACTTTGGATCAGGTGTTGTCGCCGGTCTTGCGCGCGCGACTTTGCGCGAGGCGATAGCTTTCGCCGTTCATCTCGAGGATGTTGACGTGGTGGGTCAACCGGTCGAGGAGCGCGCCGGTCAGCCGCTCGGTGCCGAAGGTCTCGGTCCATTCATCGAAGGGCAGATTGCTGGTGATCAGCGTGGCACCGCGCTCGTAGCGCTGGGAGATCATCTCAAAAAGCAGCTCGGCGCCGGTCTTTGACAGGGGCACGAACCCGAGCTCGTCGATGATCAGCAGCTTGACGGCAGCCATCTGCTTCTGGACGCGCAGCAGCCGACGTTCGTCTCGCGCCTCCATCAGCTCGTTGACCAGCGCGGCGGCGGTGGTGAAGCTGACAGACATGCCCTTCTGGCAGGCCGCCAACCCGAGGCCCAAGGCAATGTGGGTCTTGCCGGTTCCGCTGGGGCCAAGGGCGATCACGTTCTCACGCCGTTCGATCCATTCGCAGCGCGCCAGTTCCAGCACCTGCATCTTGTTCAGCTTCGGGATCGCCTTGAAGTCGAAGCTGTCGAGGCTTTTGGTGGCCGGGAACTTCGCAGCCTTGATGCGGCGCTCGACCATCCGCCGCTCGCGGTCAATGAGTTCCAGTTCAACGAGGCGCGACAGGAATTGGACATGGTCCAACCCTTCGGCGGCGCATTGGCGCGCAACCTTCTCGTGTTCCCGCAGGAAGGTGGGCAGCTTCAGCGTCTTCAGATGGTGGGCAAGCAGGATCTTCGGAGCCTCGCTCATTCCGCCGCCTCCGACATCAAGGCCATGTAGCTGGCCGCACGCGTCGTCTCGACGTTCGCCCGCGGCAGGTAGGGGTAGACATCGAGATCAAGCCTTGGGGGGCGCTTCTCGACCTGGCAAAGCACGAGGTGCTTCACGGCGTCAAAGCCGACCGCGCCCAGCTTCAGGGCCTTCTTCACGGCGGCATGCAGGTCATCCATGCCAAAGGTCTCAAGCAGCCGCAGCACCTGCACATACTCGCGGCGCCCCATCTTGAGCATGCGCGCCTCCATCAGGCGGCGCAAAGTCTGGAACTCTTCGGGCAGGTCCCATTCCGCCAGAGGCGCAGCCTGGTCCAAGGCATTGATCTTGCGCTCGATCAGCGGGAGGTAGTGAACCGGGTCGAAGATCATGTCCTCGCGATCGTAACAGCGCGGGTGTCGGGCGATCACCTCCCCGCGACAGCCGATCACGACCTCATCGACATAGCCGCGGATCCAGACATCCTGATGGCCATAGGCGACCGGGACCGAGTAATCGTTGGTGTCATAGCGCACGAGCGACTGCGAGCTGACCCTGCCGCTCGCTTGGTCGCAGGCGTCGAACGGGGCAGTAGGCAATGGGCGCATCGCCGCCAGATCGCGCTGCAGCCTCTCGCCGATCGTCTCCTTGTGACCCCGAAGAATGCGCGTGAGGCGTGCGCAGCACTGCCCTTCAAGGTCGGCGTTGAAGGCGTCCCAACTGGCAAAGTGGGGGATCGGCACCATGTGGTTGCGGCGGGCGTAGCCGACCATCCCCTCGACAGCGCCCTTGTCGTTCCCCTTCCCGGGCCGACCATAGCGATCCCGAAACAGGTAATGCGACTGCAAGCCGCTGAACAGCGTGGCGCGGATGCGCGTGCCATCTGGCTGGATCTTCGAGACCAGGCAGCGGTCGTTATCGTAGAGCACCGACTGCGGCACCCCGCCGAAGAAGGCAAAGGCGCGGACATGCCCGTCTATCCAGGCCTCCGCCGTCGCCGCCGGATAGGCCCGGACGAAATAGGCATCGCTGTGCGGCAGGTCGATGACAAAGAAATGCGCCTTCTGCTCGACACCGGCGATGACGACGACCGCTTCGCCAAAATCGGCCTGAGCATGGCCCGGCGGATGGGCCAGTGGCACGAACATCTCCCGTGTCCGCCGCTCACGCTCACGCACGTAATCCTTGACGATCGTATAGCCGCCGGTGAAGCCATGCTCGGCCTGAAGCCGTTCCCATATCCGCTTGGCCGTATGACGCTGCTTGCGATGCACCGCCTTGTCGGCTTCAAGCCAGGCGTCAATGAACTCGGTGAACCCGTCCAGCTTCGGCCGCCTGATCGGCTTGTCCCGCCGGTAGCCAGGCGGCACCGAGAAGGCCAACATCTTCTCAACCGTCCCGCGCGAAATGTTGAAATGCTTCGCCGCCGCCCGCGCGCTCATGCCCTCGGCACACGCCAAGCGAACCTTCTTGTAAAGTTCCACGGTATAAATCTCCCCACCCTCCCTGCTGCCGCAAGAAGGGAAAAGTGGCAGGATTTTACTCCGCCCGCAGCGAGACGATCCCGCCGCTACCGTGGCCTAATTTTGCACCGCCGTTTCCAGGCGACCATCGCGCCAAGTCCGGCGACAAATACTCCGATCAGGCCGAGGACCACGGCACCCCCCTCGGTCCAGAGGGGATCGACCTTGTGCAGGGCAGGCATGGCGAGCCAGAGGAGTGGCCCGAAAAAGGCAAGTACGAAGGCGAGACGGAAGCCCATCGCAGCCAGACGGTCGCGTCCCGTGGCGCGCGAAAACAGCCAGACAGGCCGACCCGCCGCTTGCGCCGCCAGCGCACTACCCCAGAAGAACAGAGCCAGATAGCCGAACAGAAGGGCCAACGCGGCCCAGCCAAAACCTGAGATCATGATGTCAGCTCTCACGCTCAGGGTTGAACCGAAGCAGGCGCAGGGCGTTCAGGGTCACAAGCACTGTCGCCCCGGTATCGGCCAGGATCGCAATCCACAGGCCGGTCAGACCGAAAACCGAGGTCACCAGAAACACGGCTTTCAGCCCCAATGCGATGGTCACGTTCTGGCGGATGTTGGCCATCGCGGCTCGCGACAGGCGGATCGTCGCGGGGACGTCGGTCACCCGGTCGCGCAGGATCGCCGCATCGGCGGTTTCCAGCGCCACGTCTGTGCCCGATCCCATCGCCACGCCGACGCTCGCCTGTTTCAGCGCGGGCGCGTCATTGATGCCGTCGCCGATCATCATCACGCCGCCCTGGGTGCCGATCTCGCGGATATAGGCGAGCTTGTCTTCGGGCATCATGTCGGCCTCGAACTTGAGCCCCAGGTTTCCGGCAATCGCGGCGGCGGTGCGCGGGTTGTCGCCTGTCAGGATGACCGCGGTCACGCCCATCGCCGTCAACTGGCGCACGGCATCCTTGGCATCCGCGCGCGGCTCGTCCCGCATGGCGATCAGGCCAAGCGGGGTTTTTTCGCGGAACACCGCGACGGCGGTCTTGCCATCCTCTTCGAAGGCCGTGGCCTGTCGCAGGCCGAGGCCATCAAGGCCGCCATGCTCCATTGCATAGCGCGGAGAGGCCACCCATGCGGGAGCGCCGTCCACGGTTGCGACAACCCCCTTGCCCATCAGCGCCTTTGCATCCTGCGACGACAACGCAGTGATGCCTGCGTCCTTTGCCTTGTTCAGGATGGCGATGGCCAGCGGGTGGCTCGACCCCGTCTCGACCCCTGCCGCAACGGCCAGAAGCTCGGCTTCGGTGGTGGCCCCGAACGGCACCACATCCGTCACTTGCGGGCGGCCATGCGTGAGCGTCCCGGTCTTGTCGAAGGTCACGACATCGACCTTCGCCGCCGCCTCGATCACCGCACCGCCCTTCATCAAGAGCCCGCGTCGCGCCCCGCTCGACATGGCCGAGGCGATGGAGGCGGGGACCGAGATGACCAGCGCGCAGGGGCAGCCGATCAGCAGAAGTGCCAAGCCGCGGTAAACCCAGGTGTCCCACGGCTGACCGAAGGCCAGGGGCGGCACGACGACGACCAGCGCCGCGACGGCGACGATGGCGGGCATGTACCAACGGCTGAAGCGGTCGATGAAGCGCTCGGTCGGCGCGCGGGCCTCCTCGGCCTCCTCGACCAGCCGGATGATGCGGGCGATGGTGTTGTCTTCCGGGCCTTTGGTGACTTTCACGCGCAGGGCCGCCTCGGTGTTGATCGCACCCGCAAAAACCGCATCCCCGGGCCCGCGTGTTTTGGGCACGCTTTCGCCGGTGACCGGGCTTTCGTCCACACCCGAGGTGCCTCCGGTGATCTCGCCATCGGCAGGAATCCGGTCGCCTGGGCGGACAAGGACGGTCTGGCCTACGGACAGGCTCGCGGCTGGCACCTCGCGCGTGGTCTCGCCCGTGACCAGTTGGGCCGTCTTGGGCACCAGATTGGCCAGCGCCCGGATCCCGTCGCGGGCCTTGCCAGCAGCCACGCCCTCCAGCACCTCGCCCACGGCGAACAGGAACACCACCAGCGCCGCTTCCTCTGCCGCATCGATGAACAAGGCACCGATGGCCGCGATGGTCATCAGGCTTTCGATGGTGAAGGGCATGCCCATCCGCAGCGCAGCGAAGGCGCGCTGCGCCACCGGGGCAACGCCGATCAGGCAGGCGGCCACAAAAGCCCAGCGGCCGACTTGCGGCGCGACAAGGTTCACGGCATAGGCCGCCGCCAGCAGCAGCGCGGTAAAGATCACCAGTCGCCCCTTGGCCGTCTGATACCAGCGCTTGCCACGGTCGGCCGGGTCATCGTGGATGTGGTCGGGGCTGCCGTGATCGTGGTCAGGGAGCGAGCTGTGGCCCTCGGCGCTGGCAGAGGGCGGGGCGTGGTCGTGCCCTGCATTTTCGGTGCTGTCAGGCCCCATAAGGTCGTTGCCGCTCGCGGCGTCTGCTCCGCCCGGCAGCACGAAGGCCCTGGCCTTGCCGGCCCGGGTCGCGCCGATGCCATAGCCAAGGCTGACCACCGCGGCTTCGATCTTGTCGCGCGGCGTGGTGCCGGGCTCCAGCTTCAGTGTCAGCTTCTCGGACATGATCGCGACGTTGACGTCCGATACGCCCGGCAACCGTTCGACAGCGCTCCTGATCTTGGCGGCACAGGACGCGCAGTCCATGCCGGACACTGTCCATTCCTGCGATTCGGATGCTGATTTCCCTGACATTCCATACCTTTCCCTGTGCATTGCCTGCACCGGTTGAATTCTCTCAGAGTCCTTCGTAATCTCTCTAGCCACTAGAGGTGCAAGGACATATCATGCTGACCATCGGAAAACTGAGCGAGGCCACCGGCGTCAAGGTGCCGACGATCCGATACTATGAGGACATCGGTATCCTCCCCGAGGCAGAGCGGAGTGCCGGGAACCAGCGTCTCTACGGGCAGATGGCGCAAGACCGGCTGAGGTTCGTCCGCCATGCCCGTGAACTCGGTTTCCCGCTGGATGCGATCCGCGACCTTCTCAGCCTGTCAGACCGGCCCGACCAGTCCTGCGCCGCCGCAGACGCCATCGCGCGGGCCCAACTGGTGGCCGTCGAGGACCGCATTGCCCGGCTGACTGCCCTGAAGGCGGAACTGGAACGCATGGTCGTCCAATGCGCCGGGGGTGCGATCCGCGACTGCCGGGTGATCGAGGTGCTTGGGGATCACGGCCACTGCACGGCGCCCCACCATGGCCCGCAGGAAACCACCTGACAGGTCCCGGCGCTGCTGCCGAAAGTCCTTGGCCCAAGATGCGGCGTTCCGTGACTACCAGAGTTCTCGCGCAACGGGGCTCAGCAGCCGATGCAACCTTCTCCCACGACGTCATGAAGCATTGATTTCATGGAGTTTTTCCCAGAGAAGGTTCGACGGCAGTCGCGTTCCCTCCGCCATTACCCCGCTAACTTGCTGATATTAAACGATACCCGTTTTCGTGAAGGTCAATACCTGCGCCCTGGTACAGTCAACTGGTACAGTGAGGGCAAGGATGGCCACGATACCACGGCTGGTTACGCGCGGGCGGACCTTCTATTTTCGCGCCTCGGTTCCACAGGATTTGTGGGATGTCGCGGGCCGAAAAGAGGTTAAGATTTCCTTAAGGACTGCTGAGCGATCATTGGCTCTCATGCGATGCCGCACGATCAGCAATCACGTTGATCTCGTGGTGACGGAGGCGCGGAGGATGGCTCAGGGGCAAGATGCGGCGATAGATCAGGCGATCCGCGACTATTTCCGCGAGGCGCTGGATTGGGGACAGGAATTTGCCGACATCTTCGCCCCCGAAGCGGAGGTGGACGTCGAGGACTGCATCGCCACGCTGGAAACCCGGCTCGCCCTCCTCAGGCGGCGTCTTGCGGTCAGGGACTTCCCCAGCGACATCCAGAGCGAGGCAACGGCTCTTGTGGAGGCCATCCCCCAAAGCACCTTCACCAGCCGCTATCAGGCGCTCCAACGTGCCCAGACGGGGCTCTTGCGGGCGAAGATCGAGGCGGATCGTTTGCTTCTCGCCAAGCTGCACGGCGATTATGCCCAGACGCAGATTGCCGATCCGCTTTTCGCAGGTGTCACCTCATCGCCGGACGCGGTGATCCCGGCGATTGTTCCCCCTGCCTCGATGCCAGCGCCCCTAGCGGTCGCCCCCGCCCCGCCGCTGCGGGAGCTTGCAATCAAGTACGAGCAGGCACTGGCCACCCAGAACATCAAGGAAAAGACCCTTGGCGATCTGCGCCTGACGTTTGATCTGGCCCGCGCCGTGATCGACTTCGACAAGCCCGCCTCGCTTCTCGATACCGCCGACATGAAGGCGTTGCGCGACCTGATCGGGCAGATACCGGCGCACTATCAGAAGAAGCCTGAAACCCGCGACCTTGACCCGGTCGCGGCGATCAAGGCGGGGCATGACCTACCCAAGATGGGCTATGAGACGCAAAAAAAGCGGTTTGATTTCTTCAAGCGGTTCGTCGCGTGGATGGTGGCCGAGGAATATCTGCCCAAGGCTCCGGGTGCTGACCTCAAGCTGCTTGTCAAGAAGCCGCCCAAGGGCAAGCCCAAGCGCCTGCCCTACGACACCGATCAGCTCAAGCTGATCTTCAAGACCCCGATCTACACTGGGCGGCGGAGCTTGAAGCACTCAGGCGTGCCGGGTGATCTGCGGCTTAAGGACGGTCGCTATTGGGTGCCCGTGATCGCGCTTTACGCGGGGATGCGGTCGGGTGAGATTATTCAGCTTTTGAAATCGGACATCCGCACAGAAGACGGCGTGACTTATTTCGACATCTCGAAATGGGAGGACGAAGAGGCGGAGGAGATCAAGAACCTCAAGACCGGGTCCAGCTATCGCCGCGTGCCGATCCATTCGGCGATCCTTGCCCTTGGTTTCCTCGACTATGTGGCCAGCCGGGGCAAAGGGCGGATATTCCCGGACCTCAAGCTCGGCAGTGACGGCACCTATAGTCAGCCATGGTCAAAGTTTTGGTACAACCTCGGCAATGCCTGGGGGTTCAGGACGCCGCTGCATGTGTTCCACAGCTTTCGCCACAACTTTGTGGATGCCCTGCACGATGCGAACGTAACCGATGCCATCGCCATGCAGCTTTGCGGCCATGCTGACGATGCGGCCCATTGGGGCTACGGCAAGGGCGCTTCGCTGGGGCGGCTGAAAGAAGAGATCGAAAAGGTGCAATACTCCGGCCTCGACCTCAGCCATGCAACTGGGTTCGGCTGGGATAAGGGGGGCGAGCATGGCTGACGTTCCCCCGACCGAAGGCTGGCTCCAAAAGCTCACAGCCGTTGCAAAGCAGCAGTTCAAGAAGCAAATTTTCGAGGGCGAGCCAGCAAAGCCCCTTGTGCCGCCGCCCGTCGATAGCGGGAAGTTCACGACATATGGCTTCGAACAGTATCAAAAACTCTGCAAGACGCCTCAGCCCGAACCAGACATCCTGAATGGGACCACCAAGAAAATTTACGCTCAGGTCAAGCACTGGACAGAACTATCCCCGATCCATGCCGAGGGGCGCGACTGGGCTGGGATCACCCACGAAGATTTGGCACAGGCTGTTGGTGTCAGCTCTAAGCAGGTGCAGCGGATCGTCAGCAAGCCTCCGTTTCATACCATCACCAAGGTCATCGAAAAAAGAACCCGCAAGTTGTTCAGGATCGGGGCTCCGTCCGACATGACGCACGAGGACTTTGCCCGCATCATGGTCGCTGACTGGCGAAAGGCGACTGGGCGAAAAGAAAAGCGAGACGATTTCGGCCTGCTCGTCGGGATGGTCAAGGACGCGCCGATAGGCCTTGCGCCTGACATCCTGCGAACTGTTGTGGAGAACTGGTCAGGTTTTTCGGCGGGGGTGGGCCTGGCAGTAGAAGTTGCCAAAGTTGAAGGCGATGCCTTCGACGGCAACGCCGAACACTTCGAAAAGAAGTTTTTTCACTACCCGGCCATCTCTGTCACGCGCCGATTTTGGCCGGTGGCTATCGAGTTCTATCACATGTTCATACAAGAAAATCTCGGGAAAGGTCCGATCCTTTATGACCAAATTGATAAGATACTTAATAATCATGAAATACAGTCACCATTCTGACCAAAGGACATAAAGAAATGGACATGGTGACAGTAGCTCCACGCGCTGCGCTCGTGTCGCACTTCTCACGGGGAAGATGGGAATGAGTTCTCGGGTAGAAGACATAATGCGTTTCTATGACATCCTGAAAATGCTTGAAGGCAGGCAAGGCACTATTCGAACTCTACCTGAAAGCGCCAGCCGGGACTGCCCGCTGCGCGGCGTGTATTTCTTCTTCGAGCTGGGAGAGCAGCGCAGCGGTTCGGGCGATGGTGCCCGCGTTGTGCGTGTCGGAACCCATGCCCTGAAACCCGGCTCCAAGACCACGCTCTGGACCCGGCTGTCCCAGCACCGTGGGGCGCTCAGGAGCGGCGGGGGCAATCACCGGGGGTCAATCTTCCGGTTGCTGGTAGGAAGCGCTCTGATCGCCCGTGACGGGCTTTCCTGCCCGACTTGGGACACCCAGCGCAGCAACGCGTCAAGCCCTGTCCGCGCGGCAGAGATTGAGCTGGAGCGGCTGGTCAGCCGAACCATCGGGGCGATGCCTGTCCTGTGGCTTTCCGTTGACGATGATCCGGGGGCCGAAAGTGAGCGTGGGGTCATCGAACGGGGGGCCATCGCGCTGCTGAGTGGGTGGGGGCAGACTGAGATTGATCCACCGTCGGCCAACTGGCTGGGTCACGCCTGCACGCGCGTCAAGGTCCGCCGCTCGGGCCTATGGAACAACAACCATGTTGATGAAGCCTATGACCCTGCGTTCCTTGACGTGATGGAAAGGCGCGTCCTCGCAACCCCGTTCGCTTAAGGCTGATGTCGTCCCTGCCGTCGGTGCTTTTTTGATCGCAAGCAGGCTCTGGCCCAGCCGAACGAGGGACAATAATCCAGAACTGTCAATCCTGCGATAAGCCCCTGATCCCATGGGTTTTAGCTGGCCTCCGCTGTGGAAACGCGGGGGGACATTTTCGGCAGGGACATTTCGTGTGTCTCTGTCGAACCCCCTCCGCAGACCGGGGTTGAGGCCCGGGTTTCTTGCTTTCACGGCGCTATTTCCTTCCCCTAGGCGCTGACCTGCCCCCCGGTCGTCCCTCGTTCATAACGAGAGTCCTTGGGGTTGATATTGGTTGGTTTCGGGTGTGGCAAGCGCGCCGGGCGCGGAGCCCTCAGATTGCTCAAGCGCCCGGCGCGCTTCTGCCGGGGTCTTGTTGGCCAGCGAGGAATGCGGCCTGACGTTGTTGTAGTCGTAGCGCCAGAGTGCCAGCTTGCGGCGGGCATCGGCCAGGCTGTCGAAGATCTCCTCGTTCAGGCATTCGTCGCGCAGGCTGCCGTTGAAGCTCTCGATGAATCCGTTCTGCTGCGGCTTGCCCGGATCGATGTAGTGCCATTCGACGCCGTTCTCGTTAGCCCATTTCAGAATGGCCTTGCTGGTGAACTCGGTGCCATTGTCAGAAACGATGCAAGCGGGTTTGCCGTAAATCCTGACCAGCGCATCGAGTTCCCGCGCCACTCTGGCCCCCGAGATGCTGGTGTCGGCAATCAGGGCAAGGTTCTCGCGGCAGCGATCGTCGTTGACGGCCAGGATGCGGAACTTGCGGCAGGCCCCGAACGTGTCGGATAGGAAGTCCAAAGACCACCGCTGGTTCGGGCGCAATGGCACCGGCATCGGCGTTCGGCTGCCGCGCGCCCGTTTGCGGCCACGGCGTCGACGCACCGACAGGCCCTCTTCCCGGTAGATGCGGTAGAGCTTCTTTTCGTTCATGATCATGCCCTTGCGCTCCAGCAGGATACCCACGCGCCGGTAGCCGAAGCGACGGCGCTTCTCGACGATCTTGTGCATCGCCTCACGGATTTCCGGGTTATCGAGCGGCCTGTCACGCCGCACCGTCTTCGGATCGACACCGATCAGGACGCAGGCCCGGCGTTGAGAGATCGGATGATCCCTCATCGCCCGCAGCACCGCCTCCCGCCGTTGCACCGGTGTCGTCAGGGCTTTCCCAAGAGATCCTTCAGAACCACGTTGTCCAGCATCGCATCCGCCAGAAGGCGCTTCAGCTTCGCGTTCTCGTCCTCGAGCTGCTTCAGCCGCTTGGCGTCCGACAGGTCCATCCCGCCATACTTCGCCTTGAGCTTGTAGAACGTCGCGGGGCTCAACCCGTGCTTCCGGCAAAGCTCGGAAGTCGGCAAACCCGCCTCCTGCTCCTTGATCATCCCGATAATCTGCGCCTCGGTGAACCGGCTTTTCCTCATGTCGTCTGCTCCTTCTCAGGTTGGGCAGACTCTACATCACAGCGAGGGAACTTCCGGGGGGCAGGTCAACACCTCCGGGCGCGCCATGTGGCCACGCTGAGACCAGATTCCAGACCGCGGATCATGCCGCATCGCGGGTGTAGGAGGTGATGATGCCGCCGAGCTGGTGCCGGCGGCGGATCGGGCCGTCGCGGGCGGGGCTGAAATCGACCTGAAGCACATTGTTCCCGATCTCCCGCCCCCGATGCGGACGCTCGACATTGTAATGGCGCACCCATGTGCGCAGGATGTAATCGAGCTGGGACCGGCTGAAGCAGACGAAGAAATCCAGGCATTCGCGCTTGATGGTGCCGATGAAGGATTCCGCAAAGGCATTTGCGTTCGGCGCCCGGTGCGGGATCTGGATGACCCGGGCAGCTTCCGACGCCCAGACGGCATCGAAGCTGACGCTGAACTTGGTGTCGGCGTCGCGGATCAGGAAACCCGGCGTGATCTCCTGGTCCGCGCACCACATCAGCGTATTGCGGGCCTGCTGGGTCACCCATGCCGAGTCGGGGGCGTAGGTCGGGGCGCTGCAGAACACGCGGCGGCTGCCGAGATGGATGAAGATCAGCACATAGGCCGTCAGCGGCCCGCGGGCGGTAAGTACAGTCTTGGTGAAGAAGTCGCAGGCCACCATGCTTTCCATATGTGCCCTGACGAAGGTGGTCCACGGCAGGGCCGGCTTCTTCTTCCGCTTCTCGGGGCTGGGGTGGATGCCCGCCTCATCGAGGATGCGCTTGACCGAGTTGGCGCCGGCATAGAGCCCGAGCTTTTTCAGCTCCCCGGCGATCCGCTTGTAGCCCCAGAGGAGATTTTCCGAGCCGATGCGAATGATGACGTCGCGCAGCTCCTGCGTCAGGCGCGGCCTGCCCACGGCTTTGAAGGCGCGCCCATCACGCATCTGGGCAAGCCAGCGCTTGTAGGTCGCGGGCCTAGCCACCTCCATGAGCCCGTCGATATCGTGTCCGCACTCCGCCCCGATGCGCAGCAGCTCGGATTTTTCGGCGGGCGACAGGATGATCCTTTGCGCCGGGATGCGGGCCCGGAGAATATGGATCTGGGCCTTGAGCAGCCGCATCTGCGCGTTGTGCCGCGGCATGAAGAACCGGGCCAGGAAGACCAGAAGGAGGGAAAACGTCGAATTCATCTTGCCGGGCTCCACCACGGCGCTTAAAAAACTGCCGTCATGTCAATGCGATGAGACGTGGCTACATTTTGGCACCCCTCTCAGGAAGGCCAAAAACGCGCGGGACGGGTGATGGCCGTCGTGAATCCACAGCGCGCCGCAGCGGACAGGTCCGTTGATCTCCGCATGACAGCATAGGGACCACAGTCGTCCGTTTCGCTGCCAGTCGCGACTGAACCAGATGACCATTTAAGTCACCATAAGTGTCATATAAAACAATGAATTAGGTGGTGAAGAAGGTTCGACGGCAGGCCCATCCCCTCCGGAATTTCTCCAGTATCGTCAGAAGGTTTGCCGCGTTCTCGCTGCATCAAACGCACCAGCCCGAGGGCGAGCAGCCCGCACAATTCGGCGCGGCGCTCGGCGGCGGTCATCTGGTCGGGTGGCAGGGGATTGGGGCGTTTCATGCGAGCAAGTCCGTGTTGGCTTGCCCTGCCTCTACTCAGCCGAGCCGAGAAACGTCCCACAGGGAAAGATGGCGGTTATGCGAAAGGCCGGACTCGACTTATGGTTGATCCATCGTTTGGAACATAATCAGAACACGCCGGCCGTTTGCGAGGTATTCCCGTGGGTTCCGATCTCAAGAAATTTGTTAATCCGAAGTTTCTCAAGACCATTGATCCGGCCCTGATGCGGGCGTTGTTCGTTCGGCACTTCGGCGAGGATGAACTGCCTGTGTCATTCGAGGGAGAGGCCCCAACCATTCGGGCAGCTCTGGCGGCGCATTTCGAAGGAACCGTTGCCGGCTGGAACGCCGGAATGGTCGCCGATTTGCATCGCGTTGCCGAGCTTGGCCGCAGCATTCACGCGCAGCGTGCGCAAGACCAGTGCCCCGTCCGCGATCTGGTTCTTGCGGCGGGAGACGCCCTCGACCTCGTCCGCGAGCAGGTCCAGCATGCGGCGGGTTTCGTGGTCGGTACCGCCATAGGTCAGTTCCTGCAGGCGATAGGCGATGCGAGCCTCGAGAAAGGCGCGGCTGTTGTTCGGCGCGGCGCTGCCGAGGAGCCGTTCCCATTCGGCCTTCAACTCTTTCACCGACATGGCCTTGAGGGCGGCGATGCGCGATAGGACGCTCTGGTCCAGCCGGAAGGAAAACTCTCGCGAAGGCTCACAAACAACCTGCGCGACCCCACCGAGATCGGTGGCCAGGCGGGCGACCTCGTCGCGCCGAAGCGCCCATCCTCCGCCCTCAAGCGCGGAGAGATAAACAACCGGCAAGGAGGAGACTGCCGCACCGCGAATGATCGCCTCGGCTTGATCCAAACCGGCCGAGTCGTCGCTCAGACGGTGTGGCGCACAGGCCGGGCGGAACAAACCGTCATCAAGCACCGCCCCCTCATCGAGAAGCATGCGGATCAGATGGGTCCGCTTGGGCACCTCGAGCCGCACGAGCGTTTCCCGCGCAAGGCATTGCGCTCGCACCCGCAGCAGGTTCCCCCGCCCCGGCAGATTGCGCAGCACAGCTTCAGTGCGCCAAAGGCGCTATCTGGATCGACATAATCATAACGGCATCCGGTCGCGACCCAATCCGCCCCGCGCCCAAGCGCACGGAGGTGAAGCGCCTCAGACACCCCGTCATCGATACGGATATCGTCGCCATCGAACGCGCCGGCTTCAACCGTCTCGAGCAGATGACTGTGTTTCATCCCCCGGATCCATGCCCGAATCTGCGCTTCAAACGCGTCGCCGGCACTAGAAATTCGGTGGCAAATTGACTCGTGCGCCGAGATTAGGCGCGCCACTGAATCCGGTCAATCCACCTCAGGCGTTGAACAGGAAGTGCAGCACGTCGCCGTCCTTGACCTCATAGGTCTTGCCCTCGACGCGGAACTTGCCCGCTTCCTTCGCGCCCGCCTCGCCCTTGTATTTGACGTAATCGTCGAAGGCGACGGTCTCGGCGCGGATGAAGCCGCGCTCGAAATCGCCGTGGATGACGCCTGCGGCCTGCGGCGCGAGCGTGCCCTGACGGATCGTCCAGGCGCGGGCCTCTTTCGGGCCGACGGTGAAATAGGTCTCGAGGCCGAGAAGCTCGTAGCCCGCGCGGATCAGCCGGTCGAGGCCCGCCTCATGCAGCCCGAGCTCCTCGAGGAACATCACCGCTTCCTCGGCGTCGAGCTGGCTGATCTCTTCCTCGATCTTGGCCGAGATCACCACGAACCCCGCGCCCTGCGCCGCCGCCATCTCGGCCACGCGCGCCGACTGGCTGTTGCCGGTGGCCGACGACGCTTCCTCGACGTTGCAGACATAAAGCACGGGCTTGGCGGTCAGGAGCTGGAGCATGTTCCAGGCCTTGCGGTCATCCTCGGCCACCGTGACGGTGCGCGCCGGGCGCCCGGCCTCGAGCGCCTCTTTCGCCGCCCCCATCAGCCGCGCATCTTCCTTGGCCTGCTTGTCGCCCGCGTTGATCTTGCGGGTGAGGTTCGCCAGCCGCTTCTCGAGGCTCTCGAGATCGGCGATCATCAGCTCGGTCTCGATCGTCTCGGCATCCGCCACCGGGTCGACGCGGCCCTCGACATGGGTCACATCGCCGTCCTCAAAACAGCGCAGCACATGCGCGATCGCATCGACCTCGCGGATATTGGCGAGAAACTGGTTGCCCAAGCCCTCGCCCTTCGAGGCGCCGCGCACGAGCCCCGCGATATCGACGAAGGTCATCCGCGTCGGGATGATCTGCTTGGAGCCCGCGATCGCGGCGAGCTGGTCAAGCCGCTTGTCGGGCACCGCGACCTCGCCGACATTGGGCTCGATCGTGCAGAAGGGGAAGTTCGCGGCCTGCGCGGCGGCGGTCTTGGTCAGCGCGTTGAACAGCGTCGACTTGCCCACGTTCGGCAGGCCGACAATCCCCATCTTGAAACCCATGATCTTCCCCTCGCTGGCGTGCGTTTGGCGCCTCTTACGCGGGCCGGGGCGCGCTGGCAAGTCGCGCGGGCCCGCCCGCCCCCGCGGGCCGCGCAAATCCTGCCGCATACGCTTGATTTTCCGCCCCCCATGCCGCAAACCGCTTGCGACAGATCCGAAGGAAACGCCATGACTCGCATCGACGCCAAATTCGCCGCCCTCAAGGCCGAGAACAAAAAGGCCTTCGTCGCCTATCTGATGGCGGGCGACCCCGATATCGCGACCTCGGCCGCGGTGATGGCGGGGATGCCGGCGGCGGGCGTCGATGTGATCGAACTCGGCATGCCCTTCACCGACCCGATGGCCGACGGCCCGACGATCCAGCTCGCCGGCCAGCGCGCCCTCGACGGCGGCCAGACGCTGCAAAAGACCCTCGATATGGTCGCCGACTTCCGCAAGACCGATGACGTGACCCCGATCGTGATGATGGGCTATTACAACCCGATCTATAACCGCGGCGTGACGAAATTCCTCGCCGATGCGAAGGCCGCCGGGGTCGACGGGCTGATCGTCGTCGACCTGCCGCCCGAGGAAGACAGCGAGCTGTGCCTGCCCGCGCAGGCGGCGGGCATCAACTTCATCCGCCTCGCGACGCCCACGACCGATGACGCGCGCCTGCCGACGGTGCTGCAAAACACCTCGGGCTTCGTCTATTACGTCTCGGTCACCGGCATCACCGGCAGCCAGGCCGCGCAAGCCGCCGATGTCGCCCCCGAAGTCGCCCGCATCAAGGCCGCGACCGACCTGCCCGTCGTCGTGGGCTTCGGCATCTCGACCCCCGAAGCCGCCCAGACCATCGCCGGCGTCGCCGACGGCTGCGTCGTCGGCTCGGCGATCGTCAAGGAAATCGGCGCGGGCAAAAGCCCCGAGGCCGTGCTCGCCACGATCGCGGCGCTCGCCAAAGGCGCACATTCGGCCTGAGGCCTTGGCGGCACCGCCGGAGGGGGCTGTCTGCCCCCGCTGCGCTGCCGCGCAGCCCCCCGAGGATATTTCCGCATCGTTGAAAGCGGGCGCCCTCTCCTCCTTCAATGATGTTCAAATATCCCGGGGGTGAATTCGGCAAGGCCGAAGAGGGGGCAGCGCCCCCTGCGCCGCTGCCCTTGCGCAAAACGCCCCGCATTGGTAACAAGATGTAACCAATTCGAGGAGGCCAGCCATGCCCGTTATCACCTGCATCGACGATCTCAAGCGGCTCCACCGCAAGCGCACGCCGAAGATGTTCTATGATTACGCGGAAAGCGGCTCCTATACCGAGCAGACCTTCCGCGAGAACACCAGTGATTTCGCCCAGATCCGGCTGCGCCAGAAGGTCGCCGTCGACATGACCGGGCGCTCGACGCGCTCGACGATGCTGGGCGAGGAGGTGGCGATGCCGGTCGCGCTGGCGCCTGTCGGGCTTACGGGCATGCAGCGCGCCGATGGCGAGATCAAGGCGGCGCGGGCGGCGGCGAAGTTTGGCGTGCCCTTCACCCTCTCGACCATGTCGATCTGCTCGATCGAGGATGTCGCAGCGCATAGCGACGCGCCGTTCTGGTTCCAGATCTACACGCTCACTGACGATGATTTCAACAAGCGCATCCTCGAGCGGGCGCGCGCGGCGGGATGCTCGGCGCTGGTGATCACGGTCGATCTGCAGCTCCTCGGCCAGCGCCACAAGGATCTCAAGAACGGCCTCACCGCGCCGCCGAAATTCACGCTGCCGGTGCTCGCCGATCTCGCCACGAAATGGCGTTGGGGGATCGAGATGCTGGGCACCAAGCGGCGCTTCTTCGGCAATATCGTCGGCCATGTCAGCGGCGTCGAGGATCCCTCGCGGCTGAGCTCCTGGACGGCGGAAAAGTTCGACCAGGCGCTCAACTGGGACCGGATCCAGCGGCTGATGGAAATGTGGGGCGGCAAGGTGATCCTGAAGGGGATCCTCGACGCCGAGGATGCCGAGATGGCCGCGAAAGTGGGCGCCGATGCGATCGTGGTGTCGAACCACGGCGGGCGCCAGCTCGACGGCGCGCTCTCCTCGATCCGGGTTCTGCCCGAGATCGTCGCGGCGGTGGGCGAGCGGACCGAGGTCTGGCTCGACAGCGGCATCCGCTCGGGGCAGGACGTGCTCAAGGCGCTGGCGCTCGGCGCGAAGGGGGTGATGATCGGGCGGGCCTATATCCACGGGCTCGGCGCGATGGGCGAGCCCGGCGTGACCGCGGCGCTCGAGGTGATCCGCAAGGAGCTCGACACCTCGATGGCGCTGTGTGGCGAGCGGCGCGTGGCCGATCTGCGGCGCGAGAACCTGCTGGTGCCGAAAGGCTTCTTCGAGGCCTATGAGTAAGGCGGTTGGTAACGGCTGATTAACGCCTCTTTGCTATCAAGGAGGCGTTAGCAACCCGCGGAGAACCCGCCATGACCCAGATTTCTGCGACCGCGCTCAGCGCGCTCACCTCCCGCGGCACCCGCACCGAAGCGGCGACCGCCGCCGCGGCCAATGAGCTCGAAGGCGGTGATATCCGCTCGGCCTTTGAGGATCTCTATGGCCGGGACAGCACCGCAGGCCCCCGCCCCCTCGACGAGATCGCGCAGACCGTGATGGCCGCGCAAGCCGCCACCGCCCCCGCGCCGGAGGAGCCCGCGGCGAGCCCCGCCCCCGAGGCGCCCCCCGCCCCTGCCGTCGGCGTGCCGATGTCGAGCGTGATCGCCAATATTCGCGAGCGTGTGGACGAGGCGATGAGCCGCGAAGACGCCGATGCGGCGCTGCAAGGCTTCCTGACCACGCGCCAGGATACCGAGGCCGTCGACGCCCGCCTCGCCCGCGCCTCGGCGGAATCGCTTTTCGCCGCCCGGATCTCCTCCTGAGCCACTTTCTCCTTGCCAAAGCCCGGCCGAGGGCTTATCGGCACGCGTTCATGGGCCTGCACCCTTGGAGGAGGCCCGGGTTTTAACTTGGAGATACGAAAATGGCGAAAGAGATCGAAACGATCGAAGCCTTCGTGCGTACGGGGACGGGCAAGGGGGCCGCTCGGCAAGCACGTCGTGAGGGCTATGTGCCCGGCATCGTTTACGGCGACGGCAAAGAGCCGGTTGCCCTGAACTTCGACTACAACAAGCTGCTCACCCGCCTGCGCAAGGGCCGCTTCATGTCGACCCTCTTCAACCTGAAGGTCGAAGGCATGGAAGACGTCCGCGTGATCTGCCGCGGCGTGCAGAAAGACGTGGTCAAGGACCTGCCGACCCACATCGACTTCATGCGCACCCACCGCGCCTCGCGCATCAACCTGTTCATCCACGTGAACTTCGACAACGCGGACGCCGCCCCCGGCATCAAGCGTGGCGGCACCCTGACCATCGTGCGTCCGGAAGTCGAACTCGAAGTGCTCGCGGGCGACATCCCGGATCACATCACCGTGGACCTGACCGGCAAGCAAATCGGCGATGTCATCCACATCAACGACATCGAGCTGCCGGCGGGCTGCAAGCCCACCATCGACCGCAACTTCGTCATCGCCAATATCGCGGCGCCCTCGGGCCTGCGTTCGGCCGATGCGGACGAAGCGGCCGAAGGCTGATCGGATCCGTTCCGACAAGCAAAACGCCGGGCCCAGGCCCGGCGTTTTCATTTTTGCGGCCCCTCAGGCGCCATGGGCAAAGGCAAAGCCCTCGAACTCCCAGCCCATGATCCCGCCCAGCATGATCTTGACCGGCCGCCCGAGCCGCGCCAGCGCCAGCGCCGCCTGCTCGGCCGCGTTGCAATGCGGCCCCGAGCAATAGACGACAAACAGCGTCTCGCCCGGCCATTCCGCCATCCGCTCGGCGGTGATGAGCCGATGCGGCAAGAACACCGCGTTCGGCACATGCCGGCGCGCATAGGTCTCGGGCGTGCCCATCGTATGCAAAAGCACAAAGCCCGGCGCGCCCGGCGCGGCAAAAGCCGCATGAACATCGGAACAATCGGTATGAAGCGCGCATTGCGCCTCCAGCGCGGCGATCAGGCTCTCGGGGGCGGGGGCGGGGCGGCTCAAAACGGGGTTCATCACTCTCTCCTTCGTTGATGGGCCCAGCTTGCCAGCCCGCCCCGCGCCGCGTAAGCTGGCACCATGACAACGATCGCAAATATCCTGCCAAACCTGACCCTCCCGCCGCTCCCCCGCCCGCGGGTCGTGGCGCTCGCCTATGACGGGCTGTGCACCTTCGAATTCGGCATCGCCGCCGAGATCTTCGGCCTCGCCCGCCCCGAAATGGGCCCGAACTGGTACAGCTTCGCCACCGCCGCGATCGAGCCCGGCCCCCTGCGCGCCCAGGGCGGTCTGACCGTGCAAACCGATGGCGGGCTCGACCTGCTCGAGGGCGCCGGGCTGATCCTGCTGCCCGGCTGGCGCGGCGCCGAGGCGCCGATCCCCCCCGCCCTCCTTGAGGCCCTGCGCCCCGCCCATGCCGCAGGCGCCCGCCTCGCCTCGATCTGCTCAGGCGCCTTCGTCCTCGCCGCGACCGGCCTCCTCGACGGTCGCGCCGCCACAACCCATTGGCGCTACGCCGAAATCTTCCGCGCCCGCTTCCCCCGCGTGCGCCTCGACCCAGAGGTGCTCTACATCGACGAGGGCGATATCCTGACCTCGGCGGGCTCCGCCGCGGGGATGGATCTCGGCCTCCACATCATCCGCCGCGACTTCGGCCCAGAGGCCGCAAATTCCGTCGCGCGCCGCCTCGTCATGCCCGCCCACCGCGCCGGCGGCCAAGCGCAATTCCTGCCCCGCCCGGTGCCGCGCGCCCATGAGGGCGACCGCCTCGCCCCCGCCCTCGAAGCCCTGCGCCAAAACCTCGCCGCGCCCCCCTCGACCCGCGCCCTCGCCGCCCGCGCCGGCCTGAGCGAGCGCACCTTCCTGCGCCGCTTCCACGACGCCACCGGCACCACCCCCGCCCGCTTCCTCGCCGAGGCCCGCCTCACCCGCGCAACCGAACTCCTCGAGAGCACCCCCGCCCCGATCGAGGCCGTCGCCGAAGCCGCGGGCTTTGCCTCCGCCGCCCTCCTGCGCCACCATTTCCACGCCCGCTACGGCCTCTCCCCCTCGGCCTGGCGCCGCCGCTTTGGCCGCCCCACCCCCTGACCCCCTTCATCTTGCCAAAAATATCCCGGGGGGCCCGGGGGGCTGGCCCCCCGGCCCGGCCCGCGCTAAAACCGCCCAAACAGGAGATCGCCATGCAACTCTGGGTCGGCCTCGGCAATCCGGGCGCAAAATATGCCGCCAACCGCCACAATATCGGCTTCATGGCGCTCGACCGCATCGCCGCCGACCACGGCTTCGGCCCCTGGCGCAAAGGCTATCAGGGGCTCGTCTCCGAAGGCCGCCTCGGCTCCACCCGGGTGATCTTGCTCAAACCGGAAACCTTCATGAACCTCTCGGGCCAATCGGTGCGCGCCGCGGCCGATTTCTTCAAGATCCCGGTCGAGGCGATCACGGTCTTCCACGACGAGCTCGACCTCGCGCCCGGCAAGATCCGCGTCAAACAGGCGGGCGGGCATGCCGGCCACAACGGGCTGCGCTCGATCCACCAACACCTGAGCGAAAATTACGCCCGCGTCCGGCTCGGCATCGGCCACCCCGGCGACAAGGCCCGCGTCGCCAATTACGTCCTGTCGGATTTCGCCAAGGCCGATCAGGACTGGCTCGACGACCTGCTGCGCGGCCTCTCGGACGGTGCGCCTGCGCTCGCGGCGGGCGAGAGCGCGAAATTCCTCAACGCGGTGAGCCTGCGCACCGCGCCGCCGCGGCCCTCGACCGGCACCAAACCGCCCGAAAAACCCGCCGAAAAACCCGCCGCCGCCCCCGAAGATCCGCGCAGCCCGCTCGAAAAACTCGCCGAGCGTTTCAAGCGCTGATCACCAATGCCCGGTGTTGGGCATCGAGGCCCAGGGCTCGGCCGGGGCCAGCGGCGCGCCTGCCTGCAAGAGCTCGATCGAGACATTGTCGGGCGAGCGCACGAAGGCCATATGGCCATCGCGCGGCGGGCGGTTGATCACCACGCCCGCCTCCATAAGCCTCTGACAAAGCGCATAAATATCCTCGACCTGATAGGCGAGATGGCCAAAATGGCGGCTGTCCGAGGGCAAGCCCGCATCGCCATCCCAGTTCCAGGTGAGCTCGACCGGGCAGTCCTCCTGCCCCTCCGGCGCCATGAAGACGAGCGTGAACCGCCCCGCCTCGCTCTCGATCCGGCGGGTCTCGCGCAGGCCCAAAAGCGCGAAAAACGCCATGCTTTTCTCCAGATCAAGCACCCGGACCATCGTGTGCAGATAGCGCAATTTCATCGGTCTCCCCTCAGAAGAGCGAGCGCAGCCCGAGCGTCAGCCCGAGCTCGCTGCCGTCATGGATCACATTGTTCGAACTGTCGCGCCGCCAGCTCAGCCCGAGCTCGGGCGCAAACCCCATATATTGCAGCGCCGGAAGCGTCGCCGAAACCCCGGCATCGAGGATGTCATCGGCCCGGCCATTGGCGTAATCGCGGCTCTCATAGCCGAGCGAAAGCGCCCAATCCGCCCCCCAGAGCGGCGCCTCGGGCCGGTAATCGAGGCTCACCCCGCCGCCCTCGAAGGCGATCGAATCGGTCCCCGAGATCGCCCGGCGCGCATAGCTGCCGAGCTTCCAGCTCCCCGCCCCCGGCCCCGCGGCCCGCCACCCGAGATCGAGGCCGAGCCGCTGCATCGTGGCCGAGCGCGCCTTGGCATCGAGCCGGAACTGCCGCTCGAGAAGCCCGCTCATGCGCAGCGCCATCCGCGGCGCAATCGCGAAATCCCGCCCCGCCTCGAGGCGCAGATAGTTCGACAGCGGCGCGCCCGCGTAATCGTTGTGGCCCGCCGTCGCGCGCGCATCCCAAGCCCCGCCCGCGAGCTGCGCACGATGCGCGGCCCAGGCCTCGAGCGCCCAGAAGGCGTAATCCGAGCCTTTCGCGCCGGGCGCCTTGGCCTTCGCCTCGGAACTCAGCGTGGTCATCAGCCCGGTCGCGCTCACCCCCGCCTGCCAGCGCGACCGCGCGCTCTGCCCGAGCACCCAGCCGCCGCCGAGGCTCGCCCGGCTCTGCACCCCCGACAGCGCGGTAAGCGCGCCCGGCAGCGGCAGAACGAAGGTGCCGATCGTCACCGTATCGGTCGCCGAGCCGCCGTTCACATTCGACGAGGGCGAGACGGAAAAATCGAAGCTCCAGGTAAATTTCTGAGCCGGCGCAAGGCCTTGATAGGCCCGCACGGCGAGCGCCTCGGCCTGCGCGTCGGGCGCATACCAGGCCGCGCGCCGCAGCCAGCGCCGCGCCGTGCCGATCTCGCCGCGCTGGAACGCCGCCTCCGAGACGATCATCGCCGCATCATGGCGCGCCGGGCCGCGCGGCGCGGCCCGATAGGCGCGCGCGCCCTCGGCCTCGGCCCCGGCGAAATCGCCCTCCGCATAAAGCGCCGCCGCGAGGATCTGCCGCGCGACGACATCGCCCGGATCACGCCGCAAGAGCGCGAGCGCGAGCCCCCGCGCAAGCCGCGCATCCTTCGCCCGATGCGCGGCGAGCGCCAGCCCGCGCGCCTCTTCGATCGAGAGCACCTGCGCCCCCGGGGCCCCCGGCGCGGGCTCCGCCCCGGCCGGCGCCGCCGCGAGCCACCCCGCCAGCGCCGCCGCCGCGACCCGCTGGAGCGCCCCTCTCACGGGACGATCAGGCTGACCTGATCGATCACGAAGGCCGCGGTTTCCTGAACATTGGTGCCCGACGCGCTCAGCGCATCTTGCCCGCTCAGCACCAGCACCCCCGCGATCTGATCGCCGTTCGTGCCGCCGAAAATCCCCGAGAGCGTCCCCGTCGAGCCGGTCGAGCCATCGGCATTGACCTCATAGGCGGTGGTGTCCTTGATCACCCCATCCTCGTGATAGGTGTCGACCACCGCCAGCCCCGGCAGCGCGCCGCGCACCGAACCGTCGAAATTATAGGCCACCCGGTTGCCGATCGAGGTGGTGATCGCGCCGGTATTGTCGAAATCCTCGAAATCGACGACCATGTTGATATCGCCCGTGGTCAGGTCGGCCACGCCGCCATCCTTGTAGACGCGGATGCCCTGATAGGTGCCCGCATAGCTCGCCTGCGCGTTGGTCGGCAGGTTCACCTCGCCGGTGCCGCGATACATCGTGCCCGAATAGCCGTAATCGAGCCAATCGCCCGTCGCCACGACCGAGGCCGCGGTCACATCGTTCTTGCCCGGCACATAGATCGCATAATAGGTCCGCGCGCCCGCATCGTTGCGATAGACCTGATAGCCGTTGATCGTCATGCCCGCGACGGCGGAATACTGCCCCGCGAGGTCGAAGGGCAGGTTGTTGATCGAGATCGTATCGGTCTTGGCGTCATAGACGAATTTGTTGGCCTCATCGAGACAATAGATCTTCGCGGCCTCGTCGCAGACCCCGCCGCCGGTGATCACCTCATCCGGCGTCGGCGCGCCCACCACCGCCGGCCCGTCACAGGCGGCCAGCGCCGCCACCGCGACGAACGGCCAAAGATACTGCTTCATTATCGTTTCTTTCACTGGTCCCAGCCTCGTGGAAACGGCGGTGCAAAATTAGGCCACGGTAGCGGCGGGATCGTCTCGCTGCGGGCGGAGTAAAATCCTGCCACTTTTCCCTTCTTGCGGCAGCAGGGAGGGTGGGGAGATTTATACCGTGGAACTTTACAAGAAGGTTCGCTTGGCGTGTGCCGAGGGCATGAGCGCGCGGGCGGCGGCGAAGCATTTCAACATTTCGCGCGGGACGGTTGAGAAGATGTTGGCCTTCTCGGTGCCGCCTGGCTACCGGCGGGACAAGCCGATCAGGCGGCCGAAGCTGGACGGGTTCACCGAGTTCATTGACGCCTGGCTTGAAGCCGACAAGGCGGTGCATCGCAAGCAGCGTCATACGGCCAAGCGGATATGGGAACGGCTTCAGGCCGAGCATGGCTTCACCGGCGGCTATACGATCGTCAAGGATTACGTGCGTGAGCGTGAGCGGCGGACACGGGAGATGTTCGTGCCACTGGCCCATCCGCCGGGCCATGCTCAGGCCGATTTTGGCGAAGCGGTCGTCGTCATCGCCGGTGTCGAGCAGAAGGCGCATTTCTTTGTCATCGACCTGCCGCACAGCGATGCCTATTTCGTCCGGGCCTATCCGGCGGCGACGGCGGAGGCCTGGATAGACGGGCATGTCCGCGCCTTTGCCTTCTTCGGCGGGGTGCCGCAGTCGGTGCTCTACGATAACGACCGCTGCCTGGTCTCGAAGATCCAGCCAGATGGCACGCGCATCCGCGCCACGCTGTTCAGCGGCTTGCAGTCGCATTACCTGTTTCGGGATCGCTATGGTCGGCCCGGGAAGGGGAACGACAAGGGCGCTGTCGAGGGGATGGTCGGCTACGCCCGCCGCAACCACATGGTGCCGATCCCCCACTTTGCCAGTTGGGACGCCTTCAACGCCGACCTTGAAGGGCAGTGCTGCGCACGCCTCACGCGCATTCTTCGGGGTCACAAGGAGACGATCGGCGAGAGGCTGCAGCGCGATCTGGCGGCGATGCGCCCATTGCCTACTGCCCCGTTCGACGCCTGCGACCAAGCGAGCGGCAGGGTCAGCTCGCAGTCGCTCGTGCGCTATGACACCAACGATTACTCGGTCCCGGTCGCCTATGGCCATCAGGATGTCTGGATCCGCGGCTATGTCGATGAGGTCGTGATCGGCTGTCGCGGGGAGGTGATCGCCCGACACCCGCGCTGTTACGATCGCGAGGACATGATCTTCGACCCGGTTCACTACCTCCCGCTGATCGAGCGCAAGATCAATGCCTTGGACCAGGCTGCGCCTCTGGCGGAATGGGACCTGCCCGAAGAGTTCCAGACTTTGCGCCGCCTGATGGAGGCGCGCATGCTCAAGATGGGGCGCCGCGAGTATGTGCAGGTGCTGCGGCTGCTTGAGACCTTTGGCATGGATGACCTGCATGCCGCCGTGAAGAAGGCCCTGAAGCTGGGCGCGGTCGGCTTTGACGCCGTGAAGCACCTCGTGCTTTGCCAGGTCGAGAAGCGCCCCCCAAGGCTTGATCTCGATGTCTACCCCTACCTGCCGCGGGCGAACGTCGAGACGACGCGTGCGGCCAGCTACATGGCCTTGATGTCGGAGGCGGCGGAATGAGCGAGGCTCCGAAGATCCTGCTTGCCCACCATCTGAAGACGCTGAAGCTGCCCACCTTCCTGCGGGAACACGAGAAGGTTGCGCGCCAATGCGCCGCCGAAGGGTTGGACCATGTCCAATTCCTGTCGCGCCTCGTTGAACTGGAACTCATTGACCGCGAGCGGCGGATGGTCGAGCGCCGCATCAAGGCTGCGAAGTTCCCGGCCACCAAAAGCCTCGACAGCTTCGACTTCAAGGCGATCCCGAAGCTGAACAAGATGCAGGTGCTGGAACTGGCGCGCTGCGAATGGATCGAACGGCGTGAGAACGTGATCGCCCTTGGCCCCAGCGGAACCGGCAAGACCCACATTGCCTTGGGCCTCGGGTTGGCGGCCTGCCAGAAGGGCATGTCTGTCAGCTTCACCACCGCCGCCGCGCTGGTCAACGAGCTGATGGAGGCGCGAGACGAACGTCGGCTGCTGCGCGTCCAGAAGCAGATGGCTGCCGTCAAGCTGCTGATCATCGACGAGCTCGGGTTCGTGCCCCTGTCAAAGACCGGCGCCGAGCTGCTTTTTGAGATGATCTCCCAGCGCTACGAGCGCGGTGCCACGCTGATCACCAGCAATCTGCCCTTCGATGAATGGACCGAGACCTTCGGCACCGAGCGGCTGACCGGCGCGCTCCTCGACCGGTTGACCCACCACGTCAACATCCTCGAGATGAACGGCGAAAGCTATCGCCTCGCGCAAAGTCGCGCGCGCAAGACCGGCGACAACACCTGATCCAAAGTATCAGACTTGGACCTGACGGTCCAAGGCGGCCAGTCACCCGCAAGCTATATGGAGAGCGCGGCTGACTGGCCGCCGCCCATCAGCCGCGTCTCGCGCAAACCCAAAGTGGCCCAATTTTGCGCCGCCCCGTGGCCCAATTTTACTCCGCCGTTGACAGCCTCGTCCCCCACCCTGCCCAACTCCGCCCGCAAAGTCAATTTCGCCTGCGGAAACAATCACGCCAGATCACGCCCGCGCGAATTCGCCTCAGCCCCGCGCCGACGGTTCCGCCGCGCGATCTTTTCGCTATAACGGGGCGAGTCACCACGGAGGACACCATGCCGCTCACCCCCGAACAGCAAGCCGAGATCGCGGCCCAGCGCGCCCAAACCACGCAAACGCTGCGCGCCACCGCCCCGGGGATGGAGGCGCATCTCTACACCGCCCATCCGGTGCTCGACCACGGCCTCGTGCGGGTGATCGATTACATGGGCGATGATGCGGCGATCTGCCAGGCGGCGCGGGTGAGCTACGGGCGCGGCACGAAAGCGGTTTCCGATGACAGCGGGCTGATCCGCTATCTGATGCGGCACTGGCATTCGACACCTTTTGAAATGTGCGAGGTCAAGTTCCACGTCAAACTGCCGGTCTTCGTCGCCCGGCAATGGATCCGCCACCGCACGGCGAATGTGAACGAATATTCCGCGCGCTATTCGATCCTCGACCGCGAATTCTACATCCCCGCCCCCGAGGCGCTCGCCGCGCAATCGACGGTGAACAACCAGGGCCGCGGCCAGGTTCTCGAAGGCGCCGAGGCAGCGCGCGTGCTCGATCTCTTGCGCGAAGACGCGATGCGCGCCTATGACCATTACGAGGATATGCTCAGCCCCGACGAAAGCGCCGGCAAACTCGGCCTCGCGCGCGAGCTTGCGCGGATGAACCTGCCCGCGAATATCTATACCCAGTGGTATTGGAAGATCGACCTCCACAATCTGTTCCATTTCCTGCGCCTGCGCGCCGATAGCCACGCGCAATACGAGATCCGCGTCTATGCCGAGACCATGTGCCGGATCGTCAAGGATTGGGTGCCCGCGGCCTATGGCGCCTTCGAGGATTATCGCCTCGGCGGCGTCACTCTCTCGGGCAAGGCGGTCGAAGTGCTCAAACGCCGCCTCGCCGGCGAAACCGTGACGCAGGAAAGCTCGGGCATGTCGAAGGGCGAATGGCGGGAGTTTGAGGGGGTTTGGGGGTGAGGCGAGGCCTCACCCCGCCACAACATCCTTGCGCAAAACACCTCGGCCACGCTTGACCGAGGAAGGCAGGCCGACGAGTTTGTCGATACCGAGCCGCACCGCGACGAGCTGAACCGCGACGGGAATGAGCGTCGCGGAGAGCGTGAGCACCGTCAACAGAACTGCAGGATCGCTGACCTTGAGAAACTTTGTCATCGCCAGCCTTACGGCCCCGATGACGAGGATATGCAAGATGAAGATGCCCATCGAGCATTGTCCGATCGTCACGAGCAGCGCGACCGACCGCCCTCCTGCCAGCGCGTGACCCAGCCTGATGCTCAATGCGAGAACCGCCGGAACCATGAACAGCGCGGCCGGAATCGGAAGGTAACTCGGCACACCAGCCACATAACAGAACACCGCGCCCAAGGCGCCCGCGAGCAACAAACCGACGACCGACGGCCATGTCCTCCCGAGGTGCTCAAGCAGTTTCATCTCGCGGGCCATCATCCCGACGAAGAAATAGAAGAGCCCATAACTCACCAGCATGATCGTTTTCGGAAGCGCGTAGAACGCCCCAAGGAAAGTCAGAAGCCCCACAAACACGAGCAGCAACGGACGCACCCGCCGCCAGACCAGGAAGCTGATCAGCTGTGCAAAGAACATGGCGTAGAGAAACCAGAACTGCCCAAAGGGTTTCCAGTAGATCTGGAAAAGGTCAGAAACACTCAGGTTTCCGTTCACCGCGTCGCCCCGCGCCAGCGCGATTTGCCCCCCCCCTGCAGCAGCGACCACAGCAAATAGGGCCAAGCAAGCAGCACGAGGATTTTCGTCACGAACGCGCCAAGCGGCGCCCGCTGCCCCTGGACCGAGGGACTAAAAAGCAGGCCTGATATGACGAAAAAGAGGGGCATGTGAAAGGTGTAGATCAGGTAGTCGACGGGCACGCTCCAGCCACTATCGTCGACAAAGCCCGCGCTGACCAAGCCACGCAGCGCATGACCGAACACCACGAGAACAATCCCCAAGCCGCGTGCAATATCCAGAGACAGATCGCGGGACGTAAGCGTGGTCATGGTATCTGCTCCGCAATGGGGAACTATGCGCGATCAGTCGTGCACGCATAAAAAGCCGTCCGCAAGACTGCGCGCCAAGCCCCAAATAAACCCCGCTTAATCTGCCCTTGCCAAATTAAGCCATTTTAACACCGCCCCCGCCGCCTCCGGCTCGTCGAGAAACGGCACATGCGCCCGGTCGGGCACTTCGGCGAAGGTCATGTCGGGGCGGCGGGCGCGCATCTCGGCGGCGGCCTTGGCCGAGAGGAGATCCGAATTCGCCCCCCGGATCAGCGCGAGCGGCAGGCCTGCGCAGGCGTCAAAAAGCGGCCAGGCCGTTGGCACCTCCTCGCCCGAAAACGCCGCGAGAAAGCTCTCGCGCAGCGCCGGGTCATAGTTGATTTTGACCCCCTCATCGGTCTCGATATAGTGGTGCGCCACCTCTTCGGCCCAACGGCTTGCGGGCACATGGGCAAAGCCCGGCATCGCGCGGGGCAGCTTCTCGGCCAGCTCGGCCAGCGTTTTCGCCGCGGGGTTACGCCCGACATAATCGAAAATCCGCACGAGTCCCGCCTTCTCAAGCACCGGCCCCACATCGTTCAGACAAAGCCCCGCGACCCGCTCCCGCGCCGTTGCGGCCAGCACCATCCCGATCAGCCCGCCCCGCGAGGTGCCCAGAATCGCCGCCCGCGCCACGCCCAGATGATCGAGAAGCTGCACCGCATCGGCCGCCTCGCGCGGCACGGTATAGCTCGCAGCACCGGTCCAATCGCTCGCCCCCCGGCCCCGGTAATCCATTCGGATCAAACGATAATTTTCGAGATGGGGGGCGATATAGTCGAAATCCTCGCCGGTCCGCGTGAGCCCCGCCAGCGCCAGAACCACCGGCCCGTTGCCTGCGTCGCGATAGCCGATCTTCGCCCCGTCATCGGCGGTAAAATACTGGATCTTCGACATTTTCTCCCCTTGGCTCTGACGCGCTTCTCGCTACCTTAACGACAAAGAGGGAGAGCGTCATGTCCGACACGCTGGAAAAACTACAGGCGCGCCTGGCCGAGCTCGAGGAGCAGATCGAGACCGAATGGGCCGCGCGGCGCGCGGTGATGCGCTATCATGTCGAGCGCGGGCGGGTGGTCTTCGAGGAGGGCGTGCGCGAGGCCCATCGGCGCGCGCGGGTCAACCTGTGGCTCTTCCTGCGGCGCACGCGGTTCTTGGTCGTGCTCACCGCGCCGATCATCTACTCTATGGTCATCCCGTTGTTTTTGCTCGACGTTTTCGTCTCCGCCTATCAGGCGATCTGCTTCCCGATCTACGGGATCCAGAAGGTCAAACGCGCCGATCATGTGGTGATCGACCGGCATATGCTGGCCTATCTGAACGGCTTGCAGAAGCTCAACTGCGTCTATTGCGGCTATGGCAACGGGGTGATTTCCTTCGCGCGCGAGGTCGCCGGGCGGACGGAGAAATTCTGGTGCCCGATCAAGCACGCGCGCCGGGTGAAGGGCCCCCATGCGCATTACGGCGATTTTTGCGATTTCGGCGATGCGGAGGGGTTTCAGGCCAATTCCGCGCGGCTGCGGGCCGAGCTGCGCAAGATCGAGCGCGATTGAAAAGGGCGCCCGAGGGCGCCCTATCTCGTTGATTTCACAAGACATCAGATATTGCCGGGCTGCGGCATGCCGAGCACGTGATAGCCGCAATCGACCATGACGACATCGCCCGTCGTGCAGGCGCCGTAATCCGAGCAGAGCCAGACCGCGGTGCCGCCGACGGCCTCGAGGGTGGCGTTCTGGCGCAGCGGGCTGTTGGCCTCGGTATGGCGGAAGGTCTTGCGCGCCCCGCCGATCGCGGCGCCGGCGAGGGTCTTCATCGGGCCGGGCGAGATCGCGTTGACGCGGATGCCCTGCGGCCCGAGATCGTTGGCGAGATAGCGCACCGAGCTTTCCAGCGCCGCTTTCGCCACGCCCATCACGTTGTAAAACGGCGTCACCCGGTTCGAGCCGCCATAGGTCAGCGTGATCAGCGAGCCGCCCGCGGGCATGAGGTCGGCGGCGCGGCGGGCCACGTCGATGAAGCTGTAGCAGGAGATCGCGAGCGAGTTCTTGAAGTTCTCGCGCGAGGTGTGGATGAAGCGCCCGGCGAGCTCATTCTTGTCGGAATAGGCGATCGCATGGACCACGAAATCGAGCGTGCCCCAGGTGTCTTTCAGCACCGCGAAGGCCGCATCCATCGAGGCGTCGTCGTTCACATCGACATCGACGAGGATCGAGGAGCCGAGCGAGGCGGCGAGCGGCTCGACACGCTTGCCGAAGGCTTCGCCCTGGTAGGTGAAGGCGAGCTCGGCGCCCTCTTCGGCGAGCGCCTTGGCGATACCCCAGGCGATCGAGCGCTCATTGGCCACGCCCATGACCAGCCCGCGCTTGCCCTTCATCAGATCAGCCATTTGATTTCCTTGAACAATCAGCCGTTATACTTGCTCATGACGAGCGAGGCATTGGTGCCGCCGAAGCCGAAGCTGTTGGAGAGGATCGAGTCGAACTCGACGCCTTCGCGCAGCTCGGTGACGATCTCGCCGGGGCGGATCGCCGGGTCGAGCTCGCGCACATTGGCCGAGGCCGCGATGAACCCGCCCTGCATCATCAGGAGCGAATAGATCGCCTCATGCACCCCGGTCGCGCCGAGCGAGTGGCCGGTGAGCGATTTCGTCGAGGTCACCGGCGGCACCGCGCCCTCGCCGAAGATCCGGCGGATCGCGTCCATTTCGGTGACATCGCCGGCCGGCGTCGAGGTGCCATGCGCGTTGATGTAGTTGATCTTGCGGCCTTCCGGCAGGGTGCCGATGGCGAGGCGCATCGAGCGCTCGCCGCCCTCGCCCGAGGGGGCGACCATGTCATTGCCGTCCGAGGTCGCGCCGTAGCCGGTCAGCTCGGCATAGATCTTGGCGCCGCGGGCGAGCGCATGTTCGAGCTCTTCGAGCACCACCACGCCGCCGCCGCCGGCGATGACGAAGCCGTCGCGGGTCGCATCGAAGGGGCGCGACGCGGTTTCCGGAGCGTCATTGTATTTCGAGCTCATCGCGCCCATCGCGTCGAAGAGGCACGAGAGCGTCCAGTCGAGCTCTTCGCCGCCGCCGGCGAAGACGATGTCCTGCTTGCCCATCTGGATCAGCTCGGCGCCGTTGCCGATGCAATGCGCCGAGGTCGAGCAGGCCGAGGTGATCGAATAGTTCACGCCCTTGATCTTGAAGGGCGTGGCGAGGCAGGCCGAGTTCGTCGAGGACATGCAGCGGGTGACCATGAACGGCCCCATGCGCTTGGGCGCGCCTTTCTCGACGACGATCTTGTGCGCCTCGAAGAGGTTCGAGGTCGAGGGGCCGCCCGAGCCCATCACGAGGCCGGTGCGCGGGTTCGACACATCCTCGGGCGCGAGGCCGGCATCGGCGATCGCCTGTTCCATCGCGAGGAAGTTATAGGCCGCGCCCGGACCCATGAAGCGCAGGTTGCGCTTGTCGATATGGTCCTCGAGCACGATCCGGGGCTGGCCCTTGACTTGGCTGCGGAAGCCATGTTCGGCATATTCGGGCGCGAAGACGATGCCCGAGCGGCCGGCGCGCAGGCTGGCGGTGACTTCTTCGGCGTTGTTGCCGATGGGCGAGATGATCCCGAGCCCGGTAATGACGACGCGGCGCATGGGCGGCCTCCTTGAAGTTGGGTTGGGTCGGGCTCAGCTCTCGGAGAGCGCGACCTTCATGTCCTTGACCATGTAGATCACCTCGCCATCGGCCTCGACGATACCGTCGGCGACGCCCATGGTCAGCCGGCGGGTCTGCACGGCCTTGGTGAAATCAACCTTGTAGGTCAGCATCTTGCGATCGGGGCGCACCATGCCGGTAAGCTTGACCTCGCCGACGCCGAGCGCATAGCCCCGCCCCGTCCAGCCGCGCCAGCCGAGGTTGAAGCCGGTGAGCTGCCACAGCCCGTCGAGCCCGAGGCAGCCCGGCATGATCGGGTTGCCGGGGAAGTGGCAGTCGAAGAACCACAGATCCGGCGTGATGTCGAATTCCGCGACGACATGGCCCTTGCCATGCAGCCCGCCATCGCCCGAGATCTCGGTGATGCGGTCCATCATCAGCATCGGCGGCGCCGGAAGCTGGGCATTGCCCGGCCCGAACAGCTCGCCACGCGCGCATTTCAGAAGATCTTCCTTGCCGAAGCTCGTCGGATAGTTTGCCATCGGCTTCCCCCCTTGTCCGTTGCCTTCCCTCTAGCACCCGCGCGGGCGCGCACGCAAGGGCAACGGTTTCGCTCAAAAGCCGGCGACGGGCCGAAAACCATTGAAAAAAGCCCGCCGTGCGCGATATATGGAGGATCGGGAGACGCTGAAAATGACGACGATCGCAGTTGAGAGGGGCCAGGAATGGCTCGCCAAGGGAGGTTTGCGCCCCACGCGCCAGCGGCTTTCGCTGGCGAGCTTGCTGGTGGGCGATGGCCACAACCGCCACGTGACCGCCGAGGGGCTTTATGCCGCAGCCCATGAGGCGGGCGAAAAGGTCTCGCTTGCCACGGTCTACAACACGCTGCGCGCCTTTTGCGCGGCGGGGATCATGCATGAGATCACGGTGGACGGCACGCGGTCGTATTTCGACACGCGGATGGACGATCACCCGCATTTCCTGTGGGAAGACGAGAACCGGATCTCGGACGCGCCGGCCGAGGAGCTCGAGATCACCCGCCTGCCCGCCGCCCCCGAGGGCGCCGAGGTGACGCGGGTCGATGTGGTGATCCGGGTGCGCAGGGTCTGAGACCCGCGCGGATTTCGGCGACGGCCCCCGCGCGGGGCCGTTTTGCTTTTGCGCCGATGAGAAATTCGAGGCCCGGGCTGTTCTGAACGGCGTCACCGTATGTCTCGGTCATCCGTTCGCCGGCGACGACAGTGGCGACCGCAATCCCCCCGCCCCCAACGCAAAAGGCGCCCCGTGGGGCGCCTTTTTCAATCCGCTCGGGCCGAGGATCAATCCTTGGCGCGTTCGACGTAGGAGTTATCGGTGGTGTTGATGATGATCCGGGTGCCGACGCCGATATGGGGGGGCACCATCACGCGGATGCCGCCGGTGCAGGTGGCGGGCTTGTAGGAGGAGGACGCGGTCTGGCCCTTGACGACCGGCTCGGTTTCCTCGACCTCGACGGTCACCTTCTGCGGCAGTTCGATCGAGAGCGCCACGCCCTCGTGCGTCAGCATCCACACGCGGATGCCGTCGCGCAGGTGGACCTTGGCGTCGCCGACCACGTCTTCGGAGACGGTGATCTGGTCATAGGTCTCGGGGTTCATGAAGTGATAGCCTTCGCCATCCTCGTAGAGGAAGTCGAATTCGTTCTCGTCGACATGGGCCTTTTCGACGCTGTCCACGGTGCGCCAGCGCTCCGAGACCTTCACGCCGTCCGAGATGCGGCGCATCTCGACCTGGGTCACCGAGTTGCCTTTGCCCGGGTGGACGTTTTCGGCGGTGAGAACGATGTAGAGAACGCCATCCATGTCGATAACGTTGCCCTTGCGGATCGAGGAGGCGATCACTTTTGCCATGGGTCTGGTCCTTGATGAGTGTAGCAGGCTCTGGCGCCCGGATGGCGAAGCGCCTAAACCATCCGCAACCAGATTTCCAGCGAAAAGCCTGTCCAGATGAGCCAGACCCCGTGGTGGAGCCCCGAACGCCATGCCGACCGCCGCCCCGCGCTTTTGGCGCGCAACCGTATCCAGGGGGCGATCCGGGGATGGCTCGGGGCGGAGGGGTTTCTCGAGGTCGACCCTTCGGCGCTGCAGATCAGCCCGGGCAATGAGGCGCATCTGCACGGGTTCGAGACCCGCGCGATCGGCAATGATGGCGTGGGCCATCCGATGTATCTGCACACGAGCCCCGAATTTGCGATGAAGAAGCTGCTCGCGGCGGGGGAGGAGCGGATCTTTGCCTTCGCCCATGTCTGGCGCAACCGCGAGCGCGGGCAGCGGCACAGCCCGGAGTTCACGATGCTCGAATGGTATCGGGTGGGCGAGGAGTATACCGCGCTGATGGCGGATTGCGCGGCGCTCTTGCGGCTGGCGGCGGAGGGCGCGGGGGCGGAGGTTCTGCGCTATCGCGGCGCGGAATGCGACCCGTTTGCCGCGCCCGAGCGGGTGAGCGTGGCGGAGGCCTTCGACTATTACGCCGGCGTCGATCTGCTGGCGAGTTGCGAGGGCGCCGAGACCGATGCGGCGGCGCTGCGCGGCGCGTGCCGGGCGGCGGGGATCGCGGTGCGCGAGGACGACAGCTGGTCGTTTTTGCTCTCGAAGGTGCTCGTCGAGAAGATCGAGCCGCATCTGGGGCATGGCCGCGCGGTGGTGCTCGACCGCTATCCGGCGGCGGAGGCGGCGCTGGCGCGGCCCGCGCCCGATGACGCGCGGGTGTCGGAGCGGTTCGAGCTTTACGCCTGCGGGGTGGAGCTTGCGAACGGCTTTGGCGAGCTCACCAACCCGGTCGAGCAGCGGCGCCGGTTCGAGGCCGAGATGGAGGAGAAACAGGCGATCTATGGCGAGCGCTACCCGATCGACGAGGATTTTCTCGCAGCGCTGGCGATCATGCCGGCGGCCTCGGGGATCGCGCTCGGCTTCGACCGGCTGGTGATGCTCGCCACTTCGGCGCCGCGGATCGACGATGTGATCTGGACGCCGGTCGACCCGCTGATCCGCTAATCGAAGGGCGAGAGCACGCGGTAAAGGCGCAAGACCTCCATCGGCACGACCTCGAGGGTGCGCCGATGCGTGGCCTCGAACACGACCGGCGGCGCGCAGCCCGCGTCATGGGCCTCCCAGAAGCGGCCCGCGCACAGGCACCAGCGATCGCCCGGTTTGAGGCCGGTGAAGCCGAGCTCGAGCCGCGGGCTGGTCAGATCATTGCCGACATAGGCCGAGAAGGCGAGGAATTCGGCGGTGGTGATCACGCAGACAGTATGGGCGCCGCGATCCTCCCAGCAGGTGTTGCAATGGCCGTCGCGGAAGAAGCCGGTGCGCGGCGCCATCGAGCAGGGCTCGAGCGGGCCGCCGAGCAGGTTCACCGAGGGCTCCATCTCCATGCCGACCTCCGCCGTTCTCAAGGGTTGGGCTTTGCTCAAGGTTTGGGGCGCGCGGGCGCGAAGTCAAGCGGCGCGGGCGTCACGGCGCATGGGCAAGCGCGCGCAACATGGCGAGGTTCTCGTCATCGACGCCCGCCTCGCGAAACAGCCGATCGGCCGCGTTCACCGCCACCACCGCCCGCGCGGCAGGGTTGACGTAGATATATTGGCCATAGATGCCGCGGGCGAGATAATCGTTTCCGTGCAAGGCGTTATCCTTGGGAACCCACCATTGGTAGCCATAGCCCGCGCCGCCGGGCGCCTGGTGCGCGGTGGAGGCCGCGACCCACGGGGCCGGCACGATCTGGCGGCCGTTCCAGGCACCGCCTTGCAAGAACATCTGGCCGATGCGGGCGTAATCGCGGGTGCGCAGGTTGAGCCCGCCGAGCACGAAGGCTGTGCCCTCGCCATCGGTGAGCATCACCGGGCTCGCCTCGAGGCCGAGCGGCGCAATGATCCGCTCCGCCATCAGATCGGCCGGGTCGCGCCCGGTCGCGCCCTTGATCACCATGCCGATCACATGGGTGTCGATCGAGACATAATGCATCCGCGTGCCGGGCGGGGCATCGCGGGTCTTCAGCGAGGCGGCGAAGCCATCCATCGAGCCGCCGAGCGCGAGCACGCGACCCATCCGGTTGATATCGCTGTTGAAATCGAGGTAATCCTCGTTGAAGGCGACGCCCGAGGACATCGTGAGCACATCACGGATCGTGGCGCCCTCATAGGCCGAGCCCTTGAGCGCGGGGGCGAAATCGGTCACCTCGGCGTCGAGATCGGGGATCGTGCCATCGGCATGGAGCGTGCCAAAGAGCGCCGAGAGCACCGATTTGGCCATCGACCAGCTGATCCGCAGATCCTCGGGCGCGGTGCCGTGGTAATAGCTTTCATGGACCAGCGCGCCCTCGCGCAAGATCACAAGGCCGGTGACCGCGCGCCGCTCAACCCAGGCGCGGGCCTCGGGAGAGAGCGTCTCGGGCGGCCCGGACGGCAGCGCAGAGACCGGGCCGGTGCCGCGATCGAGGCTGCGATGGAAAAAGAGCCCGTCCATATGCGAGAAATTCGCGACGATCCGATCGGCATCGAAGAGATGATTGACCGCGAGCAGGCGGGTGATCTCCTCGCGTTTCCACAGCGCCGCGGCGCCCGCGACCCCGATGAGCACGACAAGGACCGTCAGAGCGATCCGCAAGACTTTCCGCATGTTCCCCTCCCCCGGTTCGACCCAGAGAAGCACGGCGCGCCCGCCTCAGGCAAGCCCGCGCCACAGCGGGCGCGGCTGACCTGACGGCAGGGATCAGTAGATATAGCGGATCTGGTCGGTCCAGTAGCGCTCCATCCGGCGCAGCGTGCGGTTCACCTCGTCCATCGCCTCGAAGGTGATGACGCCGCGGCCTTCCATGCCGATCGCGTGACGCTCGAAAAGCTCGGCCACGGCGGCGCGCATCTGGTTGCCCTTGTCGGTCAGGCGCACCCGCACCGAGCGGCGGTCGATATCGCAGCGCTGATGATGCATGTAGCCGGTATCGACCAGCTTCTTGAGGTTATAGGACACGTTCGAGCCCTGATAATAGCCTCGGCTCTTGAGCTCGCCCGCAGTCACCTCGTTCTCGCCGATATTGAACAGCAAGAGCGCCTGCACCGGGTTGATCTCGAGGATCCCGAGCCGCTCGAATTCATCCTTGATCACGTCGAGCAACAGCCGATGCAGCCGCTCGAGCAGCGACAGCGTATCCAGATAGCCGGCCATCAGACCCGGATGGGCCGTGTCCTTGACGGGCTCCGTCACAGGGGTTTGAAAAGTCATTCCGTTCTCCGCCAGCCTCGCATCCCGAAACCGACTTTGACGAAAATTCCCCAAAATTTTGTTAAGCGAGGAAAATTCCCGGCAAATACGTCACAATTTCGGCGCAAACCGCGCGTGCGGGCGGCTCAGACGCGGCCGTGGCGGGCCTTGGCGAAGGCCGAAATCTCGGTCAGGAGCTCAAGATATTGCGGCGGGCAGGGCTGCGCCCCCGAAACCCAGGGGTAGAGATCCTGATCATTCTCCTCGAGGAGCAAATCATAGAGCTCGAGCGCCGCCGCATCCATCGTGGCGAGTTTCTCATCCGCCCAGGGCCCGAGGATCAGGTCCATCTCCTTGGTGCCGCGCCGCCAGCTGCGCATCCGCATCCGTTTCAGCCGCGCATCCTGCGTCTCGCTCATGCTTGCCCCTCCGCCGCCAATTTCCGCTCGAGCCGGCCCAGCCGCGCGTCGAGCTCTTCCACAACCGTCCGGATCGCCCGGATCTCGCGCACGGTCTCGCGCACGTCCTGTGCCTCTTCCCGCGCTTCGGGCGGGCCGTCAAGCCCCTCGCCCTCGCCGGTCAGGAGCCACATCAGCGACACATTGAGCATGCCCGCGACCATTTGCAGGCGGTTGGCGCGCGGGTCGGCCATGTCATCCTCCCAGCTCGCCAGCGTCTCGAGCCGCACGCCAAGCCGCTGGGCGAGCTCCTCCTGGCTCAGCCCCGCCGCCTCGCGCGCCCCCGTCAGCCGATCGCCGAAGGTTGCCTCATCGGCCCCGAACCAATCGCTCATGCCCCGCTCCTCTCTCTTGATCACATCCGGGGCGGAGCGTAAGACATGGCTCCGGCAGATGACAGACCGGAGTTCCCGAAAATGGCTTTCCTTTCCGATACGCTTGCGCGTGTGAAGCCCTCGCCCACGATCGCGGTGACCAACAAGGCGCGCGAGCTGAAGGAGGCCGGGCGCGACGTGATCGGCCTCGGCGCGGGCGAGCCTGATTTCGACACGCCCGACAATATCAAGCAAGCCGCGATCGCCGCGATCGAGGCGGGCAAGACGAAATACACCGCCGTCGACGGGATCCCGGAGCTGAAAAAGGCGATCTGCGCCAAGTTCGCGCGGGAAAACGGGCTGAGCTACACGCCCGCGCAGATCACCGTCGCCTCGGGCGGCAAGCAGGTGCTCTACAATGCGCTGGTGGCCACGCTGAACCCGGGCGATGAGGTGATCATCCCGGCGCCCTATTGGGTGAGCTACCCCGATATGGTGCTGCTGGCGGGCGGCACGCCGGTGTTCGTGACGGGCGAGATGGAAGCGGGCTACAAGATCAGCCCCGAGGCGCTCGAGGCCGCGATCACGCCGAAGACCAAATGGTTCATCTTCAACTCGCCCTCGAACCCCTCGGGCGCGGCCTATAGCCGCGAGGAGCTCAAGGCGCTGACCGATGTGCTGATGCGGCACCCCCAGGTCTGGGTGATGTCGGATGACATGTATGAACATCTTGTGTTCGGCGGGTTTGAATTCACCACCCCCGCGCAGGTCGAGCCCGGCCTTTACGACCGCACGCTGACCTGCAACGGGGTCTCGAAAGCCTATGCGATGACCGGCTGGCGGATCGGCTATGCGGGCGGGCCCGAGGCGCTGATCAAGGCGATCGGCAAGGTGCAGTCGCAATCGACCTCGAACCCCTGCTCGATCTCGCAATATGCCGCGGTCGAGGCGCTGAACGGGCCGCAGGACTATATCGCCGAGAGCCGCGTCGCCTTCGAGCGGCGGCGCGATCTGGTGGTGGCGGCGCTCAACACCTGCCCGGGGATCAGCTGCCCCACCCCCGAGGGCGCGTTCTACGTCTACCCCTCGATCGCGGGTTGCCTCGGCAAGACCTCGGCGGGCGGCGCGCAGATCACCGATGACGAGAGCTTCGCGACCGCGCTTCTCGAGGAAACCGGCGTGGCGGTGGTGTTTGGCGCGGCCTTCGGGCTTTCGCCGAATTTCCGCATCAGCTACGCTACCTCGGATGCGGCCCTCACCGAGGCCTGCGCGCGGATCAAGGCCTTCTGCGAAGGGCTGAAATAAGGCCCGAAGGGCCGATTGGGGGGACGATGGCGGGCGATCTGCCGGAGTATTATTTTCGGATCCGCGAGAACGGCGCGGCGGTGTTTCGGGTCGATACCGAGAACCGCCAGCGGCGCATCGAGATGGATCAGATCGCCGTCGTCAACATCAAGAACGGCGAGATCAAGGCCCAGGGCGAGCGCAAGCTGACCGAGGCCGATCTCGCCGAGATCAACGGCTGGATGGCGCGCCGCCAGGAGGTTCTGGCGCGGCGCGACATCGACGATATTCACCGCGCGGTGGATTATCTCAACCTCACGACGCAATGGGTGCAGGCCAAGGCCTCCGACGCCCAGCTCGACGAGGTGACCGACGCGCTCCTCCTCGCGATGCATGATCTGCGCTCGGTTCTGGTGCGCAAGAAGGCCGAGCGGCTGATGAAGGGCGCGCCGGAGGAGGGCTGATCAGCCCCGCACCAGCGCCAGGAACGCGTCGATCTCGGCCTCGGTCGTGGCCCAGGAGCAGACGAGCCGCGCCACGAGCGGCTCCTCGGGCGGGCCAGCGAGCGATTGGTCAAAGGGCCAGAGGTAGTACTGCGCGCCGCCGGCCTGGGCGCGGATATGGGCCGCGCGCGGGAAAGCAGTGAAGACGGCATTGGCCTGCGGCGGATGGACGAGCGTGGCGCCGGGCGTCGCCGCCAGGCCCTCGGCCAGCCGCGCGGCCATGGCGTTGGCGTGGCGCGCAAGGTTGAGCCAGAGCCCGCCCTCGAGATAGCTCGCCATCTGCGCCGCGAGGAAGCGGTGTTTCGAGAAGAGATGGCCCGCGCGCTTGCGGCGCAGCTCGAATTCGGCGGCGCGGGCGGGGTCGAAGATCACCACCGCCTCGACGCCCATGCAGCCGTTTTTCGTGCCTCCAAAGCTCAGCACATCGACGCCCGCGCGCCAGGTCATCTCGGCGGGGGAGGCATCGCAGGCGACGAGCGCATTGGCGAAGCGCGCCCCGTCCATATGCACCGGCAGATGAAAATCGCGCGCGATTTCCGAGAGTTGCGCGACCTCGTCGGGGGTGTAGACGGCGCCCGCCTCGGTGGCATTGGTGATCGAGACCATGCCGCGTTGCACGTTATGGACGCCCCCGCGCCCGGTATGCGCGATCGCGCGGCGCAGCGCCTCGGGCGCCATTTTCGCATGTTCGCCGTCGACCAGGACGAGCTTCGAGCCGCCGGTGAAGAACTCCGGCGCGCCGCATTCATCCTCTTCGATATGGGCGTTGCGGTGGCAGAAGATCGCGGCCCAAGGGTCGGTCAGGATCGCGCAGGAGAGCGCGTTCGCCGCGGTGCCGGTCGCGACGAGGAAAACGCGCGCCTCGGGCGCCTCGAAGATCGTGCGGATCTCGGCCTCGACGGCCTCGGTCAACGGGTCGGCGCCGTAGGAGGGCACATGGCCCGCATTGGCGCGCCCGAGCGCGGCGAGGATCTGCGGCGCGACGCCGGAGGTGTTGTCGGAGGCAAAGTTCATCCCAGATCCTCGATCGTGTATTGATCCCAATCGTCCTCGGGCACCTCGGCCTCGGAGACCGTCCAGCCGCGCACGCTCTGGCCCGCCTCATGGATCGTCTCGGGCGAACCCGAGATCAGATAATGCCACTCTTCCAAGGGCTTACCCTCGAATCGCAGGCGATAGGCGCAGCTCGCCGGCATCCAATAGGCGATCTTGCGGATCGTCTTCGGGGTCAGGCGCACGCATTCGGGGACGTAGGTGTGGCGCGTCTCGTAGGACATGCAGCGGCAGGTCTCGCCATCGAGCAGCCGGCAGGCGACGCGGGTGAATTCGAGCTCGCCCGTATCCTCATATTCGAGCTTGTTCAGGCAGCATTTGCCGCAGCCATCGCAGAGCGCCTCCCATTCGACGGGGGTCAGCTTGGCGAGCGGCAGGGTCCAGAATTCGGGGCGCAGGTCGGTCATGGCGGAAGCGTGCTCCATCGCGCGCGGAAGGGAAAGGGGCCCGCGCTCACGCCCGGGCAAGGATCTCGCGCGCCTGCGCACAATCGCGCGCCATCTGCTCGAGAAGGCCCGGCAGGCCGTCGAACTTGAGCTCGGGGCGGAGGAACTCCACCAGCGCGACCGAGAGGTGCTGACCGTAGAGATCGCCTTGGAAATCAAAGAGATAGGTCTCGAGATTGGGGGCATTCTCGCCAAACATCGGGCGCACGCCGAGGCTGGCCGCGCCCAGGTAATGGCCCGCCTGAGGCCCGGTCAGCACATCGACCTTGACCGCATAGACGCCGAGCCGCGGCAGGTGCAGCCCGCCGAGCGACATGTTCGCGGTCGGGAAGCCGAGCGCGCGGCCGCGCTTCTCGCCGTGGATCACCTCGCCCTCGATACGGTGCAAATGGCCCAGCATCGCCGCGGCATCGCCCGGGCGGCCCTCGGCGAGCGCGGTGCGGATCGCGGTGGAGGAAATCTCGAGCCCGTCGAGATGCAGGAGCGGCGCGATGGTCACATCGAAGCCGTAGCGGCGGCCGAGCTCGATCAGCCCGGCGGTATCGCCCGCCCGCCCCCGGCCGAAGCGGAAATCACCGCCGACCGCGACATGGGCGACGCCGAGCCCCTCGGCGAGGATCTCGCGGGCGAAGGTCTCGGCCTCCATCCCGGCGAGGGTGGCATCGAACGGCAGCTCGAAGAGCCGCTCGACGCCCAGTTTTTCCAGACGGTTCGCCCGCGCCTCGGCGTTCATCAGCCGAAACGGCGGCGCGTCAGGGGCGAAGAGCTCGCGCGGGTGGGGCTCGAAGGTGATCACGCCGAGCGGACCCTTCCCGCGCGCCAGATCGATCACCGACTGATGCCCGAGATGCAGCCCGTCGAAATTGCCAAGCGCCACCGAGGCGCCGCGCGCGGTCTCCGGCAGGCCCTGCCACTGCGTGAACTTCTTCATACCCTTGCCCCGCCGACGCGAGGCGCCGGTCCGTGGTTAGCCGCGCGAGGGCGCCAGAACCTGGGCCTCGCCTTTGATCACCACGGTATCGCCCACCGCGCAGTGGGTTTCAAGGGTGACACGACGCTTGGCCGGGTCGATCGCGGTGACGGTGACGGTCGCGGTGACCTCATCGCCCGGGCGCACCGGCGCGGTGAATTTCAGCGACTGGCCGAGATAGATCGTGCCATGGCCCGGAAGCTGCTCGCCGATCACCGCCGAAATCAGCCCCGCCGAGAGCATGCCATGCGCGATGCGGCCCTTGAACATCGTCGCATTGGCATAGTCGTCGTTCAGGTGCACGGGGTTGTGGTCGGTCGAGACCTCGGCGAACATCTCGATATCGCGGTCGGTGACGACCTTCTTGAGCGAGCGGCTCATGCCGACTTCGAGGTCTTCGAGATAGATGGTGCCGGGGGTGAAATCTTGGGTCATCGGTCCTGCCCTCAGGTGGATGTTGCACTGCGGCATAACATGGCGGGGCTTACCAAAGCAATAAAATCGAAATTAATTTTCGATGAAGATCGACGCCGCGCAAGGATATTGCGCAGCGCCGCGAAGACTCAGCGCAGCTTGCCGATCGAGAAGAGCGGGTCCTGTTGACGCGCGGCCAGCCAGGTGGCGAGCAGCTCGGCCTCCGGCGCCTCCGGGTCGGCGCCGAACTGGTCCACCGCAAGCCCGCCGGTGACGAAGAGCGCGTCGATCCCCTCGCCCACGGCGCCCGCGACATCGGTGTTGATGCCGTCGCCGATCGCCAGAATCCGGCCATCCTCGACGCCCCCGATCGCCGCGAGCTTGCGCCGCGCGAGGTCATAGATCGGCGGATGGGGCTTGCCGAAATACATCGCCTCGCCCCCCATCTCCTCGTAAAGCGCCGCCAGCGCGCCCGCGCAATAGATCCGCCGCTCGCCCAGATCGACGACGATATCGGGGTTGGCGCACAGCATCGGCAGCCCGCGCCCCTTGGCGAGCAGGAAGCGCGCGCGATAATCTTCGGGCACCTCGCTGATCTCGTCGAAGGGGCCGGTGCAGATGATCCCCTCGGCCTCCTCGAAACTCACCCGCTCGATCTCGGCCTGCCCCTGCCATTCGGCCGGGATCTGCTCGAAAAAGCCCGCATCCTTCTCCGGCCCGAGATGCCAGACCTTGCGCCCGACTGCGCCGGCAAACATCGCATCTTGCGCCGCGTCGCCCGAACTGACCACGAGATCATAGGCGTCGCGCGGCACCCCCATCCGCTCGAGCGTCGCAATCACGAAGGGCGCCGGGCGCGGCGCATTGGTCAGCAGCACCACCTTGCCCCCCGTCGCGCGGAACCCCTGCAACGCCGCCACCGCCTCCGGGAAGGGCGCCACGCCATTGTGCAGACACCCCCAGAGATCGCAAAAGAGCGCGTCATAGGGCGCCGAGATTTCGGCCAGAGATTGAACGATCCGGGTCATGCTGCCTCATCTTGTCTGCTGCGCGTCGCGCGCCGATCCTGCCCCCGCTATAGGACAGGGATGTGAAAAAGGCAAAGCCCGCCCCTTCAACGATGCCCAAATATCCGGGGGGCCGGCGCGCCGGCGGGGGCGGAGCCCCCTCCCCCGCATGCAAAAGGGCGGAGGTTTCCCCCCGCCCCTCTCATCACGATCCTGGTCGGATCAGACCTTCAGCGCCGGGATGATCTGTTTCTTGCGCGACATCACGCCGGGCAGAACCACGGTATCGCCCTCGACGGTGCAGCCAAACGACGCCTCGGCGATTTTCTTCACCAGATCGTTCGGCACCAGAAGCGTGGCCTCCTCGTTCAGGATGTCGACGACGAAGAGCAGCACCTGATCGGCGCCATCTTCCTTGGCGACATCGACCATCGAAGCCATCAGGCTCGCCTTGCGGTCGAGGATCAGCTTCGGCGCGGTGGTCTCGAGAACCGAAACCCGCAGCTCGGTGCCGTCGACGTTGTATTCCTTGGAATCCATCCGCAGGAGCGCCGCGTCCGAGAACTCGGACACGTCCGATTTCGCCTCGAACATCGCCGAAGCGAGCTCGTTGATCGACACGCCCAGATCGGCCGCGAGCGCCTCGCAGACGGCCTTGTCATGGGCGGTGGTGGTCGGCGAGCGGAACTCGAGCGTATCGGAGAGGATGCACGACAGCATCGCGCCCTTGATCCCGCGCGGAGCCTTTTTCACATCCTCGCCCATCAGGTCATACATGATGGTCGCGGTGCAGGCGAGCGGGCGGATGGTGATGTCGATCGGGCCCTTGGTCTCGAGGCCGCCGACCAGCTTGTGGTGGTCGATGATCGCGGTGATATCGGCCTTGTTGATGCCCTCGGGGAGCTCGGCGGGGTTGTTGGTGTCGACGATCACGACCTTCTCGCCGGCCTCGACGCCCGAGATGATCTCGGGTTTCGCCAGATCCCAGTGCTTGAGCACGAAGGCGGCTTCGGTGTTGGGCTCACCGAGCAGCACCGGCGTGGCGGGCACGCCTTTCACTTCGTTCAGATACCAGGCCCAGATGATGGGCGAGCCGGTCGAGTCGGTGTCAGGGGCCTTGTGGCCGAAAACCTTGGTGGTCATGGAATCCCTCGGATCTGCGTTTCGGCCGCGTTATAGGGGCTTGCGCGGGGCTTGTCATCCGTTTGGCGCTAACGGGCGCGCTCAATCGACACGGGTGACGGTGAAGCCCTCCGCCTCGAGGAGCGCGAGCACCCCCACCGCCCCCGAAAGATGCAGCGCGCCCACCGCGAGCACCGCCGGCCCCTCGGCGAGCGCGGCCTCGACCGGCGCGATCCAGGCGCGGTTGCGGCGCACGACGAGCAGCTCCTCGGCGAGATCCATCTGCGCCGCGACCTCCTCGGGGTCGAGGCCCGCCGCGAGCGCCTCATGGCGCGAGAATTCCCAGATCAGCCGCGGCTGGCGGGCGAAATAGAGGTTGCCCATGGTCACCGAATTCGACGGGCCATCCTCCGCGCCGACCAGCGTCGCGCGGATCATCGCCTCGGTATCCTCCTGCGGGATCTCCTCGAAGAGGGTGAAGAGCGTGTCATAGGGCTCGACCGCGCGCACCGGCAGATCGCGCGCCGCGGCCTCGGCCATCAGCGCCTTGTCGAGCCCGCCGCCGCCCTCGGCCATCTCGGTGAGCGCGCAGGGCGGGATCGACAGGATCATCGACAGGAAGGCCGGGCGCATCTTGGCGACCAGAACCGCGGGCATGCCGCGCGCGGTGGCCACGGTGGCGAGCTCTTGCCACAGATCCTCGGGCAGGATCTCGGGGAGCGTCGGGCCGTCGGTGGCAAACATCAGCCCCGGATCGGTGGCGATACGCGCCTTGAGCGCGGCCTCTTCCTCGGGGCCGGCCTCGACCAGAAGCGTGGTCGCGGCCGCGAGATCGGGGCGGATCTCCGCGACGAGGGCGGCGTGGCGCGGATCGGGGAGGTGATAGGTGCCGACGACGGTGAGGCGCTCTTCGCCGCGGGAGGCGCGGAAGACGAGCCCCTCGCCATGGGGCGCGGCAGCGGCGTCGGCGGTGAGCGCGGCGCGCTCGGCCTCGGGGAGCGCCGCGAAGAGATCGGTGCCCACACAGCCCGCGCGCGCCCCCGTCCCCGCCAGAACCGAGACCCCGAGGGCCACACTCGCAACCGCACGCCAAATCATTCGCACTCTCTCCTCTTTTGCCGCGCGACCCTGCCACGCCCGCACCCCGCCGCCAAGGCCGCCCGGGCCGGTCGCAAAAATTCCACGCAAAATTTTGCGCGCGGGTGTTGACAGCCACGGGGGGCAGTGCCTAACTCCCGCATCGTTAGCACTCACCCGAAAAGAGTGCTAAAAGCATTCAACCTGGAACCTTAGGGAGTGACCCAGATGGCATTCAAACCGCTTCATGACCGCGTGCTGGTCAAGCGCGTGCAGAGCGAAGAAAAGACCAAGGGCGGTCTGATCATTCCGGATTCGGCGAAAGAGAAGCCGGCCGAGGGCGAGATCGTCGCCGTTGGCGAAGGCGCGCGCAAGGATTCGGGCGAGCTGATCGCGCCGTCGGTCAAGCCGGGCGATCGCGTGCTCTTCGGCAAATGGTCGGGCACGGAAGTGACCCTCGACGGCGAAGAACTGCTGATCATGAAAGAATCCGACATCATGGGCATCATCGCGTAACTCACGCGATCCCATTGATCTCAAACGCATAAAGGAAGACAAAAATGGCAGCCAAGGACGTCAAGTTCTCGACCGATGCCCGCGACCGCATGCTCAAGGGCGTCAACATCCTCGCCGATGCGGTGAAGGTCACGCTCGGCCCGAAAGGCCGCAACGTCGTCATCGAAAAATCCTTCGGCGCGCCGCGCATCACCAAGGACGGTGTGTCGGTCGCCAAGGAAATCGAGCTCTCGGACAAGTTCGAGAACATGGGCGCGCAGATGGTGAAAGAAGTCGCCTCGCGCACCAATGACGAAGCCGGCGACGGCACCACCACCGCCACCGTGCTCGCGCAAGCGATCATCAAGGAAGGCCTGAAATCGGTCGCCGCCGGGCTCAACCCGATGGACCTCAAGCGCGGCATCGACATGGCGACGCTGAAAGTCGTCGAAGCGATCAAGGCCGCCGCGCGCCCGGTCGCCGACAGCGACGAAGTCGCTCAGGTCGGCACCATTTCGGCCAACGGCGAAGCCCAGATCGGCCGTTTCATCGCCGATGCGATGCAGAAGGTCGGCAACGAGGGTGTGATCACCGTCGAAGAAAACAAGGGCATGGAGACCGAGGTTGAAGTCGTCGAAGGCATGCAGTTCGACCGCGGCTACCTCTCGCCCTATTTCGTCACCAACCCCGACAAGATGATCGCGGATCTCGAAGACTGCCTCATCCTGCTGCACGAGAAGAAACTCTCGTCGCTGCAGCCGATGGTGCCGCTGCTCGAGCAAGTCATCCAGTCGCAAAAACCGCTCCTCATCATCGCCGAGGACGTGGAAGGCGAAGCGCTGGCGACCCTCGTGGTCAACAAGCTGCGCGGCGGGCTGAAGATCGCCGCCGTCAAGGCGCCGGGCTTTGGTGACCGTCGCAAGGCCATGCTGCAGGACATCGCGATCCTGACCGGCGGCCAGGTGATCTCGGAAGACCTCGGCATGAAGCTCGAGAATGTCGGCCTCGACATGCTCGGTAAGGCCAAGAAGGTCACCATCTCGAAAGAGAACACCACGATCGTCGACGGCGCCGGCGAGAAGGCCGAGATCGAAGCGCGTGTCGCCCAGATCCGCACCCAGATCGAGGAAACCACCTCGGACTACGACCGTGAAAAGCTGCAAGAGCGCGTGGCGAAGCTCGCCGGCGGCGTGGCTGTCATCCGCGTGGGCGGCATGACCGAGGTCGAAGTGAAAGAGCGCAAGGACCGTGTCGATGACGCGCTGAACGCGACCCGTGCGGCGGTTCAGGAAGGCATCGTCGTCGGCGGCGGCGTGGCTCTGGTGCAGGCTGGCAAGGTGCTCGCCGAGCTGACCGGCGCGAACTCGGACCAGGATGCGGGCATCGCGATCGTGCGTCGCGCGCTCGAAGCTCCGATGCGTCAGATCGCCGAGAACGCGGGCGTCGACGGCGCCGTGGTGGCCGGCAAGGTCCGCGAATCGTCGGATCTCGCCTTCGGCTTCAACGCGCAGACCGAAGAATATGGCGACATGTTCAAGTTCGGCGTCATCGACCCGGCGAAAGTCACCCGCACGGCGCTCGAGGATGCGGCTTCGGTCGCGGGTCTCTTGATCACCACCGAATGCATGATCGCCGAGAAGCCCGAGCCGAAAGCTCCGGCCGGCGGCATGCCCGACATGGGCGGCATGGGCGGCATGATGTAATCACGCCGCGCCCGCAAGGGACGGAAAGGGCGCCTCTCGGGGCGCCCTTTTTCTTTGCGCCGTCACGGTTTGGGCGCATTTTGCCGGCAAGGTGGCGTCATAGCCGCAGCCCGTTTCACGCCCGAATTGCCATGCCCTCGATTGTGCCCCCAAACCCGACCACCGACCACGACGTGTTGATCCTGCGCGCGGGCCCGCGCAGCGCGCGCGGCGGCCTGATCTGGCGCGGCGTCGGGACGAGCCTCGCGCTCATCGGCGGGGTGACGGTGCTGGGCCTCCTTGCCGCCGGGGCGGAGCTGCCTGCGCTGATCTTCTGGGGGGGCTGCGCGGCGATCGTGGGGCTTGGCGGGCTCGGGATCCGCCAGATCGGGCGCGCGCCGCGGCAATGCCTGCGGATCGACCCGGGCGCGGGCCGGGTCAGCTTGCGCACATGGCCTTTGCGCGGCGCGCCGAGCGAGGTCGGCTGCGCGCTCGACGCGCTCGAGGCGCCGCGGGTCTACCTGTTGCCCTCGGCGCCCGACAGCTCCGAAACGCCGATCCTCGAGGTGACGCTCGCGGGTGGCGCCCGGATCGCGAGCGACGAGTTCACCTCCGAGGAAGAGGCGCGCGCCTGTGCCGCCCGGATCCGCGCGATGATCGCCGCGGCGGGCTGAACGATTGTCGCAAAAGGGATAGCGCGCAGCAAAACGCCGCCCCGAAAGGCGGCGCGATTGTTGCAAAAGGGAAAGCCTCAGGCGCCGATCAGCGTCAGGATCCGGCGCGTTGCGGCCTCGTAGCCCTCGATGCCGAGGCCGGCGATCACCCCTTCGGCGCGGGCCGAGACGAAGCTGTGATGGCGGAAGGCCTCGCGCTTGTGGACGTTCGAGATATGCACCTCGATCACCGGGCCGTCATAGGCGTTGAGCGCATCGAGGATCGCGACCGAGGTATGGGTGAAGGCCGCGGGGTTGATCACGATGCCCGCGGCGGCCTCGCGCGCCTCGTGGATCCAGTCGATGATCTCGCCCTCGTGGTTCGACTGGCGCAGGCTCACCGCCACGCCCCGCGGCCCCGCGATCGCGGCGCAGCGGCTCTCGACATCGGCGAGCGTCTCGTGGCCGTAGATCTCCGGCTCGCGCTTGCCCAAGAGGTTCAGGTTTGGCCCGTTCAGGATGAAAATCGTCTTGCTCATGCCCTGCCCTCCTCAGAGAATTTCCCAATCGTCCTCGTTGCCGACCCCGCCGATCGCGAGCCAGTCGCAGCGCACGCGCGCCACGCGGGTATCGCCCCAGGTGCGGAATACGATCACGAAGCCCTCCTCGGTCACCATATCGGCCGAGATATCCATCCGGCCGTTGTGCTTCTGGTCGATATCCCACATCGCGAGCGAGACATGCACGGCGGGCACTTCGCGGAAGGCCTCGGAGAATTCGACGACCTTGCGCAGCTCGCGCGGGCCCTCGCCCGTCCACATCACGCCGCCGTCCTGGTAATCGGAGAACAGCACCAGCGACCCTTGCAAGACCCCGACGCGATGGCTGCTAAACTTCTGCATGAAATCCTCGTGACCTTTTCGCCTGTTTTAGGCGCAGGTTGCGAAAGAAAAAAGCCCCGGGTTTCCCCGGGGCTTCGATTTGCTTGGCGCCGTGCTCAGGCGGTCATATGGGTGCCGAGGGCTTCCATATCCGCGAGCATCTTCACCGCGGCGTCGACCACCGAGGGATGGGCGGTATCGACGGCCTTCTTGGCCTCCGCCATCATCTCGGCGTGGATCGCCGGGGTCAGCTCGGTCTTCGGCAAGCCGCGCTCGGCGAGGACGGTGACGCCCTCCGGCCCGATCTCGGCAAAGCCGCCGGTGACGGCATAATCCGCGCTCCCCTCGGCCGAAACGACCGTCAGGATGCCCGGACGCAGCGTGGTGATCAGGGCCGCGTGACCCGGCATCGCAGTCAGGTCACCATCGGCGCCCGGGATGCGCACCTCGCGGGCCTGGACGGAAGCGAGCTTCCGTTCAGGGGAGACGAGGTCGAATTGCATCGTGTCGGCCATGGATCAGCCTCCTTACGCCGCGGCGGCGAGCTTGGCAGCCTTGGCGATCACTTCGTCGATGCCGCCGACCATGTAGAAGGCAGCTTCCGGCAGGTGGTCGTATTCGCCAGCCACAACCGCCTTGAACGAGCGGATGGTGTCTTCGAGCGGCACCTGAACGCCGTCCGAACCGGTGAAGACCTTCGCCACGTCGAAGGGTTGCGACAGGAAGCGTTGGATCTTCCGGGCGCGCGCCACGGTGAGTTTGTCTTCTTCCGACAGTTCGTCCATGCCGAGAATGGCGATGATGTCCTGCAGCGACTTGTAGCGCTGGAGCATCCCCTGCACGTCACGGGCGACCTGGTAGTGCTCTTCGCCGACGACTTGCGGGTCGAGGATCCGCGAGGTCGAGTCGAGCGGGTCCACCGCCGGATAGATCCCGAGTTCCGAGATCGCACGCGACAGAACCGTGGTGGCGTCGAGGTGGGCGAACGAGGTCGCCGGCGCCGGGTCGGTCAGGTCGTCGGCCGGAACGTAGATCGCCTGCACCGAGGTGATCGAGCCGGCTTTGGTCGAGGTGATGCGTTCTTGCAGCGCGCCCATGTCGGTCGCCAGCGTCGGCTGGTAACCCACGGCCGACGGGATCCGGCCGAGGAGCGCCGACACTTCCGAACCCGCCTGGGTGAAGCGGAAGATGTTGTCGACGAAGAACAGAACGTCGGTGCCCGACTGGTCGCGGAACTGTTCCGCGAGCGTCAGACCGGTCAGCGCGACGCGCGCACGGGCCCCCGGAGGCTCGTTCATCTGGCCGTAGACCAGCGCCACTTTCGACTCTTCGAGTTTCTCGGTGTTGATAACGCCCGATTCGATCATCTCGTGGTAGAGGTCGTTGCCTTCACGGGTCCGTTCGCCAACGCCCGCGAACACCGAGAAGCCCGAGTGCACTTTCGCGATGTTGTTGATCAGTTCCATGATCAGAACGGTCTTGCCCACGCCGGCGCCGCCGAAGAGGCCGATCTTGCCGCCCTTCGAGTAGGGGGCGAGCAGGTCGATGACCTTGATGCCGGTCACGAGGATCTGGCTCTCGGTCGATTGCTCGGCGAATTCCGGGGCCGGCTGGTGGATGGCGCGCGCCTGGTCGTTCGCGACCGGGCCCTTTTCGTCCACCGGCTCGCCGATGACGTTCAGGATGCGGCCGAGGGTGGCGTTGCCCACCGGCACGGTGATCGGCGCGCCGGTATCGGAGACTTCCGCACCGCGCACGAGGCCTTCGGTGGCGTCCATCGCGATGGTGCGCACCGAGTTCTCGCCGAGGTGCTGGGCGACTTCGAGCACCAGCTTCTTGCCGTTGTTGGTGGTTTCAAGCGCGTTCAGAATCGCGGGCAGACCGCCTTCGAACTGGACGTCGACGACGGCGCCGATGACCTGGGTCACTTTGCCTTTGCTTGCCATTGTTTGCTATCTCCGGTTCGGTCAGAGCGCCTCGGCGCCCGAAATGATTTCGATGAGCTCGTTGGTGATCACGGCCTGACGCGAGCGGTTGAACTCGATCGTCAGCTTGTCGATCATGTCGCCCGCGTTGCGAGTGGCGTTGTCCATCGCCGACATCTGGGCCCCGTTGAACGAGGCGTTGTTTTCCAGAAGCGCCGAGAAGATCGCCGTCGCCACGCCGCGCGGGAGAAGATCCGCGAGGATCTCTTCTTCGCTCGGCTCGTAGTCGTAGACCGCCGAAGCCGCATTGGCTTCGCCTGCCTCGAACTGGGCGGGGATGATCTGCCGGGCCGTCGGGATCTGCGAGATCACGGATTCGAAGCGCGAGTAGAAGATCGTCGCGACATCGAATTCGCCGGCTTCGAAACGGGCGAGCAGATCGCGGGCGATCTCCTGCGCGTTGGCGTAGCCGATTTTCTTGACCTCGGAGAGATCGACATGGGCCACGAAATGGTCGCCAAGGTCACGACGCAGCGCGTCGCGGCCTTTTTTGCCGACGGTCAGGATCTTGACCGTTTTGCCGGCGGCGATCAGCTCGAGAGCCCGCGCCTTCGCGAGTTTGGCGATGTTGGCGTTGAAGCCCCCACACAGCCCGCGCTCACCGGTCATCACCACCAGAAGGTGGATCTGATCCGAGCCCGTCCCGGCGAGAAGCCGGGGCGCGCTGTCGGAGCCGCCCACCGAGGCAGCAAGCCCCGACATGACGGCCGTCATGCGCTCGGCGAAGGGCCGGGCGCTTTCGGCGGCTTCCTGGGCGCGACGGAGCTTAGCCGCCGCGACCATCTGCATCGCCTTCGTGATCTTCCGAGTGTTTTTGACACTCGTGATCCGGTTCTTTAGGTCCTTAAGGCTGGGCATGTCCCTGTCCTTTCAGGCGCTTAAGCGAAGGTCTTGGCGAATTCTTCGATCGCGGCTTTCAGCTTCGCTTCCGCGTCACCCTTGATTTTGGGATCTTCGTTGGTGAGCCACTCGAGGATGTCCTTGCGGGTGCCGCGCAGATACGAGAGCAGGCCTTTTTCGAAGCGGCCGACCTCTTTCACCGGAACGGTGTCGAGGAAGCCGTTGGTGCCCGCGAAGATGACCGCAACGATTTCGGCGTTGGTCAGCGGCGAGTACTGGGCTTGCTTCATCAGCTCGGTCAGACGCGCACCGCGGTTCAGCAGCTTCTGGGTCGCGGCGTCGAGATCCGAGCCGAACTGGGCGAAGGCCGCCATTTCGCGATACTGGGCGAGTTCGAGTTTCACCGGGCCGGCGACCGACTTCATCGAGTTGGTCTGGGCCGAGGAGCCGACGCGCGACACCGAGAGACCGGTGTTCACGGCCGGGCGGATGCCCTGGTAGAACAGTTCGGTTTCAAGGAAGATCTGGCCGTCGGTGATCGAGATCACGTTGGTCGGGATGAAGGCCGACACGTCGCCGCCCTGGGTTTCGATGACCGGCAGCGCGGTGAGCGAGCCCGAACCGAAATCCTCGTTCAGCTTGGCCGAACGCTCGAGCAGACGCGAGTGCAGGTAGAACACGTCGCCCGGATAGGCTTCACGCCCCGGGGGACGACGCAGCAGCAGCGACATCTGACGATAGGACACGGCTTGTTTCGACAGGTCATCATAGACGATCAGCGCATGCATGCCGTTGTCGCGGAAGTATTCGGCCATCGCGGTCGCCGAATAGGGCGCGAGGAACTGCATCGGCGCCGGGTCGGACGCGGTCGCGGCGATGACGGTGGTGTATTCCATCGCGCCGGTTTCTTCGAGCTTCTTGACGAGCTGCGCCACGGTCGAGCGCTTCTGGCCGACGGCGACGTAGAAGCAATGCAGCTTGTTGGCCGGGTTCGCGTCGTTGTAGACTTTCTGGTTCAGAATGGTGTCGAGCGCGATCGCGGTCTTGCCGGTCTGACGGTCGCCGATGATCAGCTCGCGCTGGCCACGGCCGATCGGGATCATCGCGTCAACCGACTTGAGGCCGGTCGCCATCGGTTCGTGCACCGATTTCCGCGGAATGATGCCCGGGGCTTTGACGTCGGCGATGCGGCGCTCGGCGAAAACCACCGGGCCTTTGCCGTCGATCGGGTTGCCGAGCGCGTCGACGACGCGGCCGAGCAGGCCGGGGCCCGCCGGAACGTCCACGATCGACTGGGTGCGCTTGACGGTGTCACCTTCTTTGATGTCACGGTCCGAACCGAAGATAACGACACCGACGTTGTCGGTTTCGAGGTTCAGCGCCATCCCGCGGATCCCGCCGGGGAATTCCACCATCTCGCCGGCCTGGACGTTGTCCAGCCCGTAGACGCGGGCGATACCGTCGCCCACAGAGAGCACGCGGCCCACTTCGGCGACTTGGGCGTCCTGCCCGAAGTTCTTGATCTGCTCCTTGAGGATAGCAGAGATCTCAGCTGCTTGGATGCCCATTATCCGACCTCTTTCATGGCGTTCTGGAGGGAAGCGAGTTTGGCTTTGACCGAGGTGTCGATCATTCGCGAACCCAGCTTGACGATCATGCCGCCGATGAGGCTCTCATCCACGGCGATGTTGAGTTTGACGGTCTTGCCCGTCTTGGTTTTCAGCGCCTCGGCCAGTTTCTCGGCCTGGGCGGTGGAAAGCGCGGTGGCCGAGGTGACATCGGCGGTCACTTCGCCCTTCTCTTCGGCGATCGCGGCCGAGAGCGCCTTGAGGAGCTGCGGCAGCGCGAACAGGCGCCGTTTGGACGCCATCAGCCCGAGGCCGCCGGCCATCGCCGCGGTCAGGCCCATTTTCGTGCCGAGCGCGCCGATCACGGCGGCCTGCTCGTCGCGCCCGTAGAGCGGCGAGGCGATCAGATCGCGCAGATCCGCCGACTCGGCCAGGGCCGATTGCAGGGCCGCGACATCGGCTTCCAGAGCGCCAAGCGCCCCGGCCTCGCGGGCAATTTCAAAGATCGCCGTGGCATAGCGCCCGGCAATGGCTGCGGAAATCGAAGCTGGTTCGGACACGTCCACCCTTCCGATGTTCTTGCCCCGTCCCGCCGCGAGGGTGCGGCACGCGGGGCCTCCCCTGGCGCGCAGGACAGTCCCGCACGCCGCAATATCGGCCCCGCGTGTAGCAGAGCATTCCCCCCCTCGCAACCGTCTTGCACAACAGAATGTGAATGCGGGAGGCGCAATTTGGCCCGGCCTTGAGCCGTTAGCGCAAGCGCTGCAGGGAGTTATGGCGCTAACGGCTCGATCGGCCCGAAAACCCGACCAATTCCGGCCCGTGACGCTACGGCGCGGCGGGGTTTGTCGCAGCGATGCGGCGCGCTTTGGCGGGGGTGATTCACCCGCTTGCGGGGGGCGCGGGAGGGAGGCCGCGGGGGGGGGGCGCTGCCCCCCGCCCGTGCCGGGCTCCCCCCGGGATATTTGGGGCAAGATGAAAGGGGGCGTGGGGGGGGCGTGGCAGACCGGGGCTTCGGGGCTCAGACCGGGTCGGCGGCGGGTTTGACCGCGCCTTCGAGGATCGAGAGCGGGCGGCGCACGGCGGCGCCGAGGCCAGGGCGGCGCGGGGCGTGGATCTGTTTGGAGACTTCGAGCATCACGACGCCGGCCGCCAGCAGGCCCGCCAGTTTCGTGCCGAGCCGTTCCCACATCGGCGCCGAGCGC